>DATLUX010000316.1:0-13813 GCA_035577805.1 Verrucomicrobiia bacterium
CCACCGGCAACCCAATGGGCGCCTGATTCCCACCGAAGTTCGGTTGCTCCGGCTCCCGGCAGAGGGCCAGAACCTGATTCGCGCCAGCATCATAGACAATACGCGCCGGAAGCAAGCCGAGGACGCGCTCCGTGAGGCCAACCACGAGTTGCAAAAGGAGGTCGAACAGCGGAAGCGTGCGGAGGAATTGCTGAACGAGCGCGTCCGGATGTCCTCGCTGATCGTGGACGTAGCGGTTGCGCTCAATGCTGCCGGCGGATTGCGAGCGATGCTGCAGCAATGCGCGGAACTCGTTGTTCGGAATCTCGAAGTGGCCTTCGCAAGGGTTTGGACGTTGAACGAGACGACTCAAACCCTGGAACTCGAGGCGAGCGCCGGCTGTTACACGCATCTGGACGGACCGCACGGCCGCGTCAAAGTGGGCGAATATAAAATCGGCCTGATCGCCGCGGAGAAACGACCGATGCTGACCAACCATGTTCAATCGGATCCCCGGGTGAGCGATCAGGCGTGGGCCGCGAGCGAAGGGATGGTCGCATTCGCCGGTTATCCTCTGCTGATTGAGAATCGTGTGCTCGGTGTGCTCGCAATGTTCGCCCGGCGTCCGCTGCCTGAGGACGTGCTTAAGACACTTGGCTCGGTGGCCGATTCCCTGGCGCTGGGCATCGAGCGTAAACGGGGTCAAAACGCGCTGACCGAAAGCGAGGCGCGGTTCAGCGCGGCTTTCCAGGCGAGCCCGGTCTTCATCAGCATCTTCCGAACCAGCGACGAAAAATATGTCCTTGCCAATGACGCATTGCTGAATTGGCTTGGCTGCTCGCGTGACGAAGTCCTGGGGCGAACCTCAGGCGAATTGGGCATGTGGGACAACCTCGCCGAGCGCGATGCGGCCTGGAGGGATTTGCGCAGCATCGGCTCGATCCGGCAGCGAGAGTGTCGCTGGCGCAACCGCCGGAACGAGTTGGCGACCGTGCTGCTGTCGGCCGAAACTATTACGGTGGCCCATGAACCGCATGTGCTTTCGCTGGTTCTGGACATCTCCCAGCGCAAAAGCGCCGAAGTGGAAATGCTCAAGGCCCTGTCTCGGGAAAAGGAGTTAAGCCAGCTTAAGAGCAACTTCGTTTCAATGGTGTCGCACGAATTCCGCACTCCTCTTGGCATCATCCAGTCGTCGGCTGAACTGCTTTCTGATTTCTATGCCAGAATGCAACCGGTCGAACGCTCCGCGCAGCTTGCCTCCATCAGCTCGAACACGCGCCGCATGGCCGGAATGATGGAAGAAATTCTGGTGCTCAGCCGGCTCGACGCCGGCAAACTGGAATTTCAACCCGTGCTGCTCGATTTGAATTGCTTCTGCCGGCACGTGGTGGATGAGATTCTTTCGGCCACCAATCGCCGTTGCACCATTGAGCTGGCTTTGGATTCTGTTCCGGAGAAAGCATGGGCTGACGAACGATTGCTTGGGCATATTTTGACAAATCTTCTGAGCAACGCCGTGAAATATTCCGAGCCTGGCGCGACCGTGCGATTTGCCATTGAGCCAGATGGGTATCACGCGCGATGCGTCGTGCAGGATCGGGGCATCGGCATTCCTGAAGGAGATCAGCAACAACTATTCGTAGCGTTCCATCGTGGCTCGAATGTCGGCGGGCGTCCCGGCACCGGACTTGGCTTGATGTTGGTAAAGCGCTGTGCGGAACTGCATGGAGGAACAGTGCACTTGACCAGCAAGGTCGGCGAGGGAACAACGGTTTCAGTCAGGCTGCCTCTTTTTCAGAAGAGCCCCTGAACGCAACTCACAGTGAGCTGAGGCAATTTTTCCTTCTGAATCGGCGCTTCTTTCCTATCGGCTTCTGAGATTTCGGAAGGGAAACATTACACATGGCAAAGACATTTTCCCTTCCAGCTCGGGGTTCGCTCATGCGGCTCGAGCGTTGTTGACGAGACGAAAATCTGTGTTCGCCTCATTCCGGGCTCGGGCAATAGCTACTGTAGCTCCAGGTTCAGCCTGGGCGCAGACGCTGACCGTTCGGCATGCAATTTTTCAAAGGTGGTTTGACCACCTGCTCAAGGCGAGCGGACGCGATAAAAACGCTGCGGGGCGTTGGTCGAGGTCACGTCGGTGAATTCGTAATCACCGGGCAGAACTTCCGTCGCGGTGCCAACCGGTGTCCAACCGGCGAGGGGGGCGGCGGCACTTGGGGCACTGATCACGCTGAAAGCAAGGCCGGGTGTATTGTTGAATTCGAAGTGGAATCCTTGCGACCGCTTGCTGGCTTGAGTCAGCACAGAGGCGCCCGCCACGGCGCTGGCAGGGTCATAAATTTCGGAAGTGCCGCTTGCATCTTCGTCATCGAAGTTGAAGCCACCGACGAGGACGACCTTGCCGCTGGCGAGCCGAAATGCGGAGTGACCTCGACGACCAGTAATAAGCGGCAGGGTGGGTTTCCAGGTTCCAGTCGCGGGATCGTATAGCTCTGCGTTCGTAGGCAAGTCCTCGGGCCCAACTCCGCCCGCCACCAGGACGTTCCCGTTGGCCAGGAGCACGGCGCTGTAATCCGTACGCGGGTTGCGCATAGCTCCAGCCGCAGTCCATTGCCCAGTCGCGGGATCGTACAGCTCTGCGCTGGCGAGGATGCCGCCGTTTATCTGGTCACCCCCGGCCAGGAGGACTTTGCCGTTGGGCAAGAGCGTGGCCGTCGCGCCCTCACGCGGAGTGAGCAGCGAGCCTGTGGGCGTCCAATTTCCTGTCGACGGATCAAAAATTTCAGCGGTGGCGAGCAGGCCCGCGCCTAGTCCGCTTCGGCCACCGGCGGCCAGAACCTTGCCGTTGGGGAGAAGCGTCAGCGCGAAATCTTCCCTTGGACTAGCCATGCCTCCTGTCCTTGCCCATTGGCCGGCGGTCGGGTCGTATAGTTCCGCAGTGCGCAAAACCGCGAGGCCGTTCTGGCCGCCGGCAACAAGAACCTTCCCAGTCTGTAGCCGGATCGCTGCGGCTCCCCAGCGGGCATCGTTCAGCGAGCCTGTCGCTCTCCACCCAACGGCATCGTAAACCTCGGACTCTGAGATTTCGCCGTTGTTAAGGCCGCCCGCAACCAGCACGTTGCCGTTAGCCAGCAGCGTTTGGGTTTGAGATGACCGTGGGACGAGAAGAGGGCCAGTGGGCGTCCACGTCTCATTCAACGGGTTATACCGCTCGGCATTCGTCAGTACCGTGCCGTTGAAACCGCCGGCCACCAGCACTTGATCGTTGGCGAGCAGAAGCCCTTCCCGGGCAGTGCGCGGAATGTTCATCCGACCGCTTGTGGTCCAGGTCAGAGCCGTCGCCTCATACACCTCGGTGGTCTGAATCGCGGACAACGAGTCGTCTACTCCACCGGCGATCAAGACCGTGCCATCCTGCAGCAAGGTCGCCGTATGAGCATTACGGCCCACATTCAGCGAGGCGGTGAGCGACCAGGTTCCGGTTGCTGGGTCATAGAGCTCAGAGTTGACAATCATTGAGATGCCAGCGCGACTGCCGCCGGTCACCAGGACCTTGCCGGCGCGAAGCAAAGTTGCCCGGTGACCGGATCGGGCAATATTGAGTGGCCCGGTGGGCGACCACTGTCCCGTGAGCGGATCGTACAATTCTGTCGTCGTGAACGGGGCGAAATTGCTGTCCTGCCCGCCCACTCCGCCCATCGCGAGGACTTTTCCGTTTTGGAGCAGGACGGCGCTGAGATGGTTGGTGGCAGGAGCGCCGGTTGCTGTCCACCTCCCGGTGGCGGGATCATAGATTTCCGCTGCTGCGGAAGACTCATTGGTGCCTCGCCCTTCCAACAGCAACACTCTCCCATCCGCCAGCAGGGTGCTTGCCTTCGCCGAACCTGCGATGCTGCCGGCTGGCGACCACACGCCAACTGCCGGATCGTAGATTTCCGCGCTCAGCAATGGAAGTAACGCGTCGTCGAACCCTCCCACGACCAGCACCTTGCCGGTGGGGAGCAAAAGCATCTGGTGGTTGAAGCGTCCAACCGCCATTGAACCGGTGTTCGTCCATGACCTGGTGGCCGGGTCATAGAGTTCAGCGCTGGTGACATTCGCAAAAAAATTGTTCGCACCCCCCGCGACGAGCACTTTGCCATTTGGCAGCAGCACAGCCGAGTGGGATATCCTGGCGATGGACAGCGAGTCGACGAAACTCCACGCGTGAGTCGCCGGATCGTAGAGCTCCGCGGAGGCCACGTTTTCAAAGATCGGATTCCCGCCGCCTCCTGCCACGAGCACCTGGCCATTCGATAACAGCGTTGCGGTCCCGACAAATCGCCCGTTTCCCATGCTCTCGGTTTCAACAAAACTCGCGCCTTTCGCGCGGCTTGCGCAGAGGAAAGTCAGCAGAAGGATGAGCCGAGAGAGCCCGAATACATTGGGGACGCAGCTTTTCATGATTTCACGTCGAGGGTATTGTGTAACCATGCTCATCGAGGTCCTGTGGTCAGCACCGCGCGGTCAAACTTCCGCATCGAGAGAAGGGCGGTCGTGTCCGTGAGGGAGACGGCGCCATGGGCATTCGTCGCACTGGCCAAGGGATTCCGAGGGCCAGATAGTTCGCTTACTCATGGCGTGCTCACCCGGTAGAATCGAGCTGGAATGGCCGCGCTGGCGTCGGTGTATGAAAATGTTCCATCGGCGGCGAAGGCGCCGTCGGTCAGGAGCGTCCAGGATGAAATAGGACTCGATGGGTCAGTCGAAGCCCAAAGGCGAAACGGGCTGCCTGATGGACCGGTACCGGTCAAGGCGAAGTTTCCGTCGGCCAATCGTGCCACGGCTGTGAGATGCGGCGTGAGGACGAGGCGGAAGATGGTGCCGTCACCCCCAGACCCGCCCTGTGTGGTTGTGCCGTAGAGATTTCCGTCAGGGCCCATCAGCAGAGATCCGAACGGGTTTGAGCCGTTGGTGCCCCGAAACAAAAGGAGCGGGGTAAAAACGCCATTGGTTGCGATTCGGAAGACAGTGCCGAAACCGAAGCTCCCGGGAATGCCGTTGGTCATACCACCGAAGAGCGTAGTGCCGTAGAGATTGCCATCGTTCGCTTGAATCAGCCTGGTCGCGGGCTCTTTGCCATCGGTGAAGTGGAAGTTGAACAAGGTTGTCAGAACACCATTGGTTGTGATTTTGAATATTGTGCCAAACCCCGGGCTGATGCCGCCGAAGGAAGCGCCTCCGTAAAAATTCCCGTCTGCTCCCTGGACAAGCCCGCCCTCGGGCTGCGAGCCATTCGCACCATTGAAAGAGAACAGCGAAGTCAACGCGCCGCCGGGAGTGATCCTAAAGACGCTTCCGAAGCCATTGGTGCCGCCATCGGCGGTAGTCCCGTAGAAGTTGCCGTCATTTCCCAGGGCCAACCCATCATCTTGCGGAATAGCGCCATTGGCGAAGTTGAAGGACACGAGGATGGTCAAGGCTCCGTTCGTGGTTACACGGAAGAGGGTGCCGGCAAAGTTTGAGCCGCCTTCGGGCGCCGTTCCGTAAAAATTGCCGCTTGGGTCCATGACAAGCTGGCACTGGAGAAAAGCGCCATTGGTTCCACCGAACGACGCAATTGTGGCGATCGTTCCGTTGGTCGAGAAGCGAAACACCGTGCTGGGAGTTGTGCCGTAAAAATTGCCATCCTTGCCCAACGCCAGCCCGGCTTGCGGGGCCGAGCCATTCGTGGTGTTAAACGAGGCCAGCGACGTGAGGCTGCCCTCAGGGGTGACCCTGAATATGGTTCCCGCGTTGTTGCTTCCGCCATCACGCGTCGTTCCGTAAAAATTTCCGTCCGGGCCGAAAATAAGCGCACACTGAGGATGAGAGCCGTTGAGGGGATACAACGACGCCAGAGTCGTTAGCGCACCTCCGGGAGTCATCTTGAACACTGCGCCCGCCGAGCATCCGTAAAAGTTTCCATCGCTGGCCAGAAGCAGACCCGCCTGAGGCATGCCGTTGGCCGCGCTGGTGAAGGAGACGAGAGTGGTCAGAGCGCCATTGGTGGTTACCTTGAACACAGTGCCGGCATTCGCGCTGCCGCCCTGTTGTGTCGTGCCGTAAAGCTGGCCATCAGCGCCCCTTGCCAGTTCTGCAAACGGAATAGCGCCGTTGGTGCCGTTAAACGAAACCAGGGTGGTATAAACACCGTTCGTCGTGATTTTGAAAATTGTTCCCTGATTCGAGCTGCCACCGTCCTGTGACGTTCCATAAAGATTCTGGTCCGGCCCAAGCACCAATCGAGCCTGCCGGCCCGAACCTTCTCCCGCCTGAAAGGAATGGAGCGTGGTCAGAGTTCCGCCGGGCGTGATCTTGAAAATCGTCCCTCGGGTCGCAGTGCCGCCGCCGGATGTGATTCCGTACAGATTGCCCTCGGGACCCAGCGTCAGGCCCGCCACTGCAAACGCTCCAAGTGCGGTGCCATCAAGGGAAACGAGGGATGTCACAATCCCGCCCGGAGTGACTCGAAAAATGGCTCCGAGCCCGTTGGTGCCGCCCTGCTGTGAACCGCCATAGAAATTCCCATCGCCGGCCAGCACCAGTCCCGACAGCGGACTGCGGGCATTCACGCCGTTGAACACCGCAAAATTGGTCAGCACACCGCTCGTGGTGAGCTTAAAGACGGTGCCGAACCCGCCCGCGCCGCCAGCAGCGGTCATGCCGTAAAGGAGACCGTCATTGCCAACGATTAAGCCCGCCGCCGGGTTGGCTTGATCTGAGACCAGAGTGCTCAGGATTCCTGCTGGTGTGACTCGAAAGACTGTTCCGCTTCCCAAGGGGCCGCCCTGGGCCGTTGTTCCGTAAAAGTTTCCGTCCGGACCCTGAACGAGGGATCCCATCACGGTGCCGAGGCTGAGTTGAAAATTGAAAAGCGTTTGCGGCTCCATCGCGTCCGCTGAAAAGCCAGCCACTGTGGAAGATAGCACCAGCGCCAGACCGAACCAATCTCGAGCATTAGGTTTCATAGAGATCTTGACCCACCATGCACCGATCGGTGCCGGAGCGGGCATCCTATTCCCGTAAGAGAAGCGAAGACTAATCCGGTTCCGGGAACTGAATGGGACGAAAGAACCAGCCCCGCTTGGGAACCATTCGAGAGCCCGAGATGATAAGGCTTGGGCAACAGGAGCAAACGGAGGGAACAGAGGGTGCCCGCAGACGGGCAGATGGGGACGTTGTCGTCACTGGCTCCTTACGCGGATTCTCCAGGGACACACAAAAGACCGTAGGCCAATGACCGGCAACGAAAGCATCTCGTTCTATGTGTTCTATGTGATCTTTGTGGTTAACCGCCTGATCTACTGTAGAAGCCAAAGACTGAGCCTGTCTTTAAAAGCAGGTTGCGCAACCAAGATCGCGAAAGCACCAGTTCTTTGTGGTTAGATCCCCTCTCTGATGTGAATTCCAGCTGAGGGGAACCAAAGAATCTTACGCCATGATTCGCGCGAGGCTGTTCCACCAAGGTCATGCAATTGAGCCAAGGCCGGCCATTGCTCTGCTCATGATGCCACGCGCAGCTCCGCCGGTAAAAAGGTTGGTCACTTTCACTAAACCTTTCCTGACGTTTTGGCTGATGGTGGAATGCCCTCCTTTTCAGATGAAACCGCGATCTCGGCTGGATACGCGGGTCGGTGAGAGTGAGCGGTGATGGCCTCCCAAAAGTTGCTCCAAAGGGTCAGTTTACCCACGTTCCGGCGCGGCATCGCATCGATCGCTGGCTCACGCACGAAAAGAAAGACCAGTGTCGCTACCAAGAGCGTCCCGAGCATGAGGCGCAGCACCATGGGTGGAGAAATGTAGTGGGTCAAAAAGCCCGCACACAGGTGGCCGAGCGGCATCCCTCCTTGTTGAGCCAAAAGCATAATCGACAGGACGCGGCCACGATTCGAATCGGTCGCGAGGAGTTGATTGGCGGTGCTGCTCGGATTCAGGCTCAGGAGCCAGCACGTACCACTGGCGACCAAAATCAAAAGGCTAATGCCGGGTGTGGTTGAAAAACTAAAGAGCAATCCGACGATGGCAAAGGCGCACATGCCAAGCGGGATAAGGTGATGGCGGGGGTAGTAAGACGGAATCACAGAGAGCACAAATGCTCCCAGAATCGACCCCAGGCCGATGGCTGAGAGCATCAGGCCGAACAATCCTGGGCCGCCCTTGAGCACGCTCTGAGCGAAGACGGGCAACAGTCCCTGCAATGGGGCGGCCAGGAACATAAAGACAAGACCCATGATCGTCAGTCTCCGAGTGCCAGCGCCCGTCCAAACGAATTTCAATCCATCGCGAATATCGTCGTAAATAGAGAGGGGCTTGGGGCGGGACGCGGCAGCGGTGTTCGGCACGGCGAACAACAGGGCCAGCAACAGGGGGAGGAACGTGCAGGCGTTGAAGGTGAAAGCGCCGGCGACTCCGAAGGCACCGATGAGAATCGCCGCCAACATGGGACCGCAAAGCCTGGCCATGTTAAATTGAACCGAGTTGAGCGCAACCGCGCGATCCAGTTCGGCACGAGGAACCAGACTGGGCACCACCGAAAGGAAAACCGGCCCGTTCAGCGCCCAGACGATCCCCTCCAGAAACGTGAAGATGATAACGACCCAGGGGCTGGCTCGCCCTAGAAACGCGGTGAGGGCAAGGCCCGCGCCGAGCACGCAAGCACACGCCTGGAGGGTAATTAACCAAATCTTTCGGTTAACCCGGTCTGAAATCACGCCAGCAACTAGTGCCAGCAGCAGGACCGGGCAAAAGTCCGCAAACTGCAACAGTTCCACCAGCAGGCCCTGGTGGGGATTGCCGACGGTCTGACTGGTAACGGCCCAACTCTGGGCAGCATTCTCGGTCCAATTGCCGATGTTGGAAATGCACGCGCCGAGCCAGAAGATCAGAAATGGCCGATGCCGAAAAACACCCAATGGCTTCCCGAAAGCCGCGTCGAACAAGGCCTCTGAGTTGCCAGACATTGGTCAGCACGCTACCACTTCAGTCGTATTCAGAAAAGAAACTATCCGATGACCCGAGAGAAGTGGCTCATGCAGTCCGTTCACATCAATCCGGCGGAGGCGGTCCAGGCACACTTGGATCTTGAGGCGTCCGAGAGCGTCCGACTCGCAGCCCACCGCGCCGATCCCGAGTCTTCCGTGCCTCTGGATGAAATGAAGCGCCGCCTTCGCTCGCAGTCATGAGTTGGCGCGTGGTGGTCCGGCCGAGGCGCAAGGTGACATAGCTGGGACGAGCGAATGGTATGAAGCCCGGCGAGAAGGATTGGGCGCCGAGTTCCGCGAGGCGGTGATCCAGCTCCTCGACACGCTGGTAGACAACCCCTTTCTGAACTGCCGGCAACATCCCTGCAGGAATATCCGTTGGCGTTACCCGGAGCGCTTTTCCTTACCGCGTGATTTACGAAGTGATCCAGGCGGAAAGCACCGTGGTCATCGCTGCGGTGATTCATGCAGCGCGGCATGATCGGCATTGGCAGAAGCGCCTCTAAGCCATGCGCCGCAGCGCTGCAGACGCGCACCCCGTCACCCGGATTTGGACAAAGTTGCAGTTGCCTGCCGAGCGAAGGCTGGGCCCGTCGAGCCGTAGCTCGTAGCGAAGCGGAGAGCGAAGGCTGGCGACCCTAACGGGAATCGAACCCAGTGCAATTTCCCGCCTGATTGGTGAGCGGAATCCAGTAACGTCAGACAAATAAGACTCAAGTTGACTTAGTGTCTTGCATATCGGACGCTATGGCCATGTCGCAGACTAACTCGATTCCATTGCCAGCCGCCCACGCGCTCCGCAAGTTGGGCCGCGATCTCGCACTCGCGCGGCGTAAGCGCGGCCTATCAACGAGCGACATGGCCGCCCGCCTCTTTGTTAGCCGCGACACGCTCTGGCGGATGGAGCGCGGCGACTCATCCGTCGCACTTGGCACTTTGGCGACGGCGATCTTCGTTCTCGGTTTGCATGATCGTCTGGCAAACCTCGCCGCTCCCGCCCGTGATGAACTCGCTCTCAGTCTCGATGAACGCCGTCTGCCGCAACGCATCCGTCGTCCACGCTCATGAGCCTCGAAGTTCACATTGATTGGCAGGGGCAGACTTATCTGGTGGGACGATTGCATCCTGCTGAGCGAGGCGCTTCTGTCTCTTTCGAGTATTCACTCGAATGGCTTCAGCGGGGCGACGCTTTTGCCATTGATCCAACATCGCTGCCGCTGCAACGGGGCGCGCATCATGGTGCGGCGCTCTTTACGGCGATTCAGGATTGCGGACCGGATCGCTGGGGGCGAATGCTGATCGAGCGCGCAGTCAGGAAGAAAGTTCTCACGCAGAAGTCGTATCGTGATATTGATTATGTGCTGGCGCTGGACGACGCGGCCCGTGTTGGCGCATTGCGTTTCCGGCTGAATGCGGACGGCCCCTTTCTCGCCCCGACCGCCGGCAAGTTGCCGCCTCTGGTGCGCCTGAACGCGCTGCTTCACGCAACAGACGCCATTCATGGCGAGACGGAAACCGCCCAGGATTTGAGGTTTCTCCTTGGCGCTGGCTCGCCGCTGGGTGGCGCGCGCCCGAAGTCGGCCGTGAGCCTGGCGGACGAGCGACTCGCGATGGCGAAGTTTCCCAAGCCCGACGACACGCGGGACATTGCGGCGGGCGAAATTCTCGCGCTGACGCTCGCGGCGCAAGCGGGCATTGAAGTGGCGGAGCATCGGCTCGTGCCTGTGGGCGGACACAACGCCGCGGTCATCACCCGTTTTGATCGCGTGGGGAAGAACCGCATCCCATTCATTTCCGGAGCGACCCTGCTGGGGTTGCCTCAAGGCGATCCAGGCGCTTATACGCTACTGGCCGACGGCATCCGGCAATTCGGCCACGATGTTCCTGCCGACCTCCGCGAAATGTGGCGCCGGCTCGTCTTCTCGCTGCTTGCCAGCAACCATGACGACCATCTGCGCAATCATGGCTTTCTGATGCGCGAGTCCGGGCGTTGGTCGCTCTCGCCGGCCTACGACATCAACCCGGTACCGGAAGTGGACCGCGTCCGAATAAACAAGACCGCCATCGCTGAAAATCAGGAAGAACCGAGTATAGAGGGTGCGCTGGCCGTGGCGCCGCGCTTTGGCCTCAAGACCGTCGAGGCGAAAAAAATCCTCGGCGAACTGTTCAGGACAGTTTCCGAGTGGCGAAATACGGGGAGGCGACTTCGACTTAAAGCGCCCACTCTCGATGCCTACGCCAGTGCGTTTGAGCATCCGCTCATGGATGAAGCCAGGCAACTCCTGGGCCGATGACGATCATACAAGAAGACTGGTAGCGCGTACGGGAATCGAACCCGTCTTTCAGCCTTGAGAGGGCCGTGTCCTAACCGATAGACGAACGCGCCGGCACGGCCGTAAACTGTTCCAGGAATAACACCGAAAGCAAGTCTCCCTTAATTTGACAAACAAAAAAGCCGCCCTTTCGGACGGCTTGTGAAGAGAAGTTAGCTAACGCAGCAATTACTTGCGGCGACGCAGGAACAACAGGCTTGCCACACCGAGCAGACCCAGAGCGATCGTAGACGGCTCGGGAACGACGCCGAAGGCGCGCAGGTTGTCCATGTAGTACTTGTCAGGCGTAGAACCGGCAGCTGGCACCGTGTAGTTAAACGGAGCCGAAGCACCATACTGACCACCGGCCACAGCAGCGTCGTACGAATTGTACTTCGCACTGTCCCACACGCGGACTTGCAGCGTGGCGGCACCGCCAACGGCCACATCCGGGAACGTGAAGATCGGGCTCACGCCAGCTGGCGCGACCCAGTAGCCCTTCAACGCGGTGGTGTCAGGACGAAACGCGAACGTCCGGCCACCGACCTGAGATGCTGTGGCAATCTGCGCGCCCTTGTCCGCACCGGGGAGATACCACAGGCCGGCGACCCATGTCGTTCCGGTAAGTGGGATCCCACCGCCAGGGGTTGCCGGCACAGCGCCGAGATAAACACGACGATCATTGTCGGTCGGGAAGGTGATACCGCCATTGCGGAAGTCCACCGTCCCTTGTGCCCAGCCTGACACGGCAGTCAGTCCGAGGATTGCTACTGCGATTAGTTTTTTCATTGGGTTAGTTTGTTTAAGGGTTTAAACGCTCTGGTTAGTGTTACATCAATCCAACAATCCTGGGACTACGGACCCACCGGGAAATTCCGGTTCCAAGCGAAGGCCGTGCCCGACCCGTTGTCGATGAAGAAGCCTTCCGCGATGGCCACTGAAGGCACTCCAGGGCTCCAGCCACCCGCGTCCAAGTCATAGATGAACGGGTCGAAAGCCGAGCCGTTAAACTTGAACACCGTGATGGGACCAGGAGGCGTCGGGAACTGCAGGGCGTTGAAGTCGCCAGCCTGCGGAATCACAGAGCTGTAGGCATCCAAACCTTTGGCGATGTTGATCGAAGAGTTCAGCTGAACTTCACCAACGAAGGTCAACGGAAGAGGACTGCCCGTCGCATTGTCGATGAACGCGGCTTGACCCGGGTTCAGAACCATGCTCGTGGGATCGCTCCAACCACCGGCGTCAACATCGTAGATCGCCAGATCGAAGTTACCCGTCGCGGGAACAAACTTGCTAACGGTCACTGGACCCGACGGGGTGCCGATGACTGTGGCCACGCCGTTATTCGGGGTGTGGTTCAACTGATTAGCAATCAGCGAAAGACCAGTACCGAGTGTCTTATTGACGTACCCAACGATGTTTACAGAGTAAACGCTCTGTGCCATCGAAGAGACAACGCCCGCTGCGCTTAGGGCAGCAGTGAGGAGTAGTGTTTTTGTTCTCATGTGTGTTTGTGTTGTGGTTTCTGTGTGTGCCGCGACTGTCGCAAAATGAGACCTAAGTGTCAACTTTTTTCACATTTTTTTTGAACATTTTGGAAGGAAACCCCATCCCTGTGCCGCGCCCGGCGCCCTTGCGGATTCCCATTTCCGGGAATCATCGCCAATTTCAGTCCTCCATCTCGTATTCCATCTGTTCATAACAAACTAATAAACAATCTGATACATCATCTGGCGCGCTCGGCCCTATTTTACCACTCTTGCGAACGAAAACCAATCCGTTTCGGCGTTTCTCCCTCCACTCATCCCGACGCTCCCCGAACCCGCCTCGGCCCTCGCTCGAACGTCGCCTCTCTTCGCAACAACTGAGCCGGTTCCTGGTTCCTGGTTCCTGGTTCCTGGTTCCTAGTTGCTAGTTGCTGGTTCCTAGTTGGCTGGTGGCTCACCGGCTTTTCTCAGCAATACTCCAACTAATGCCTCCTCCAATCGGGAGCGCCCGATAAACTCGATAAACCATTCTTCAGGCCCGCTCTCGAAAACGTGCTCCACCCCGTTGCACTGGAGACTGATCCGACCGGCATGTAACGCATGATGCGGCAGTATTAACTGCGCCCACTGCGCATCCTCCAGGCGCCCCTCCACAAACGCCAGATACAGCCGCTCGTCCCCGCCATAAATCTTATCGCCCACCAACGGATGCCCGATGTGCGCCAAATGGATTCGAATCTGATGTTTCCGGCCGGTCCGCGGGATTACCCGTAGTAACGAATAAACCCGCGGGCCCCGTTCAAAAACCGCCAACACGTTGTATTCGGTCACGGATGGAGCGCCGCCGGGGCCGGGTTCCACGCGGTCTTTGATCGCCACCGCGCTGTCAGGGTCGCGTCCCAACGGGGCGTCGATCCGGCCATGCCCGTGTCCGACCGCTCCGTGCACGATCGCCAGGTATTGCTTTTCAACCTGGCCGCTTTCCCAGAGCCGCCCAAGGCTGCGCGCGGTCTCAGGCGTTTTGGCC
>DATLUX010000317.1:0-3897 GCA_035577805.1 Verrucomicrobiia bacterium
GTCTACGCCCTCCGAGAAGGAAAATGGAAAGAGATAACACGCCAGCTTGGCCTCGATAGGTTCGTGGGGTGGTGGAATGGAGTGGTCACGGGCGATTTTGATGGCGACGGGCGCCTGGATATCCTGGCCTCGAATTGGGGATGCAACACCAAGTATCAACGGCATCGCGACCGACCGTTGCGTTTGTATTTCGGAGATTGGGCCGGCATGGGCCGCGTGGATATGTTGGAAGCCTACTACGAACCGGGCTTGGGCAAATACGTCCCGTTTGTTGCCTTAGACCAGCTGCGTCAGGTTTGTCCGCCACTGTCCGAACGATTCTCGACTTTCGCCGCTTATGCGTCGGCGGGGATCGAAGAAATCCTGGGAAAGGGCGGGAGGCCGCCCATTTATCTGGAGGCCAACTGGTTTGAGACCACCCTCTTTCTGAATCGTGGCATGGGGGTGGAGGCTAGGGTTCTCCCTATGGAAGCGCAACTCGCGCCGGCATTCGGCCTTGCCGTTGGCGACTGTGATGGCGATGGCAACGAAGACGTTTTTCTGGCCCAGAACTTCTTTGATGTCGATGCCGAGACATCCCGCAGTGACGCCGGCCGTGGGTTATGGCTACGCGGCGATGGACAGGGCCGCTTGCGGCCGATGGCCGGCCAGGAAAGTGGCGTGATCCTGGACGGTGAACAACGCGGATGCGCGTTGTGTGATTACAACCACGATGGGCGCGTGGATCTGGCGGTGGGCCAAAACCGCGGGCCGATTGGCCTTTTCCGCAACACCGGAGGCAAACCTGGTTTGCGCGTGCGCCTGCGCGGGCCGGCCTGGAACCCCGACGCTATCGGCGCCAGCATCCGGCTGCGTTATGGCGAACGCCTGGGCCCGGCTCGCCTGGTGACGGCAGGAGCAGGTTACTGGTCGCAGGACGGTTTGGTGCAGGTGCTCGGTCGCGCGGAAACGCCGAGTGGAATCGACGTGCGCTGGCCTGGAGGCAAAATGACCACGCGCACGCTGGGCGCCACGGATCAGGAAATTCTCCTGACCAGCCCTTGAAGATCAGGCCGCGTGTCGACATTGCCTTCGCGCAACACGGCTTCGAGGCGTGCCGCGGCCCGGAGGCATCATTCTGCTCGTTGCCCGTGGGCTTTTGGCTATATTGCCGTGGGTTGAGAATGTGAGGCAATAAGCCATGAGCACGCTTGAGGGCATGATCGAAGTGCGACGGTTCAAGGCTGAACCTGGTGTCTGCGGCTATTTGCCCCAGGAGACTGCCTCACTGGAATATCGTTTCGTCACGGAAATAACCGCTCCAGCTTATCGAGAGTTACTGCGACGAGGTTGGCGACGATTTGGTTATGAGTTTTTCCGGCCGGCGTGTCCAACCTGCAGGAAGTGCCGAAGCCTTAGAATCAAAGTCCGGGAGTTCATGCCCTCGAGGAGCCAGCGTCGCGCTCTCAAGTGCAATGAGCACATACGCGTGGTGATGCAATCGCCCACCGTCAGCGACGCGCATTTGGCGCTCTATGACGCTTATCACCAAGCGATGCACGCCCGGAGGGGTTGGCGGCTTCGTTCGATCACCAAAGGCCAATACGCGGCGAGTTTCTTGGCCGGCAACACGGGGTTTGCTCGAGAGATTTTATATCTCAATGCGGATAAGCTGATGGGCGTGACGTTGGTTGATTTGGTGGCCGACGCCGTTTCCAGCGTTTACTTCTTTCATGATCCAGCATGGCGACCAAACGCTCCGGGGGTCTTCTCGATCCTGCAAACGTTGAAAGTCGCGCAGGCATACGGCGCGGCCTACCAGTACTTAGGCTATTGGATAGAAGAAAGTCAGTCGATGGCCTACAAAAACAAGTTTCGGCCGCATCAGCTTTTGCAGTTTTTTCCCGGAGATGAGGAAGAGCCGGTTTGGGTCGACGCCGACACCAGAGGTCTCACGATTCGGGGACAATGACAGAAAAGCAGCGGCGTGCGCGCGTCCGGACCGTCCACAAGCCATCGTGGCCTTGGCAGTTAAGAAGACGTGCCGCCCGGGTCGTTGTCGTAGCTTAACGGAGGAACAGTTCGGCCATCCCCGGTCTTGATGGTCCTGGTTTTATCATCGAACAGCAGGGTCAAAGACTGTCTTTCGGCCTGCTCGGCCAGGCAAAGGACGGTATGGGCTCGAATGCCCAGGTCGATATTGCAGTTAGGGATGCCGCCGGTGCGAATGCAGTTGAAGAAGTTTTTCTCGTGCCGGGCCAAATCGGCGACCCCCCCCTCACCCTCATATTTGTCGCCGTCGATCTCATCCACGAAAGGGCGTTCGGGTTTCAGCTCAGCTCGGTTCTGGCCGGACGAAAAATAAATCGTGGCTTTGCGTCCGCGGATGATCTGGGCCCAGCCTTGTTCATTGACGGTGCTGCCGGCGACGCAGAAGGTGAGGCCGCTGGGCATTTCGGCCAGAAGATGGGTGGTATCGGAGATCTCGCGGTCGGTCGAGATTTTGCGGGTCCCGGTGCACGCGACGCGGCGCGGGAACTCGGGGCTGGTGGCCATCATGAGGGGAAGGAAAGTGTGGGCGAGCAGGTTGCCGAGGATGCCGGAGTTATAGGCGTAATACTTGTGCCAACTGAAGAAACGGTTCGGATCCCACTCGACTTTCCTGGCTCGGCCCTGCCAGCGGTCCCAGTCGATGGTGGTCAAGCTGGCTTCCTTCTCCACCGGATAAGTCCATTCGCTATTCTTGGGATTATTGCGACAGAAGGAACCCTGTGCCCAAGCCAACGGCCCCAACCTGCCTTCCCGGATCCAGTCGGCCGCTTTTTGGTAACAACCATCCGAACAATACTGCGACCCCAGCTGAAAGATTTTGCCCGTGCGTTTGACGGTGTCGTAGATCCGGAAGCCTTCCTCCAGGTAACGGGCCAGTGGCTTCTCGCCGTAGACATGTTTGCCGGCTTCCAGGGCATCGATCGCGACTTGGGCGTGCCAATTATCCACGGTAGAGACAACCACCGCATCGATATCTTTTCGTTCGAGTAACTTTCGGTAATCGGTGAAGGCATCGGCATCGTTCAAGCCCAGAAACTCTTTCGCGGCCCCCAATCGTTTCTGGTAAAGGTCCGACACCGCAGCCTGGACGATGTTATTGGCGGCGGCATTGGCCTTTTGGCTTTTGACATGAGCCGTGCCTTGGCCGCCGACACCGATGTAAGCCACCACGATCCGATCGTTGGCGCTCAAGACGCGCCCCGCCGCCGGGGCCTGCGGTTGGCCGTAGACGGGCGTCTTGAACATATTCACCGAAGCGACGGCGGCTGCGGCCGTGGCGGTCTTGCTCAGGAAAGTCCGGCGGGTTTCCCGGGGTTGGCTGCTGCTGGGCGTCTTCATAAGATATTAAAAGTAAAGCAGGTCACAGATGGTTTCGGAGATTGTTAGCATCGCGGCCCGGCGTTGGCCTAGCATAAATTCGTGGCCGGGCAGGGGAGGTATTGGTGCTCGAGTCCGAGATTACTGCGCCAAGCGATCCTTGCGCGCGTTCTCGATTCGATCGAGGATCTGGAGCATGCGCCGGATGTTGGCCGAATAATCCCGCATGACGAGCAGGTCGGCCTCTGGCAGGGTGATGAGGCTATTGGGGGTTTTGCAAAACGGGGTGAGGCATGGGAGGACCGAATTGGCCTTCATCCCTTTCAATTCGACCACGTAGGTGATGTAAGAGAGTGAATCAGGCAACTGATCTCGAGTGAGGTCGGGGATGGGCGCCGACTCAGTTGGCGCCTGGGCTTGAGGCACCGCCTTCACGCAAGCCAACCCTTGCGGGATCATCGTGATGCCGGTTTGGGCCAGGGCCGTGTCGAGCAACTGCAACGCCTCGCGTCGCGTCAGCGGATGCAGGTTCTCCAGAGTCACGGTGGT
>DATLUX010000318.1:0-10097 GCA_035577805.1 Verrucomicrobiia bacterium
CGTAAGGAGGCTCACTCTATCCGGGCGCGTTCGTCGGGAAAGAGATCAGAGCCTCGTTACCTCGGCTGCTACGTTAGATTTGGGTTCATGGGTCCAATGTGCGTCCGAAATTCGGAGGTCCCGGCTACCCATGAACCGACCCTCAGGTAGCAGCCGACGTCAGGAGGCGCATTCGAATGACGAATGACGAATGGCGAAAGGCGAATGACGACGGGACTACCCATTCTCCACCGACACATTGGCCTGGCAGAGAATCTCGCAGATGTAACGGCGTTCGCCTGGGATATCCTCGGGACTGGCCACCGTCCGGGCGATTTCAGCCGTGATAAAATCGCCGTAGCGATTACGGAGTCGATTGGCGGCGGTGGTAACAGCACCCGGGGTCATATTCAAATCGCGCGCCACCACCACATAATCGCCCGAATGAGTTTGGGTCGTGAGGAATGGTTTGAGGCGATCGAAGATCTCGGCTTTACCCTGCCGACCATAATCCTCGCGCAAATGCTCGATGGCCTGCTCATGCAAGTCCAATGCCCACCGGCGTTCGAAAAGTTTTTCCGGCGACAGATCGTCCACCGGCTCCAGGGCGTAACGTTCCTCACCGCTTTTTGCGTCCAAGGAGATGACCATCGCACCGCCACCGCGTTTCTTGGCTCGTTCGAACGCGTAGTGGTTGGCGAGAAAATAGTTGAGCGACCCAAGCAGAAAGGAGCGAAACTTGCCCTTGGTCCGGTCGGCCGACCCAAGAAGATTCCGCTCGAGGACGTGAAAGAAGAAAGCCTGCACGATGTCTTCGGCGTCGTCCTCGGAATGGCCTTTGCGCCGGATATAGGCGTAAACCGGATACCAATAGGTGCTGCAGAGCCGGTTCAACGCTTCCGCCGCCGCCGCTGAACCTTCGCGACGCGCGACTGCTATATCAGTCCAGTGCGTGGAAGGAAACCATTGGCCTTTCTGATTGTCCTTGGTGGGTTCGTCTGCGGCCATAAACTCAAATCTGAACGATGCTCGGTCCGATGCCAACCTTACAAAATCACCAAGGTAATTCAACGCCAGAAACAAGGCGTGCCTGGAACCAGGACCGTCCACCGACCAGATAGTCGAGATGACCCGAGAATAAGTCCACGTATTTTTCTGCCCCTCATCTTTCTGCCCCTCATCCCATCTTTCTGCCCCCATCTTTCTGCCCCCCAATCTTTCTGCCCACATCTTTTGCCCGGCCTGCGTCCTTCAACCCGGCCAGCCTGCCTTCCAGCGACTCGCGACTTGCACCAGATCTGCCCGCATCAAGGCCGCCGAGGCATAGCGCCGTTTCGGATCGATTTCGCAGGCTTTGCAGCAGATCCCATTGAGTTCCAGGACCAGATCGCAATCGGGCAGGCTGCTGACGCGCGTCGGCAGCTCGGGGCATTGGCCGGGAGATTTGCCCGTCAAGGTCACGTACAGAACCCGCCCCAGACTGAAGACATCAGCGGCCGCCGTGCCGGGTCCTTCCGGGGCCATGTAACCCTCCGTCCCGATGTGGCTGGCCTCGCCCTGCGGCGACAGGTCCGTCACCAAATCGATGTCGGCCAGCTTTGGACGTCCATTCACGAAGATGATATTGGCCGGTTTGATGTCGCGGTGGATCAGTTGATGTTGGTGGAGCCGCTCCGCCGCTTCGGCAATGGCGATCATGTATTCCAAACATTGGCGTCCGGAAAGCCGTTCCCAATGACGCAGCTCACTGGCCAGAGTCTTCGGGATGTAGGTGGCAGGATCGATTTGTTGGCCGGTCTGCTCGTCATCGCCCGCCTCCATGATATAGAAGAAATAACCGGCCGCTTCATTGCGCCCCACGTGCAGGATGTGCACAAACCCTCCGTGAGACCGCGATACCGGCATAAACTTTTGAATGCCGCGCAAAGCCCGTTCGTACGGGCCTTCGGTTCCGAAGCGATTCTGGTAAACCACTTTGACGGCGTGATAAAGCCCGATCGCGTTGCGCGCCACCCAGACCTGGCCGTAACTGCCTTCGCCGATGCAGCGGATCAGCGTGTGATCCGGGATCTCGAGGCGGATCGGCTCGATGGTGCGCGGCGACGCGGCCAGCGTGGTCGGGCGATCTTCACTAGCGTCCGCGTCTGCGCCAGCCGGCACAAGCCCGCCACGTTCGGAAAACAAACGGAATAGCAGCGCACAAGGTACTTGGGCCAGCGAGATAATCGCCCAGGGGAACCAGACGCGCGACCAAATCACCAAAACTATCGCCACCGCAAGCGTGAGAACAGCGCATCCCAAAGAAAGCCGGATGGCGGTGCGGAGTTGGACACGTTGCAACCCAGCCCCGGCGGCCACGCCCATCAGGAGCAACATCGCGAGTTCGGCAAAAAAACCAGGACGCGTCAGCCACTCGCCATGCATGAGGTTACTGAAGGCGAGCGCAGTGAGATCCACGCCGGGAATAAAGTCACTATTCCACGCAGTGAATGGCGTCCCGAAGACGTCCGCGATCTCGCCGCGCTTCAGGGTGTCGGGCCGCCCGCCGATGAACACTGCCTTGTCCTTGAAAAAGCCGCGCTCCTGCGCTCCAGCGTCCGTATAACTCATCGAGGCGCTTCCAAACGGACGAGGGGAACCATAGTAATTGAGCCACCGCTGATCCGCGGATAATCGGTGGCTGCGCCGCGTTATCGGCGCCCCGGCCACGGTCGCAGCCGCCCAAGCCAGATCGGGTGCGATGTCATCTCCAGGATCGTAGCGGCGGACGACTCCGTCAGGATCCCTCCAAACTTTGGCGGTGCCCCACGCTTTGGCGTTGGTTTCGAAGAGCGACAGAGGCGGGCTGTGTCCGGACGAGATCGCCTGACCTTGGAGTTTGCCGCGCTCCGCGGCCAGAACCACCCGGCCATTACGGTGCAAAGCGTTCGCGAGCCTGACGTCGATTTCCTGGTCCCTGGCGGGTTCGGTTAACGTCATGTCTAGCACGACGACGAGCGGCTGGTCCTCGCTCAGCCGATCCAGCAACCCAGCATGAAAATAGCGGCCCGCCGGTTCTCGAAGACTCGCCCCATAGTGTTCCATTGCCTTTTGGTCGATGTGGACAATAACAAGATCCTGGCGGGACACCGGCCGGAGGAATAGTTGCAGAACGTCATAGCTGATCCGAACCAGCGGCCCGGGAAGCGTCAGCACCCACCCCAACAGCACCGTGACCAGGGCCGCTATCGTTCCGGATTTTCGGTGGCCTGCGTGTTTGCCCATGAGATGGCTCGAATTGCCAACAGTGGGAACAGGGGCCCCCGAATTGCAAAAGAAAAAGCGGCGGTCTGCGACCGCCGCTAGGGCCACGCCAACGGCGTGGCGGGAAACCAGCGAAGGGCAAGCCAGTCCCGCAGAGCGTGAGGCGCCGCCCGGGTCAAACGCCCAATACTCAGGTTGGCGCCCCATCGGGGATCCGGCGTCAGCCGGATTTAGTCCAACCGGCATTTCGGAGCCGTTCGGATGGATCCGTTAGGAGAATTCTGCTAACGCGGCGCACTTTTTTGGTTACAGGAGGAGAAATCCTGCTCGAGCGACTGCTCTTTTGGTAAGCGGACCAGGAGTTCTGGTCACGCGAGGACACCGAGTGCTCGGCAAGGCGAAAACCCAGCTCGTGAAACCAGTTTTCTTGGCCGCCGAGGCGAATTACTAGTATCGGCGTCCAGATTGGTAGCTTGGTTTAGGAGAATCGTGCTACGCGAAGCTAGAATTCTGGTCCGCTAACGAGAAATCCTGCTTCGGTAAGCAGAATTCCTGGTCGCGGAACCGGATTCCAAGCGAGGTTAGTCTTTCGGCGCGGGACGTCGCCCATCACTCCACATCACTCCAGGTCTGTCCCTCTATTCAGGTCGCTATTCATCTACAGGTCTGTCCCTCTATTCAGGTCGTGTCCCTCTATCAGGTCGAGGTCGCTCTATTCAGGTCGCTTCACTATTCAAGTCGGAACAGGAGGTCTGTCCGTCGTGGTCCTTCTCACCCCTCACCCCGCCCTCTCCCCGTTGAGGGGAGAGGGTGTTCCGGGATCGCTAAACGCGTACGTAGACCGCCGCTAGAGCGGTCAGCATTCACTAGAAATTCAGTCGCAGGCTGGCCGTGAAGGTGCGTTGGCGCGGCAATTCGGGCGTGAGATTAAGCGGGTTCAACCGATAATCCTGATCGGTCAGATTCAACAGCCCGAGTTGAACTTCGGCGCGGCGGCGCGGGAACCGGTAGCCGACGAAGGCGTTAAGCTGCCAGAAGGCATCGCCTGGTCGCGCCGGCTGATAGCCCTGGTTGCTCTGGCTTGACCATAAGGATTCGAAGCGCCCGAAACAGCCCGATGCATGATTGTAGACGGCGAAGAGCAGCACCTGATGGAGGGTGCTCTCCAGATCCTGGTGCGGCCTCAACTCGTAAGGCGGAAAGAACGCCGGCACCGTTCCGGGGATCTGCGGATAATCATCTTCCAGTTGGGCATTGCTCAAACGGTAATGAGCGCCCAGGGCGAGGCCTTTGCCGAGCAATTGGTTGAGCGTGATGTTCAAGCTGTGTTCTCGAAAATCGAGCTTCTCCGGAGTAGTGGACGGTTCGGCCAGAAATTCCAGATCAAACACTCCGACCTGCCGGCGCAGACGGGACCGGTTCACGTCACCGCGCACCGCCAGATACGTTTCAGTCGGAAACCGGTAATCCCATTCCAACGATCCGGATTCGAGGCGCGCGCCGGCTTGCGCGCCCACGACCGACTCCGGGATCAGGCTGCGCCAGGCTTGGTTAAAGCCGGCGACCTGCGAGGGCTCCAGCCGGACGCTCTGCTCCAGGCTGGCGCCGCTGAGCGAACGCGTGTAAGCGCCGCGCAACGTCGAGTTCGGCGTGATCTTCCAAAGGAACCCGCCCTTGGGCGACCATTGATCCCGGGTTTGCTCTCCGGAAGACAACGGCGCAAACCGGTAGTTCTCCGGATATTGCAGGTAATCGTAGCTCAGCCCGCCAAAGAGGAAAAACGGCTCGACCACCTCCCATTGCGCATAACCGTAGGCGCTGAACCGGCGCAGATCATTACCGATGTCCTGGCTCAGCGGCACCGGCAAGGCCGCGGTTTGGTCCGCCAGATTTTGCTGATGATTTTCGGTATCAAATTGTCCGAACTGCGAACGGCCGCCGAGCACGAACGTCCACGGATCGATCTGCGCGATGTGTTGCAGCTCCGCGCTGTAGATCTCCAATTCGCTCAGGTACCGTTGTTCCGCGCTGGTCAGGATGGTGCCGGTGACGACATCGTTGGTGTCTTTGCCAACCAACAACACCGGCTGGGTGGGATCGGTCACGTGCAGCCGGTCATGAATCCGCCCCACCAAGGCCAGCGTGTGTTGGCCGGGGCCCCATTGATGATGATAGCCGCCAAGCAAGAGCGGTTCCTGATTTTCTTCGAAACGATAGCCGGGATGGAAATACGCCGGGTCTTTAGGATCGTAAACCCGGGCCGCATCTCCACCGTCGGCATCATAATAAACCGCCTGGAAGTAGAAGGAATCCTTGGGCCCCAATTGCTGTTTTAACTTGAGGCCCAGCGTCAGTTGTTCCACATCGCTGTTGCGCCGTTGGCCGTTGTTGCTCCGATAATCCGCTTCCAACGCGTACGCGAAGTTGCCCAGCAACCCGTATTGGGCGGCGCTTTGGATCCAGTCCCCGTTGCTGCGGTATTCCGTCTCCGAAACGAACCCCAATCCGTCCCGTTCGAACAATCGGGAAAATTCCTGGGCGGATACCGTTTGGGACAGGGTCCCTGCGCCGACCGGCCCCAACAGGTTGGCCAGCAAAAATTCCGTGAACCACGCGGTCTCGTAACGCAGGTCGACCTGGCTGGGATCGCGCAGTTCATTGTAAGTGTTGGCCAGGAACAGGTGCGCGGAGTAATTGGCGTAATCGCTGTTCACCGCATCCACGGCCTCGCGCCGGCTGAGGTCGATAAACCCAGCGTCCCGATAAATCGCGCTGAGGTTGGCCCCGCGCACCGCCTGGTCCTCGTCCAGCAAGTGGCGGGAACGATAGAGGCTCCGGTTTTCATTGAGCCGCTTGGAGGTTTCCAGGTTGCGAATGCCGTCGTTGATCCGGTTCTGTTGTTGATCAAGCAAGGCCGCGTAAAGCCAGCTGCTGGGATCGTTTGGATCCAAACTTTTGGCCAGGGTCAATTCCTTCTCCGCGCGCCGCGAATCCCCAGCCTCGGCGAATGCTTTCCCAAGATAACTGCGCAGCAAGGCGCGCTGGGGCTCGGCCGCCGCGGCCACCTCGAGGTCTTCCAGGCCCAAGGTCACCTCGCCGCGCCGAATTCGGCACAGACCCCGGCCCAACCAGGCATTGCCAAAACCCGGATCCAGTTCCAGCGCGTGGTTAAACGAGCTTTCCGCCGCGGCAATCTGGTTGCGCGCACACCATTGAAAGCCTTCCAACGCCACCGCGGCTGCGTGGCGCGGGGCCAATGGCAACGCGGTCCGCAACGCTTCGCTCGCCGCCTCCAGCCGACCGAAACCAAACTCCAACTCCGCCAGACGCGCCCAGGCAAACCCGAACCCTGGCGCCTTCAGCGTGGCTTGCCTGGCCGCCTCCCGAGCACCGGTGAGATCGCCTTCGGCTTGGCGATAGTAAGACTCGGCCAGCCATTCACTGGCTAATTCAGGGGGAGCCGGCGCCGCCGGTCGAGCTTGGGCGCGCGTGGCTGCGATCATCAATCGGATTGCGGCCGCCAGCCGCCCGGGCACGCCTGAGGCCGCCAACGGTTCCAGCAGCGTTTCCGTTTGTTGAACCTGTCCGATCGCCAGCCAAAGCCCCGCCAAATAGACTCGTTCCGCAGCAGACTCCGGCTGCCGGCCATCCGGGTATCGGGCTAATGCCGCCACTAAATCTCCAGCGCGATACGCCGTCAGGGAATCAGCGAGAACATTCATTTCTTGGATGCTCAGCGGGACCTCGTTCACATCGACCACTGCCGGATAATACAGGCACCATTGGATGACCCGGTTGGCGTAGAGCGCGGGCGATTGCGTCGGAATTTGACCGGCAGCGGCCATGCCCTCCTCGCCCTTATGCAAGAGCACGCTGCCTTGATCATTGCGCAGGGCGACCGCTCCGTCCACCAGGCGGATGATCAAACCGCCGTCAGCTCGCGCCTCCGCCACAAATTCAGTTCCACGAATGGCCGCAGACGCCCCGCGGGTCTGCACCTCCACGTCGCTGGGTGAACCGCGGTGAAAGAAATAAATCATTCCGTCCAGGATCCGCACCCAGATGGATTTGGCGTCGCCGGGAGGCGCCGAGATCTCGACCGTGCTGAGAGGAGGAATTTGAATGACGCCCAGGTGCGGCGTGCGCAGGAACAGGCGAGTGTCGCGGCCGGTCCGGATCCGGTCTCCGATGCGAACGTTCTGCGGGACTTGCGTGGAAGCCAGGACCCAATCATCGGCGCCCCGGGGCGCTACCCAATAGTTGGTGCCTTGGATGGCGATGACCTGAGTCAGGTTGGTAGCGGAGCTGGGAGCTCGCCCTGGCGCCTGGGCGCGAAGTGTTCGGGCGGCGCCATCGGCGAGGTGGCAAAGCAAGACAAGCGCAGCGACAACAAATCCGGTCCTCCTGGAAGGTGGTGGAGGTGTCATTGGGCGGGATTCAAGGAGACCATCGCAACGTACGATAAAAGCGGTTGGTGACGGTGGCGTTGTCCCAGAGGGCCGGTTCGACATTCGGGAGGATGGTTCCGATGACCTCCCAGGAGGAAGTGGCGTGCAGAGAGGAGGTGGCCTCCAGGATGATCGGCTCGGCCGCCGTCCCCACCAGTTGGAAACGGGCCGGGACACTGCCGGTCGCGCCCGCAGCGGTCGGATGGCACGGATCGATCACGACCACAGCCACTCCAGGCAGCAGGGTTTGCTTGGCGCCATTCTGGATCAAGACCGAATAACGGCCCGCATCCGAGTAGTTCAGCAAAGGCAGAACGATCTGTTCGCGACCGGCGCCCGCGATGCGGCGATTATTGATCTGCCATTGGTAAAGGTTGCCTGGAACCACGAAATTTGTGGCGACGCGCAGGGCCAGGCTGCTGCCCCGCATTTGCAACACGGTGGCGGCGGTGTTGTCTACGACCAGCGGGTTGGCTGGCAGTGCTTCGCCAAAGTGCACATTCAACTGGATGTTGGTGGTGCGAATCCCCCCCGCGGTATCCACCACCGCCCGATAGACCGTTCCGGCCGCGGCCAGAAAGCTGACCCGACTGAAGCGATCGCGCGCCCCATTCGTGACCACCAGTTGATCACAGCTGCCGAGCACGTCGTTGTTACAATCGACCAACGGCTCGTAGAGATTGGTGCAGACGGCGAAATTCTGCAGATAAATGGCCAGGATCGTGTCCACCGCGCTGCCTTGGGTGTCCACCGTGCAGATACCGTCGGTGGTGGCCGCCAGTTGAAACCAACGCGAAGCCCCGCCTGGCACACCGCAGTGCGCCGGTTCGCATCGATCCATCGTGCCAGAACTAAAGAAGCGCTGGTTGATGACCGTCCCCGCGGCCAGCGAGAAAGTGCCCGCAGACGCCCCGGCCATCATGAACGGCAATTCGCCGTCGGCTGCTCCCCCGCCCGCCCCGCCGGCTCCGGGCACCGCCGCGATTTTATCTTGCGATTGCACGGTGGGGTCGGGGCCGATCTCCAAGTCCACCGGCATGCTCACAGCTCCATGCCCGGGGCCATTCGTCACCGTCAGCTGATATTGGCCCAGATCCGAAGGTTGAACATTCTGGACGACCAAGTTGGAAGAAGTTGCCCCGGCCAACGGCTGTCCATTGCGATACCATTGGAAGGTTGTGGCGAGGTCCACGTTGGTGAGCAGGGTCAGGAACGTGGCCGTCCCGCCGGGAAGAACGGTCTGGCTGCGAGGCTGCTGGGTAAAGACCGGGAGCAGGGCCGCCGTGATCTCGAGGTTCCAACTGCACACGTACGCGCCGCTCTCGCCGGTAACGCCGTCGATCACCACACGATAATCCTGCCCCGCCAAGGCGTTCCAACTGACTTTGCTGGTGTGGAACCCGCCGCTGTCATCGTCGCTGGCCAACTCCTCGAGCCCGCCCAAATCATTGCCCTCATAAACTGCCAGGACGGTGTCGAAGCTGCTCCCGCGCGTGTCGAACGTAGCGATGCCCGTGGCGGGCGCCCGCCAGGAGTACCAAACGGAGTTGCTGGTGGTCAGATTGAAATGGCGCGGTTCACCATTCTCTCGGGTTGCACCGATGCTCACGCCTTTGACGCTGTTGCTGGCGACGCTGATCGGGGCGCCATTGGCGAACTGATCGGCGCCCGGCAGCGAAACCAACGCAATCGTCAGCACGCCTTCCTCACTCTCCACGGCGCCCACCGCCGTAAACACGGTGGCCCGATAACTCGCGCCGTCCGCGATGGCCATATTGGTCAGGGCAAGGCAACGATTGGTTTGGTCTGGAAGATTGAGGCCATTCTTCTGCCACTGATAATTGAACGGTCCGGTTCCCTGAGCTTCAGCACAGAACGTCACAGCGGTTCCGAGGGCGGCATTGGCGGCGGGAGGATCCACGCGAGCGGACAGCGGCTGGGCCCGCAGTCCCCCGGGCGCCCAAAGAAGGGCCAACAGACATAATGAACCCGGCAGGCATGCTCGTAGGGCACACAGGTTCAACCAGGATTTCATGGCCATCTTCCCGCGGAGCCGCTCAGAACGAGGAACTTGCTTCGCGGCCTGCCCCTCACCAGGTTCGAACGGAAACCAGTCAAACCGGCGGCCCGAGACAAAACATTTGCCCCGGGCGCGCCCGCGGTTTTTCCGGGAGAGCCTGATTGTACACAAACATCAATGACCTTCAAGGCGACACGGAGCTGGTCAGGCTTCTGGCATCGCGTGGTTCTGGGTTCTGCCACCATAACCTGTTGCTATCGTTTAGAAAACATCCAGTGCCAGACCAGCCAGGTGAGGCTGCCGGCACTGATCATTCCGGAACTGGGCCGGTCACCCTTACAGGGAAAGTCGGTTCAGGGTTCAGGGTTCGGGGTTCAGGGTTCGCGGTTCGGGGTTCAGGGTTCGCG
>DATLUX010000319.1:0-20388 GCA_035577805.1 Verrucomicrobiia bacterium
CCCGGAATCCGACACGACCAGGAAATAATCACCCTCCGCAATCGGCGAAGGAACGTAGGCCACGCCCCGGTTGGTGCGCCAGACGATCTTGTCGGTCTTGGTGATGTTACCCTCTCCGTCCGGTTTGATGGCAAGGATATGGTGATCCGGAAAGCCTCCGGTAATAAACAGCAACCCGGCTTTCTCATTGTAAACCGGTGACGCCACGAACTGTTCTGTGGGCCCGTCAATCACCCAATAACGCGAGCCGTTGCTTGGATCGTAGCTGGCGACGCATTTGTCGCCGGACATGACCATCTGCTGCCGGCCGGCCAGTTCGCGTAACAGCGGCACGCAATAACTTCGAGTTCGGTTTTCGCGCGGCGTCTTCCACAGCGTCCGTCCGGTCTTTTTGTCGAGCGCCACCAGATAGGAGTCGCCGTCATGATCGCCGTTCACGATCACCTTGTCCTGATGAAGAATGGGTGAGCTGCAGAATCCGTGCATGCTGGAAAAGCTTCCGGGGCGCACCAGCCAGCGCTGGTGTCCGGCGAAATCGTAGGCGGCGACGACCATCTCGTTGCGATCCAGAAACGCCACATACACTTGTTGTCCATCCGTAGCGGGGGTGCTGGAGGCGTGGCTGTTCAAAGGATGTTTCTTTTCGAACGGAGAGGTGAGCACCACTTGTTTCCACAGCACACGTCCCGAGCGGGCATCCACACACAGCAATACTCTGCTCTGATCTTCCGCTAATGCAGCCACAGTAAATACGCGGTCGTTCCAGACCACGGGCGAAGCGTGTCCGGTGCCGGGCAACGGCGTCTTCCAGGCCACATTGCTGCCGCCGCTGCCGCTCCAATGCACCGGTACATGTAACTCCCGGCTCGTGCCGTCCAGCCGCGGTCCGCGCCAGACCGGCCAGTTTTCGGCCGGGACAGCGCCCGCAGCCAGGAGCAAGGCAGTCGTCAGCAGCGGTCGCCGCCACGACCTGTTTGGAAATGCACGTGCCAATGGAGTCATCGGGAAATTGCCGCGCATCATCTCTGCCTCTCCCCTTCCACTCAAGCATTGTTTTGGCGCGGGGACTTTTTACACGCCTACTGCGGCCGACGTGCCGAGGTCCGAGGCGCGTATTCTTCACTCGTGCTCATGGTCATGCTCATGGTCATGCTCATGGTCATGGTCATGGTGATGCGCATGCGCCGACGCCGACGGGTCCATCGGGAGCTGAAAGGATTTTCGGGCCAACAAAACGGCAGACGGATCGCCTTCACGGATCTTATAGAAGTGATCGAAGGTGGCGTTTGTAATCACTTGGGTCTTGCCGGTGACCGGCCAGAAGATCTCGATCGAACGAATGGAGCTGGCCTGGCCCAGCCCAATCTCCTGGCGTAACGGCGATGCTCCGAAACTGCCGCCGGTGCCGGTAGTCTTATAGATCGCGCGCGGACCGTTGGTGGTGACCACATTGACTTTGATCCGGGAACCGATCCCGGCCCGGTTCGACCGCACGCCTTCCAGTTCCAGCGTAATCCAATGGTTGCCATGACCGGGATTGGCGAAAAGGACGTTGCGAGCCTGGTCTCCAGGGTAAGCGCCGCCCATATCTTCATGGATGTCCTGGTCGCCATCGTTGTCGATGTCCCCGAAGGACACGCCATGCCCTTTCTGTAGATGGCCAAACCCGCCGGAGGTGGTGACATCCTGGAAGGACTTGCCGTCATTGTTTCGGAACATCCGGTTTGGGATCAACATGGACAAGTCCGGATTGCCGGTCCCCACGTAAAAGTCCAGAAAGCCGTCGTTATCGAGGTCTCCGAAATTGGAGCCCATGGCCAGGAGCACCTTGTCCACGCCCATCTGGTGCGAGACATCAGTGAAGGTGCCGTCCCGGTTGTTGTGATACAGCTTGGCTTTGACCCCGCGTGTCGGCAGCCCGAGGTACTCGGCGGCGATGTCGCCGACTTCCGACACCCAGTAACCGCTGACGAAGAGGTCGAGCCAACCATCGTTGTCGTAATCGAAAAACCAGGTGGGAAAACTGAGCTTGGGCTCCGCCACGCCGGCCTGACCAGTCACGTCGGTGAATTTCCACACCGCCTTCCCGGCCGCGTTGGTGCCGCGCGGACCGTCATTGCGATAAAGACGATTGTATTGATCGCGGATGGACACATAGAGATCGGGTCGCCCGTCATTATTGTAATCGCCGGCCGTTACGCCTTTGACGAAGGCTTGCAGCGCCAGGCCGCTTTCCGCCGCGACCTCCGTGAACGTGCCGTCGCCGTTGTTGCGAAACAATTCACAGGGATGTTTCTCGGCGCCCTGCGTTTCGGCGCCGACGAAAAAGTCCACCCACCCGTCGTTGTTATAGTCGAACCAGACCGCGGTTTGAGTGGGATGAAAGCGCAGCACACCGGCTTCCTCGGTGACGTCGGTGAAGGTCCCGTTGCCATTATTTCGCAAGAGCGAGTGGGGAAACTTGCCTTCGGACCCAAACCAGCCTCCACGCAAGACCAGCACATCCGCATAACCGTCATTGTTGTAGTCCGCTTGCAGCATGTTCAACCCGCCGAGTTCGCCGATCAAACCCGCTTCCGCAGTGCGTTCGGTGAAGGTGCCGTCCCCGTTGTTATGGAAATAACGAAGCTGATCGAAGAATCCAATCGACGAAACCATCACGTCCAGGAACCCGTCGCGATCGAAATCTTCCAGAATGCTTCCCCCGGAAAGCTCATTCACATCCAAACCAACGGCCCCGGCCACATTCGGAAACCGTTTAATGTCGTAAGCCGACTCGAACGCGGAAGGCGGAATTAACCAGCGGGCCGGAACCTTCTGCGGGTACTCGCCCAAGGTCATGTAGGCAATGTTCAGAACCCAGCGCGCGCTCAGGTTGTCCGGCCAACGCTTCAGCAACTCCGTCAATATGGTCACGGCGCCGCGCGAGCCTCGTGGAAACTTATGCACCCCACCGCCGCGAATCGGCAGTAAACAAGACTCGCCCGAATGGACGGCCACGCAGTTCTCCTGTTCGCCCAGTCGCAGCTGGCACATGGCCTGGTCAAAAAGCAGTGGCTGCAGATTCTGCTTCAACCAGTCCGGGTCCTGGCCTTGCGCGAGCTTTTCCACGTTCGAAAAGGCTTGGATGGCCGATTCCGTCTGTCCGGCATTGAGCAATTCGCGTCCGTATTGAGCGCACAGATCCAGGGGCATCCGTCCAGGGGATTGCGTGGACAGAAATGCGCGTAATTGTTCCGCCCGCGCGGTGCTGAGAAACGGACTGTTGCGCGGGTTAGCCTGGCTGGCAATTTGTTTGAGCCGCTCGGCCATCCGCGCGGTGCTGGGCGCCTGCGATGGGGCGGGCGCGGGCGGGGTCGCCGCGGCCTGGCTTCGGCAGGGGATCGCCGTGACCAAGAGCAACACGCTCGCCATGGCGAATCCGCCAAAACTTAGCCGAGCCCTGAGCAGGCAGCAGGCAATGCGATCCACCTTTGAGCAAGTTGGACAGGAAATCATCGAACTAAGGGTGCCTGCGGGCACCACTTGAAGTCTGTGAGGCTCCTGCTCGCGTCGGAGAGATCCTGCTCTGGTAACGCTGTAGCGGCGGTCGCAGACCGCCGCTACAGCGGCGCCACGTCATTCGGAGAGTGCCTTCCACGCCGCTCCGTAGGCTCCCGCAAATTCCCCCAGCGCGGCCGGGAAGATCTTGAGCGAGTAACCGGTGGATTTCCATTCGAACTGCGCGACCAAGGAGCGCAAGGGCTCAAACAAAGCGTCGCCAGACCGCGCGATGCCGCCTCCAATGACCACGGCCTCCGGGTCGAGGATATTGCCATACGACGCGATGGCGCAGGCCAGCGCGCGCACCGAACGCAGCCAGATCTCGCCTGCGGCAGCGTCTCCGGCCCGGTAGGCGGCCACCAATTCATGCGTACTGCGGAAACGGCCTCCGCTCCGTTCGACGATCGTGCAATTACCGATTTGAACCTCCAAGCTTCCGGGAGTGGCACACACATCCGGCGGGCCGTCGATCTCGAGGGAGATATGGCCGAGATGTCCGGCCCGGCCAATATGGCCCCGGAGCAGCCGGCCATCCACGATGGCGGCGCCGCCCACGCCGGTTCCCAAAGTCAGCATGATGACATTCTGATAGCCTTTGGCCGCGCCGAGCCACGCTTCGCCCAACAACGCGGCGTGGGCGTCGTTCAGAACCGGCACCGGCGTGGAGATGCCCAGAAAACGACTCCAGTTGAGTCCCTCCAGTCCTTTTAACCGGCCGGGCATATGGGCGATCGAACAGCCGTCGCGCGCTGCCAGGCCGGGCGCCGAGAGTCCAATGTGGGCGGCCGGCGCCTTTTGTTCATCCTGCAGACGGATCACGATGCCCCGGATCTTTCGGGCCCAATCCATGTCCGATCCCGCATCGAAGGTGTCTACTGATTGGCCCAACAATTCGCCTTCGGCCGTGACGGCGACGGCTTTCACACTCGAGCCGCCGAGATCGATCCCCATCACGTAACTCATGCGCCTCAGCTGCCCTTCGACAGCCGTCCCCACCAGCGTCCCAATGTGTGAAATAATCCTTCCTTGGCCGGCGCATTCTGCGGCGCGGGCATCTGCACAGGGATTTGCCCTTCCGAAACACACCATCCCCCATCCACCGCCAGGACCTGGCCAGTCACAAACTTCGAATCGTCCGAGAGAAAATACACGGCCGCGCCATCCAGATCGGACGCATGCCCAATCCGGCCGCCATCCAGCGGTTGTTTGGAGGTAATGAAGCCCAGGATCGTGGCATCTTCCTGCGCGCGTTGTGACATCGGTGTGGCCACCAAGGCGGGCGCGATCACGTTCACACGGATGCGCACCGGCGCATAATAGGCCGCCGCCGATTGACTTAACCCCACGATGGCCGCTTTGGCCGCGGCATAGGCGTGAGTGGCGAAGAAGTGTGGAGACGGCGAGAAGCCCAAGACGGACCCCATGTTCAGGATGGACCCGCCGGTTTGCTGTTTGAGAAATTGTTGGAGCGCGGCCCGATTCGAGTAGACCAGGGAAGTCAGGTTTTCATCGATGGTATAACGCCATCCTTCTTCGGTGAGTTCATGCAACGGGCCGTCGCCCTGCCGACGTCCACTGCCACCCGCCACATGATACAAACCATCAAACCGATGAAAATTGCCCAAGGCCACGTTGATGGCGGCAGGGACCGCCTTGGGATCGGTGGCATCGGCGGCAAATCCGATCACGTTCCGGCCCAGTTCTTTCTCGGCCGTTTCCACCTTTTCTTCATCTCGACCCATCACGACTACTCGCGCTCCCGCCTCCAGGAAGGCGCGCGCGGCGGAAAAGCCCAACCCGCTGGTGCCCCCCACCACGACAATGGCTTTATTTTGCAAGGCGAGCGTGCTCATCGAAGGCCGCAGGTTAACGACGCAAGCCCGCCCCGGCCAGTGCGGAATGCGGAGTGCGAAATGCGGAGGCGGCCCGCAGATTTGCGCAGATGGACAGATAGAGTTCAAAGGAATCCTTGCATTCGGCACTCATGACTCCGCACTCCGCATTTCGCATCCCGCACTGGGAGAGCCCGTCCCTCTGCGTGTATCTGCGGGCCCTCCCCATCTGTTTACATCTGTGGGCTGTTCTTTACAGAATAAAAGCTTCTGTTGGGTGGTCCAAAGGGCTATTCACGGACCCGTTTGCGTGACCTGTTGAAGACCTCATCATGAACACTTGTTGCCTCCAACCCTGCCCCGGCCGCTTGGTGGCCATTTTTTTGACGTTCGCAGTGCCGTCCCTCCGCGCCGACTGGCCGCAATGGCGCGGCCCCGAGCGGACGGATCTTTCCAAAGAAACCGGCTTGCTCCAAAGCTGGCCCAAGGAGGGGCCCCGCCAGCTCTGGCTTTCTAAGGATGCCGGCCTGGGTTATTCCGGACCGGCCATCGTTCAAAACAAGCTCTATACCATGGGCGCGCGCCAGGACACTGAATACCTGATCGCGATCGACGTGAAGGACGGGAAAGAACTTTGGGCCGCCAAGATCGGGGCGGTACTCAGAAACGATTGGGGCGACGGCCCGCGCGGCACCCCGGCCGTCAGCGATGGCCGCGTCTATGCCTTGGGCGGCCAGGGCAGCCTCGTGTGCGTGAACGCCGCCGACGGCCAGGTCCTCTGGTACAAAACCATGAGTTCCTTCGGCGGCCGACGTCCGGGTTGGGGTTATACGGAGTCCGTGCTGGTTGATGGCGACAAGGTCCTTTGCACACCCGGCGGCTCCAAGGGCGCCCTTCTGGCCTTGGACAAAAAGACCGGAGACACCCTTTGGCAAAGCAAACAGTTCACTGACGACGCCCAATACGCTTCCATCATTCCGGCCAACCACAACAGCACGCATCAATACATTCAGCTGACCATGAAACACGTCGCCGGTGTGTCGGCCAGCGATGGATCCCTGCTTTGGAGCGCAGATTTTCCCGGCAGCGTCGCCGTGATCCCCACTCCGATCTTCCACGATGGTTATGTCTATGTGACGGCGGGATACGGAGCCGGTTCCAAGCTGATCCAGATCGCTGCCAACCAGCAGGCCCAGGAGGTTTACTCCAACAAAGTCATGAAAAATCACCATGGCGGCGTCATCCTGCTCGACGGCCATGTCTATGGCCACTCCGAAGGGCCCGGCTGGGTCTGCCAGAATTTCAAGACGGGCGAAGAAGTTTGGGCCGAGAAAAGCGCCTTGGGCAAAGGGGCCATTGCGTACGCCGATGGCCGTTTCTATTGCCAGGCAGAAAACAACGGCACCGTTGTCTTGATTGAAGCGTCCCCCAAAGGCTGGAAAGAACACGGCCGCTTTAAACTCGAGCCCCTCAGCACTCAACGCAGTCCTCAAGGCCGCGTCTGGACGCACCCGGTCATCACCGACGGCAAACTTTACCTGCGCGACCAGGAGTTGTTGTTCTGCTACGACGTCAAGGCGCCCTAGCCCGCCTCGGATGCGGTGGACTCGATCGCATGAGGGTTGCGCCTGCGGCGCAACCCTAGTTGGTAAGAGTTTCATACCGCCCGAGGCCGGGACAGCCCGAAGGGCTGCCAGACGGGCGGGATGGAACTCGTAATCAAGAAGGAGCGTGGCCGCCACGAAAAAATGTCCAAACTCCAGGAGGGTTGCGAGTGCGGCGCGACCCTAGGCTTCGCCCTGTGGGCTACGGCACGCCAGGCCGCTTTCCGCTTTCCGCTTTCCGCTTTCCGCTTTTCCCCCTAATCTCGGTGGACCTGAACATGCGCGGGGTCATTGCCATTGTTTGTTCCCAGATTTGTTTCGCGGCGCCTGCCTTGCACGCCCAGCTCCCGCTCACAACGTCCGGCACGAATACAAGCGTCGGGAGCGCCGCCGCACCAGCGGATACCTCACCGCAACTGCGCCGTGGGCCATTCGCGATCACGGAAGCTGATCGCGCGTGGTGGGCATTCCAGCCGGTGGTGCGGCCGCCCTTGCCGGCGGTCCGGGGGACACCCACGATGCAGAACCCGATCGACGCATTTCTTTTGGCTCAACTACAGGCGAAAGGACTTTCCTTCAATCCGCCGGCGTCCCGTCGTGAACTGATCCGGCGGGCTTACTTTGATCTGATCGGGCTGCCTCCGTCGCCGGAGGCCGTCGACGCGTTCGTCGCGGACTCCTCAGCCCGGGCCTGGGAACGCGTGATCGATCATCTGCTCGGTCTGCCGCAGTACGGCGAACGTTGGGCGCGTCATTGGCTGGATTTGGTCCGGTACGCGGAGAGCAACGGCTACGAACGGGATGCGGCCAAGCCGCACGCATGGCGATACCGCGATTATGTCATCCGTTCGTTTAATCAAGACAAGCCCTATGACCGTTTCGTCGCCGAACAGCTGGCGGGAGACGAACTACCCGGGCCCTTCGATGCAGATGCGATCATCGCGACGGGATTTTACCGGTTGCATGTGTGGGACGATGAACCGGACAACAGTCTGGCGGCCGAGTTCGATGACCTGGACGACATCATGGTGGCCACCAGCGCCACCTTCCTTGGGCTGACGGTGGGATGCGCGCGCTGTCACGATCACAAATTCGATCCAATCAGCCAGGCGGATTATTACCAGCTGCTGGCCTTTTTCCGGAGCATCAATCCGTACGGATTGCCCCATACGGGAGGCGGCGGCCGGGGCACGGGCCGCATCACGCATCCGTTGGCGCCGGAGACGGAAGTGGCGGCATGGAACACACGTCAGCAGGGCAAACTCGAGCCGCTCCGCGCCCAGCTCGCCGCCACCACCAACGCCGAAACCAGACAAAAGCTGGAAGCCCAGATCAAAAACGTCGAGGCCGAGCCGGCCCCATTTGACTCTGCGCTCGCGGTGCAGGAGGACCCGATCAAACCGACGCAGATCCTTCATCGCGGCGATGTCCATTCGCCGGGCGCGGAGGTGCAACCGGGTTTCCTGTCTGTTCTGAGCCGCGCATCGCGTTCCCCTGCCCCCTCGGCGCGTGCCGACACGTCTGATTCCGTCCCGCGTCGCTTGGCATTGGCGCGCTGGATCACGCGCGCCGATCACCCGTTGACCGCGCGCGTGATGGCCAATCGCGTTTGGCAACATCATTTCGGACGCGGCCTGGTCCGGAGCCCGAACGATTTCGGCCGCACCGGTGAGGTCCCCACGCACCCGCAGCTGTTGGATTACTTGGCGTCCGAGCTGGTCGCGAGCGGCTGGCGGCTGAAGTATCTGCATAAGCTGATCCTGCTCAGCCAGGCGTACCAGATGTCTTCGCGAACCGACAATCCTGCCGCCTTGCGCGCCGACGAGGCGAACGATCTATTTTGGCGGCAGAATCCGCGCAGAGCGGAAGCCGAAGTCTTGCGCGACACGCTTCTGGCCGTCGCCGGTTCTTTGAACCTCGCGATGGGCGGCCCCAGCGTCTTTCCTTCGTTGCCCAAGGAAGTGCATTCCACTCAGGACTCAGCCGGCAAAGGATGGAGCGACAGTCCGCCCGCCGAACAGAATCGGCGCACGATTTATCTGGTGGTCAAACGCGCCTTGATTCCTCCGCTGTTGGATACCTTTGATTACAGCACCACGACGGTACCGGTGGGTTCGCGTTCGGCCACGACGGTAGCGCCGCAAGCCTTGATGCTCCTGGATGATTCCTTTGTTCAGCTGCAGGCCGGACGTTTCGCCGCACGCCTGCTCCGGGAAGCCGGCGTCGCGGAGACGAATCAAATCCGGCGCGCCTTCGCCTTGGCGCTGCAGCGCGCCCCGACCGGGGAGGAGATGGCGGCCGCTCGGGAGATGCTGGCCATCCAACACCGATTAGCGAGCGCAAACCGCGGCAGCCCACCGACGCCCGAGGAGGTGTGGCGTCCGTTCTGCGCCGCGATGCTGAACTTAAACGAGTTGCTCTACATCGACTGAGTTCATGAGCCTGGATCCTTCCGCCCAAACGCCCAAGGTGGCGCACGGTTCCACGCCAGATGTTCTGCCGGGCACGCGGCGGCAGTTCCTTTGGCAGGCTGGCGCTGGTTTCACGGGGCTGGCGCTGACCGCGCTCTTGGATGGCGACGGCTTTTTTAGCCGCCCGGCTGTCGCCGCGGCGTTATCCGCAGCCAATCCTTTGGCGGCGCGTCCTCCTCATCGGCTGACCAAGGCCAGGTCTTGCATTTTTTTGTTCATGTTCGGAGGTCCATCGCAACTGGATCTATTCGATTACAAACCCGCGTTGCAGAAGCGCGACGGACAAACGGTGGACAACGAGTTCCGCCGGAACACCAAGACCAAGGCGGTGCTGCAAGCGAGCCGGCGCCAGTTCACGCAGCATGGACAGTCTGGCCTTTGGTGTTCGGATGCGTTACCGCATTTGGCGCGGCAGATCGACAAGCTGGCGTTCGTCAAATCGCTTTACAGCGATTCCTTCGCGCATGGCTCAGCGGTGCTGCAGATGAACAGCGGCCGCATCATCCAGGGGCACCCGGCCATCGGCGCCTGGATGAGCTACGGGCTGGGGGCGTTGAACCAGAATCTGCCCTCGTTCGTGGTGATGCTGGATCCTCGGGGCGGCCCTACCACGGGCGCACCGAACTGGTCGAGCGGCTACATGCCGGCGGTTTATCAGGGCACAGTGCTGCGCACCGCCGGTGATCCGATCCTCAATTTGCAACCGCCGGCGGGTTCCAGTCGGGAGATGCAACGAAACGAGATTGATCTCATCAACAAACTCAACCAGGCTCACGCCGCCCAGCGCCCTGGCTTCTCGGAACTGCAAGCGCGCATCGCCAGCTACGAACTCGCCTTCCAACTGCAAGCCACCGCCCCGGAGGCTCTCGATCTATCTCAGGAAACCCCTGCCACCCATGAGCTCTATGGATTAAACGACAAGAAGGGCGATCATCCTCTGACGGTCGGCCCAGCGCCTTTTGGTCGCCAATGTCTGATCGCCCGGCGCCTCGTCGAACGCGGCGTGCGTTTCGTTCAAATCTATTCGGGAGGCGGCGCCGCCGGCGGACAAAACACCTGGGACGGCCATCACGGCATTGAAGAAAATCTCCAGATCCATGCACCCGAAATCGACAAGCCGATCGCGGCACTTCTCAGCGACCTCGAACAACGAGGGTTGCTTGACGAAACCCTCGTGGTCTGGGGTGGCGAATTCGGACGCCAACCGGTCAGCGAAACGTTCAATACCGGCGGGAAAACGGGCGGACGCGATCATAATCCGAAAGGATTCACCTACTGGCTGGCCGGCGGCGGGGTCAAACCCGGGGTCAGCTATGGTGAAACGGACGAACTCGGCGCCGAAGCCGTCGTTAACCGGCGTCACTTGCGCGATTTGCATGCCACCATCCTGCATTTGATGGGCCTCGACCATCATCAGCTCACTTATTTCTACGGCGGATTGCAAAACCGGCTGACGGGCGTGCTCGATGCCGAGGTCATTCGCGGAGTCTTGGCTTGAGGAGTGACGGGGAAAAGCGGAAAGCGAAAAGCGGAAGGCGGAAACCAGTGGCCAACAACTAGCAACCAACAACTAGCAACCAGCAACTAGGAACTAGTTTTAGGGCCCCTGGAATTTCGCCCATTCTTCGGCAGTATCGATGTCCATCAATTCCCGAAGGCGGATAACGGACCATCCCGCGGTCCGACTGCGTTGGAGCGTTTCCTCAAGCACTCGCGGCGTGCTCCACGAAATATTTTGGAACAAGGCGGGGCGCGCGGCGCGCAAGCCAATCAACCAATAACCGCCGTCCAGTGCCGGACCGACCACGACTTCGTTTTTTTCCAGCGCTGCCCACGCCTCCTGCACGTCGTTCCTCAACACGTAAGGGCAATCCGAGCCGATGATCGCCACTCGTTGCCAACCGGCGGCGAACGCCTCCCGAAATGCCGTGTCCAAGCGTGTTCCCAGATCCCCAGGGCCTTGTGGTGCCAGAGTCCAACGTGCACGGCGCCAGAGACGGATCTCTTCTTCCGCCTCGTCGGGAGTGAAGCGGAGTTGGACATTCTCCAGCCCGTCCAGTTGGTCCAGTAACCTTGTCACCAGACACCGGTAGGCGGCGCAGGCTGCGTCGGCGCCGAGGGTCATCGCCAGGCGCGTCTTGACCGTCCCGACCCGCGGCGCCTTCAGAAAGATGATCAATAATGAGGTGGAAGCGGCCATTCAGCTTACAGCGCCTGCTCGAAGCAGCCTGCTCATGGGCGGATGGTTCCAATTCGCACTGCCAGATCTTCGACCGTAAAATTCGGCATTGCCGCCAGGAGCGCATCGGCGGCGGCGGCGTGTTGCCAGACCCCAAACTGAATAGTCAAAGCGGCCTGACTCTGCAGATGCGGTTGAGCGAGCAAGCCGCCAAGATAGCCGGCGAGCAGATCGCCGCTGCCCCCTTGGGCCAGATGCGGGTTGCCGGCCACGTTCACTCTCACTTCGCCACGGCCGCGGACCATGGCAGTGTGATGGCCCTTGAGCACGACATGACAATCGCCCCAGCGTCGCGATAACTCACGCGCGGCCGCGACCCGATCCTGTTGCACTTCGGTGACTGTGCCCTGCAACATCCGCGCCGCTTCGCCCGGATGAGGCGTGATGACACGCAAGGCCTGGCTCGAGCACGGGCCCGTGGGCAGCCAAGGCAGCGCGCTGGCATCCACCAGCAACGCCAGGGGTGAATCCTGCCAAAGTTTGCGCAGCCAGCGCTGAAATGGCTCACCAATATGCGAAGAGGCCAACCCGGGGCCGATCGCCACGGCGGTCGTTGACTCCGGCAAGAGTGGTTCGGTGGCGAAGGAGTGCACCATGACCGCTTGGGTTTGCGCCGCGACCGGAAGATAAACCTGGTCGTGGGTCAGCACCGTGATCAATCCTGGCTGAGCCCGTTGCGCGCCCCGCGCAGCCAGCAACGCGGCCCCGTGGTAACCGGCGCTGCCCGCGATAATCGCCAGGTGACCGAAAGTCCCCTTGTGCCCGGCGACCGGACGCGCCGGAGGAAACGCCCTGAAATCGTCCGGGGCAATCAAACTCACTTCGGTCTGGAACGGGTATGGCACCAAACCAATGTCCCGGGCCACTTCCACCCGCCCCACAAAGGGCGCCGCGGTCGCCTTGAGCAACCCTTGCTTCACCGCGCCAAAGGTCACGGTCACGCTGGCCCGGATCGCCACATCTAGGGGCAACCCGGTATCGGCGCTCAGGCCGCTGGGCACATCGACAGACAAGATCGGACATTCGGCCCGGTTAACTTCCTCGATCAACTTCATCCAAGCCCCGCTGAGCGGGCGATTCAAGCCGATCCCAAATAATCCATCGACGATCAGCGCCGGCCGGCGCGACAGCTGCATGGCCAAGGCCGGCCCCGTGTAGTCGGGGTCAATGACTCGCAGCAGTTCCCGATGTCGGCCCTGAACCGAATCGCAGGCATACGCCGTGTCATCGCCATTGTGGCCTTTGCCGGCGAGAAACAAGATCAGTTCCCCCTCGCGCGTGCACCGGGCGGCTTCGTCCGCCACCGCCTGGCCCGCCCGACGCATCACGTCCTCCTGTTTCACCCCGGACGCCCAGGTGACCTTTTCCCACTCGCGCATCTGCGCCACGCTAATGACCGGGATTGGCATCGGTTTCGCAGGAGCATCTCCGATCGCTGCGCCTTTGCTAAGCCAAATCTCTAAGAGCCCGCGGATGACCCGCAGATGGGGACTGGCCCGCAGATGACCCGCAGATAAGCAGATGGGAAGGGGGCATTCGAGCTCGCGGACCACACAATCGAAAATCGAAAATCGAAAATCGGCGATTGGCGATTGGCGATATTGGCGATCGGCTATCGACTCCCGGCGGCTTCAAATATTAGAACCCGCGTGGTTAGGTTTAGGTTCTCCTCGCGCACGCGCATCTCCGTCGCGCCGCCGCCGAGCACGGCGCCGAAGGTCCATGGCGCCCCGCTGGGCGTATGCCAGTGCGGCCAGATCAACTCCGGCCAACTCCCGGGACGTCCGTTGGTGTCAGTTCGGATCCATGTGACAAGCTGGGAAATGGCGCGCGTATTGTCCCCTGCCCCGTCAGACGCGAATGGGCTGGGCGCCGCCGCTGGAATCAGCCGTTCGAAACGCAGCGGGCTCGTGGTGCGGAGCAAGGCCAGGCAGACCACCATGATCTCGCCCGGGGCGCCCTCCAACGAATGGGGTCCGGTCCCTTGCGCCAACGCCAACACATTCGTCTTCTCGTTCAGCAGCAAGGAACGCAATTCCATCGTCGCCCATCGTTGGGTAGGCGTGCCCGCGTTTCCAGCCGCCAGATCGCCTCGGTCCATCAGCCAATACAATTCCCTGCGGACAGGTTCCAGCAGGTTATCGCGGTAGAACCGGGCCAGGTCGACGTCATGAAAGCCCGTCCAGCGCGTCTGATAGGATCGTTGCGGGCGAGCAGTTGGATAATTAGGGCCATCCATGTCCCAACCGCCGGCCCATGGTTGCACGGGACTGGGGCCGTCCAAGTGATCAAGAAAAACTTCGTCGTCCATTACCTCCATGGAATGCCACGGCTGATGCTCTCGGAAATAGGATGCGCCTCGCTGGCGAACAAAGAGCAGCACCAACTCGCGGGCAAATTGCGCGCAGCCACGCCGATACGAATCCGCGTCACCCATCCGATACGCCAACCGCGCGAAGGCCGCACATGACGCAGCAGCCAAGAACGGCCGGCTGGCCCGTTCCTCGCCAGAGCCCGCCCAACGGGCTGCCCCAAACGTGCTGAATGATTCCCGGAGCGCCGGCCAACGTTCTTTGATTAACTTCCAGTCGCCCGTGTAATGCGCATAAGCCCACCAACCCGGCAGTGTCTCGCGCACTCGCTCCTGCGGCTGTGCCCGCAGCCAGCGGCCCAGCGTCTGCTCCAAATTGGTTCGGGCGGGCGCGCCACAGAGGGCTAGCGCCCGGGGCAGGGTAGCGAGCAACGAATCGTTGGACGGAACAGTCGGGTCAAACGGCCACAACGCCGCTTGTTGCAGTGCCTCGGCCGCGACGGACGAGCCGTTGGGCTGGGCCGGCGGCGGGGTTTCGGTCTCGTGGACGTACTGCAAGACCGAAAGGGTCGCCTCGAATTCGTCGACAGCTTCAATCGCCAAGGAAGGCCCGTTGGGCGTAAAGAAATCCAGATCAAACCACGGTTTGGAGAACTGGACAGGAAATCCGCCCAGGCTGGCCGCCTGCGCCAGAACAGGAGGCAATGGCGCCATCTTCAGGTGCGGGGTGCGCCAATCGTCCACAATACGTTGCCGTTCGAATCGCCAACGCAATGTGATGCTGTCCTGGTTGGCATCGATGCTGGCTTGCTCCTCGGCAGCAATGGGCAGTTCCCGCGTCAAGGCCGCCCAATACCGGATGCGGGTCAACGGGTCGCGCTTCAAAACTTCCGGCCAGTCCCACGTATGCACCTTACGTCGCGGCGGGCCGAAACGGGCAAAGACGTTCGAACCACGTTGCGGGAGCTTTTCGTAGCCATAAAGGGGCAACAACACAACGTCTCCGGCTGCGTCCGCGAACTGAATCTGCAAACCGCCGTCGTCGAGAGCCATGGCCTTGGGTTGATGTTGAAGATAGATCGCCCAGGGACTATCCCAGTTTGTCCATCCCTCAGCTCCCGCCCACCAGACCAACACCCAACACTCCTGCATGTGCTCGATGTCGAGGCGTTCATGGCGCTTAAACGTGCGCGGGCCGTTCGGCGTGGACCAGGCCACGTAAGTCGGGGCGCCCAGACCCGCGTTGGTGGTTCCCGCAAACAAAGCAAGGGTGTTGCTCGCGCTATGGACCAGGATGGCCGGGCTCAGTTCGGTCTGCACCACCGCAAACGTTGCGCGGCGCCAATCCGCTTGGTCGCGTTGCGGATTTGCCGGAGGCGCCGGGGACGGCGACAGCCGGACAACATTCGTTAGTGGACCGTACGCTGCCGGCGCTCGTGGATTGGGTGGGATCCGTTGTCCGGCCGGGGTCGCCTCTCGTTGACAGCCTGCGGTGGCCAACAACAGTCCGCACAGCCCGCACAGTCCACACCTGCTGCCGAACCAGTGCCATCGACGAGACGTCGCTTCGCATTTTGACGGTACGGCCACGTAGATGTGATGGTCTGAAAATGAGTTTTGCGACGGCCCCTGCGACAGCCGACCTTTCGAGATAATTTCTTGCGGCGCGGCGGTCATGTACGTGTTTAGCGTCCCCGGAGCGCGGGCTTCAGCCCGCTTCAAGTTGGGAAACGGAGCAAGCGCTCGTAACTCCCGCCGCGGCCGACCCGCCGGACAATGAAGCGGCGTAAACGCCGCGCTCCCTCGCGCGCGGTCATAGACCGCCGCTACAGCACGGCGCGCACGGGGGCGAAGACATACATCCTCCCGTCGCGTCACGGGCCGGCGCGAACGTCTGGCGGCGGCATCTTTTCCCACACGGCCGGGTGACTGGCGTTCACGCATCGATCCACGGCGGAGACGGCAAATACCTCCGGTCGCCCAGGCAGGGTCAAGAGCGTGGCCGCCGAGTTGCCTGGGACAATGTCGAAGACCCAGTTGGTTCCCGTTTTGCGTTGGACCGCCCAGAGCCAAACCGCTTCTCCCGTGGAAGACACGCGCACCTTCAGTTCATCGACGGAACTCTCTTCGATCTTCACAGATGGGACGGGAGGCAGTTCTCGACGCAACCAGGGATAAGCGGGACTGAGCGCCGGCCGGGCATACACATCTTTGGCCAACACCTCGCGCAAACCGCGTCGGTTCTCGATCATGGCGTGCAAACCCCAATGGATGTTCCCATCGGTACCCACCTGGGCGCGACTCAACTTGATCTGCTGCACGATTTCGTCCGCCGGACGTCCCGCGCCCACCCGGGTCAGGTCCAAACCAGGCCAAACATGGCGATGTCGCACATTTTCACCCGCCCACCATTCCGCCAGCGCGCTGAAACTGGTCTCCCGTTTTTCTTCGCCCCAATACAGTTGCGGCGCCAGGTAGTCCACCCATCCTTCGCGAAGCCATCTGCGGGCGTCGGCGTATAATACTGCGTAGGCATCGAGTCCCTTGATTTGCGGCGGACTGCCGGGCCGCCAAATCCCGAACGGCGCGATGCCAAATTTCACCCAGGGCTTGACGCCATGGACGGATTGGCTGACCCGCATCATGAACAAGTTCACGTTTTCCCGGCGCCAATCCTCGCGGTTCAGTCGTCCGCCGCCGTCCTGATAACGTTTCCAGGTGTTGCCGTCCGGAAAGGGCAGCACCTGCCCACGGTTATCCTTCTCCGGATACGGATAGAAATAGTCATCGAAATGCACGCCATCAATGTCGTACCGGCGGACGACGTCCAGGACCACACTCAGGGAATATTCCTGGACTTCCCGTTCGCCGGGATCGAGCCACAGACTCTTGCCGTACGGGCGGACTAGGTTGGGGTGAGTGCGGCTGATATGTCGCGGGATGATGGGCGAGAGCGCCTGATGATGGCGGGCCCGGTACGGATTAAACCAGGCATGCAACTCCAACCCGCGCCGGTGCGCTTCTCGCACCGCCAAGGCGAGCGGATCATAGGCAGGTGACGGCGCGCGTCCCATCGCGCCCGTAAGATATTCGGACCACGGCTCGAGCGAAGACGGATAAAGCGCATCGCAGGCGGGGCGCACCTGGAGAAGAACGGCATTAAGGTGAAAGGCCTTGGCTTGATCCAGGATCGTGATGAGTTCGGATTGTTGTTGCGCGGTGGAAAGACCAGGACGCGACGGCCAGTCGAGGTTGTTGACCGAGGCCACCCAAATGCCACGGAACTCTCGCGGCAAAGTCGGCGGAACGACGGCCGAAGGCACGTAGGGCGGTGGAGCGGCCACGCAGGTGAAATGAGCCACTGCTATGGCGAGCAGAAGAAAACGGGAAGGAAAAGCGGAAAGCGGAAAGCGGAAAGCGGAAACAGAGGAACGCGAAGCGGAAAGCAGTCCGCCGCGGCTCTTGGCAGGCCGTAGGCCGCAACGCGAAGGCGGGTAGCCCGCCATGCCAAGCGGCGCTTTCCGTGTTTCCAGAAACTGTTGCAGCGCGCGCAGCGTTTTCACGCAGAATCATTCAGGCTCATGTCGTGTTCGGCCAATCGCCAGGCATTGGCTGGCACCAAATCTATTGAGGCGACACAAACTAGCGTAAGGTCGATGGATTGGAACCTAAAAGATTTGCGGCTTGCCCCTGTGAACGACTTGGATAGGCTACGGTCGTGCTGTTATCCGACCGGCAAGCATTTGGAATCGCGGTGGTGCTCTATGCGCTGAGCGCGGTCTACGCGATTCTTTTGTTGCGCAGAGGATTTCGGGAGGACAATTGGATCAATTATTTGCTTTTGTTGGGGGCATCCGTCTTTCATACGGGGGCGATGCTGCAGCGGAGCCTGCCGTTGCAGCGTTGCCCGATCAATAACCTCTACGAAGCGATGCTGTTTATCGGGTGGACCATTGTCACCTCGTATGTCCTGGTTGGGTTTTGGTCGAAGCTGCGTTTTTTGGGGGCGTTTGCCTCGCCGTTGTTACTGGCCATCGGAGTGTTCGCGTTGATGCCGGGGCTGGATCAGCCCTACGACAAGGAACCGAATTTCTCTGGCGACTGGCTGAGTCTGCATGCGGCGTTGATTCTTCTGTCCTACGGCGCGTTTGGGCTGAGCTGCGTGGCGGCCGCCATGTATCTCACCCAGGAACATGATTTGAAGTTTAACAAGATGCGGGCGGTCATTTCGTTGATGCCGCCCATCCAACGACTGGAGCTGGCGACCGGCCGGCTGCTGCTGACGGGTTTTCTGCTGTTGACCGCGGGATTGGCGATTGGCGTGTTTACCTTGAAGGAAACACACGGTGTTTACCTCATGCGCGACCTGAAGATTTTTTGGTCCGGGCTGGTTTGGGTGGGATGTTTGGGGCTGCTGGTCAGCCGTTGGTGGTTTGCCCAACGAGGCCGGCGTTTAGCCTGGGGTGTGGTGGGGATGTTCGGCTTTGTCTTATTAACTTTCTGGGGATCCAATTTGCTGAGCGGCATTCATAATCCCGACCTTCATCCGGTGCCCGTGGCAGGCAGACCATAAGGAAGGCCCATTTTCAATGCCCATTCTGGTCCTAGGACTGAGTCATCACACCGCGCCGGTGGCGTTGCGGGAGCGGTTTGCTTTTGCCGACGCCCGGGTGCCGGCGACGCTGCAGGCCCTGCGCCAGCAAGGTCTGGCTGAGGAAGCCGTTCTGCTTTCGACCTGCAATCGCGTCGAGCTTTATGTGGTGACAAACCAGGAGCCCCCCCGGGCGTTCGCCGAATTGCAGGGGTTCCTGCAGCAATGCCACGATTATCACGAACCGCTCCGCGAACAACTTTACGGGTTGTCCGAACCACAAAGCGTTGAGCATCTGTTCAAAGTCGCGTGCGGCCTCGATTCGATGGTGCTGGGAGAAACAGAAATCCTCGGGCAACTCAAGAAGGCTTACGATCTGGCGTTGCAACATCGTCATACAGGAGGCCGTTTGAATCGGGCGTTTCAACGCGCCTTCAGCGTCGCCAAACATGTCCGGACCGAAACCAAGATCCAACGCGGCGCGACCTCGGTGGCCGCGGTGGCGGTGGAATTGGCGGAGAAAATCTTTAACTCGCTCAGTGACCGTCAGGTCATGGTCATCGGAGCGGGTGACACCAGCGAAAAAGCGGCCCGCGCTCTGCTCTCCCGCGGTGCCCGAAGCATTTTGGTCTCAAACCGTTCGGCCGCTCGCGCAGAAGCCCTGGCCGAGGAACTCGGGGGGCGCGCCGTGCGTTTTGAAGATTGGGCGACGGAATTCCGGCAGACGGACATTGTGATTAGCAGCACCTCGGCGCCCCACTACATCCTGGATCGCCCGAAGCTCACTCCACTCATGGAACAACGCGGCAACGCGCCCCTGCTTTTGATCGACATCGCCGTGCCACGGGATATCGACCCGGAAGTGAATTATCTGGCCAACGTGTTTTTGTATAACGTCGACGATCTGCAAGCGATCGCCGACAATTATCTCCATCAACGCCGCGAGGAACTGGCGCGCTGCGAAGCCATCATCCGGGAACGGGCGCGCGCGTTGCTGGCCAGCCGCCCGCCCCCAACCTTCGGCGCCGATTCCCAACCTGCTTTTGGCCACGAGTGATGCCTGGCGCGGCCCGGGCCTTTTCATGTCTTCACCACCAACTCCTCTTCGCATCGCCACGCGCGGCAGCGCGCTGGCTCTGGCCCAGGCCCGGATGGTTCAAGCCCAATGCCAGGCCGCCTTTCCGCAGCAATCCTTCGAACTCGCCATCATCAAAACCACGGGCGACAAGCTGCAGAACGTCGCTTTGACCGAAGGCGAATTGCCCAAGGGCCTGTTCACGAAAGAAATCGAAGAAGCGCTCCTGCGCCACGAAGCGGATCTGGCCGTGCATAGCCTCAAGGATCTCCCCACGCAACTCCCGCCAGGGTTGACCCTCGGGGCGGTTACGCAGCGCGCTGATGTCCGGGATGCCCTGGTTTATCGCGAAATGGAGCACGCGCATCGCTACGTGGATGTGTCGCGGCCGGTCCGGCAGGATCGCAGAAGTTACCGGCCGGCTCTTTCTCTCCAGGCACTTCCACACCGCGCCACCGTGGCCACCGGCAGCACCAGACGCGCGGCCCAACTTCTGGATCGCAGGCCGGACCTGCGCATCGTACCGATCCGAGGCAATGTGGGCACGCGCCTGCGCAAACTCGCTGAACAATCCGAACTCGATGCCACGCTGCTCGCGCTGGCCGGGTTGGAACGTCTCCAACTCCGGATCGATGAACGGGGATTTCTAATCGGCAAGGATCTCCCGCCCGGGCTCGCCGCGACCCCTCTGCCTCTCACCGAGATGCTCCCGTGCGTCGGCC
>DATLUX010000320.1:0-2446 GCA_035577805.1 Verrucomicrobiia bacterium
CACCCAGCGCGCCGACTAACTGCATGTAATCGGTGCCGTCGAACTGAATGCAGCGCACCCCGCCCACCAAGGCGATGACCGGCACGGTGTCGCCGCCGCCTCGGGCTTCAAAATAGCCGCCCAGGGTGCCGTTGTTGGTGATCGACGTGAGTAGGCCGTCGGGTTGGCCGGCGGCATTGACGTCGACAAACACCTCGCCCGCGGTCTGCAGTTGGGCGCGCACGGTGGAGGCCGAAATCAAGCCGAGAGCGGCCAAGGCTGCGGTGAGGATGGGAACTCTCCGGGAAGGAGCCGATGGGGGGATGCTTCTGGTACTCATTCTGAAGTTGATTCTGCGTTCTTCGAAACGGCCAAACAAAAACGGGCGACAACGAACAACATCCCACCCGCGAGGAACCCGCGCTTGTGCGGTGCGCGGCCCAGCCGGGTCGGTGGGTAGAGCCGAGTTTATGACTAGCGGAGGGTTGGAAAGGTTTCAATTTTTTGCCTTCTTCGGGGATTATCGTGGGTAGAGGTCGAGTTTGCCGCAGAAGAACAGGATTCGTGTTCGGTAGTTTTCAAAGTTCCGAAAGCCTCGGGCGTTGGATTTGATCATCTGGATCTTGGAGTTCAATCCTTCCGTGACAGCGTTGGTGATGGGATGGCGCAGGTAGGTTAGAATGTTTTCCAGGTGTCGCTTCAACATCTTGCCCACCTTGACCAGGGGCTTGAGCCGACTGCGGCTGACCCAACTATACCAGTCGGCAAAGAAGCGCCGAGCCGCTCCCGCATAAGAATAGGTCCAGATCCGGGTGAACAACTCTTTGGCCGCCCACGCTCGGGCCACCTTCAGACCTTGCTCCCGCAGTGCACTAAACACGCCGGTTTGCTCCCGGCTCAGGTGTTGCGGATTATACAACCACAACTGGCGCGTCCCCTTGAGCGTCTCGTCGCCTTGGGCCAACAGTTCCTTGTTCTCCGCCCGTCGCACTTGATCCACCGCTTCATTGAGATGCTTGGCCACATGAAACTTGTCATGCACCAGATCGGCCTGGGGCACCTGCACCCGGGCTGCCTCCATGAACGGCTCCCACATGTCCAGCGCCACCGCTTCAACCTGCGTTCGTTGCGGCTGGCTCAAGGTGCTCCACAAGCTTTCAGCGGCAGCCTGCGTTCGGTCGGCCACCACCTCCAGCACCCGCCGACCCTCCAGATCGGTCAACAGCGAGATGTAGGATTGGCCCGCCCCGAAGCTCTTTTCGTCGATCCCCACATACCGGACTCCGTCCAGCTCCCGGCGTAACAACCCCCGTTTGACTCCTCGCCGCAGAATATGCTCCACCTCATCCCACGACAGATCCAACAACGTGGCCGCTTGCGTCAAACTGCGGGCGCACAGCAAGACATCGATGGCAAATCGTTCGAACAACCGGCTGAACCGTCCATGCGGCTCGGCCCAGGGCACGACGATGGTCTTGACCCCATCGGTCGGACACTCGATCCGCGGCACCCGCGCACGGATGATCGTCTGAAACTGCATCGTGTCCAAGTGTCGCCACGTCCGTTCCCCCGCCTGGTCGTAAAGCCCACAAGCTTGGCCACAGACCGGGCAGGCGGCCTTCTGCCCCGCACTCCATTCCAAGCCGATCTCCACTCGTTTGCCATTCACGTCCAGGTTCACGCTCTTGATCTGCCAGGGTAGTTGGATGCCCAGGAGTAGCCGGTAATGTTGTTGCAGTTCGCTCTCGTTGCTCATCCCGCCAATTTGCCCAGGCCTTCCTCCACCGGCCAGTTCGAAGTCAGCCCCCGGGACCGGGCGAGCGCAGCGGAGCGAAGCGAGAGCCGGCGCGCAGCGGCACGCTTTCAGGACGGCCCAAGCCCATCGCACACTCCAACCGCTCCCGGTCCATTTTCCTTCTCAATGCTTTGCTGCTGAGAACTCACAACCTTCAGCACCCACGAAAAACCCGGAAGAACCCTTTTTTGCAAGAAACTGCCGGGCGACGCGTTTAATTGACTTGGTCAAGCGTCAGTGGATCTCGGCCGGAGGCCGGGACTCTGCCGCCGCCTTCAACCTCTGTATGGGACCTTATTATGCAGACTTCTCAGAATCAAAACAGGTTCGTTTCTCGGTTTCATTCATTTCGGCTGGCTTTGGCTTTGCTCCTTTTGCCGGGTATGCTGTCGGCACAAACCCTTGTGCCGACTGGTTCAACCTGGAAATACCTGGCGGACGGCAGCGATCAAGGAACGATCTGGAGCCAACCTGGATTTGATGATGCCACCTGGCCATCTGGCCCTGCGCCACTGGGTTTTGGCGATCCGCATATCGTTACCGTCATTCCGGGGCAATTCGCGTTTATTACCTTCTATTTCCGGCACATGTTCACCGTTGCCGATGCCTCGGCGATTTCGGGTCTGGTCGTCCGACTTTTGCGCGATGATGGTGGGGTGGTTTATTTGAATG
>DATLUX010000321.1:0-5324 GCA_035577805.1 Verrucomicrobiia bacterium
GCGCTGATCCCGCCCCAGCACAGGATGCCGCGCAGGAACGAGAAATCCTTGCGCGTCAGAAAAACCACCACGGTCAGCCCGGCAAAACCAAAGAAGGTCACCACCGCTGCGCTAGTGATGGCTCCCGGCGCCACCGACTCGGCCAGGTAAAGCAGCGGAACAAAGATCAGTGACTCCGCCACCACAAAGCCCAAGAGAGCCGCATATTGCGCCGGACGCGACGTGGAGACATGGGCCACCCGACTGGCCAGCCACGACACCACCACAAAACCACCTAAAACCAACAGCCAGGAAACACCCAGCAGCCCTTGGGCAATCGTTGCAGCCATCCCTGTCTCGAACAAGAACACCTCGATCAACGTGAACAGGACAATGGCGCCGACCAGGTGCGCGTAGGTGCGCGAGATGAAACGGGCGCGCGACCCGACATCCAGGTCACGGACGGCAACCGACGGCTGAAGGTAAGGGGATTCGCTCATAGGTATGTGTTATCGCGGCGCGGGCGGGGTGGCCAAACTGGCGCAGACTTTGGAGAGCAACCCCAGCCCTGCTCCGAATCCTGGCAGGCTAACGGACGCCGCACTATTGTCAACGCTGGCGTCTTGGGCAGTCTTGGGCAGCACTGCCCTCGATCCATCACTGTAGTGGCGGTTTATGACCGCCGCTTTTCTCGCTGCTTAGCGCACGGCGGCGGTCGCAGACCGCCGCTCCAGCCGTTTCCAGTCCTCCAGGATGCGCAGGCGCTTCTCTTCTTATTTCGGCAACTCGGTTGGGAACCTTTAATCGGCCCTTTCAGGATTTGGGGCGGAGCAGGATGACTTTTTTGGTGGTGCCTTCCACTTCAACGCTGTGGGTTTCCACACCCGGATCGTCCTTGAGCGCATGATGAATGACGCGCCGGTCAAACGCGTTCATCGGTTCCAGTTCCACCACATCGCCCCAGCGCCGGACCTTTTCGGCGGCTTCCTTGGCCCGCTTGACCAAAGCATCGCGCGCCTGGGATCGGTATCCGCCCACATCCACCGTCACCTTGGGCGCCCCGGGGTCCTGCTGAAACAGCAGACGGTTGAGCAAATATTGCAGGTCGGAGAGCGTCTGGCCTTGGCGCCCGATCAGCCGCCCGGATTCCTCGGCTTGCACGTCGAGAGTAAGGCCGTCTTCCAGAGGATGTTCTTCAATGCGGGCGTCGAAGCCCAGGTGCTTGAGCAGGGTCTCCAGAATTTCTTTGGGTTGTGCAGGCATGGGATGGGGCGATTGAGGGTGAACGGTGTCAAGAGCCAGGCTCTGATCGAGGTGTTCTATTCTATTCTATTTCTTCTTGGGCGGCGTCCGGGCCGGCGCCCCGGCAGGAGCGGACGCCGCCGCTTTTTTGGCGTCCTCGACGTTCCGGGTAAGTTTCATCTGAGCAATGCTCAGCAAGTTTTGCACGGTCCAATAGAGGGTCAAGCCTGCGGAATAGTTGTAGAGGAGGACCAGAAAAACCATGGGAAAGTACTTCATGATTTTCTGTTGCATCGGGTCCATGCCGGGTGAAGGAGGCATAAGGCTGGCCTGCCAAAGCATGGTCGCGCCCATGAGGAGCGGCAGCGGATTCACGTTCAGATGAAGTCCTGGGATCACCCAAATCGTGTCGGACTTCGACAAATCGCAGGCCCAGAGGAAGGAGGCGCCGCGCAGTTCGATGGCGCTCTGGACCATCTGGAAGAACCCGATCAGAACGGGGAATTGCAGCAGGACCGGCCAGCAGCCGCTCATGGGGCTGACCTTGTTCTCGCGCATGAACTCCATCAGCTTCTTCTGCATCTTCACCGGGTCGTCCTTATATTTGTCCTGCAACGCTTTCATCTGCGGCTGCAGTTTTTGCATCCGCTTGGAGGCGCGGGTGCTCACGGCTGTCAACGGCCAGAAGAGCGACTTCACGATCACGGTAATGGCGATAATGGCCAGGCCATAGCTTAAGCCCAACGCATTCAACCCGTTCATCGACCAGAGCAGGATGCGCGAGAAAATGCCGAAGAACCCGCCATAACCCATCACTCGATCCAGCGGGTGATTGAGATCAGCGCTGACCCGCTCCAAAGTCCGGAGTTCCTTCGGACCCGCAAACACAGTGAACTCCTGCTGGAGGGCTTGGCCGGGCGCCAGGTTGGTGGCGCCGTAATGCAGGTGCGTTTCCAAGGCGAATTGGTTGGTTACGGTGCGACTGTTGGCCGCGATCTCTTCCAGGCTGGGCGGTGGAAGCGTAAAACGCGTGGCGGAGATCGCGCTGGCCGGAAAGCCGGGCACCACCGCGGTAAAGAAAAACTGGTTGTGCGCCGCCACCCAGGTCACTGGCCGAGCCATCTGATAGAGTTCCCGAGGTGCGCCCGGAAGGCACCCCAGGGTTTTATTGTCGAAATAGGCCCGAGTTACTTTGCTGTCGCTGCTGCCGTCATACCACTGCACCCCGACCAATGTCTCAATATCCTGCGGATGCAACGGCGTAGCCGTCCCGGCCACCCACTCATACGCCTCCACCGCCAAGGGTTGCGCGGTCGTATTCTCCAGTCGCGTCTGCACTCGGAGCAGATAATTGCTGGTGGGTTGGAATTCCTTGATCACGCGCAACCCGCCGGGCACAGTCTTTTCCATCCGCACCATGTCGGCGTTTGTGCCGGAGCCGCGCACACGGCTGATGCTGTAGGCGCCGTCGCCCATCAATGAGCCGCTGCCCAGCAGCGCCAACACAGGCTGATGGGCGCCTCCGTTTAACGTCGCCAGCTTGTGGTCCTGCGCTGCCTTTTGCCGCCCACAATGAACTGACTCCGGATAATTCAGCAGCTCCGTTTGTTTGAGTCCGCCACCATAGGACGTGAACGTGTAGCGGGCGTACTCGTTCGTCACCACCAGCAACTCCTCCGGGCCAGCCGGTTTCACGGGCGACGCGGGCGGTCGCGCCTCCAGGGGCGCCGGGGTTGTCGGCGGCAGGTTCGAGGTCGATCCCGTCGATCCTGCTAACGCATTGCTCGCCCCGGCCACGAGGTTGGTCCGCGATGTCCGCCGTGGCGGGTACAGCTTGGGCGTCAATTGCGCCCACAGCATGAACAACAGCGCGCAAACAATCAGAATAAAGACAGACTTACGATCCATGCGGAAACAGATCAGTGTGGAGCTCGTGGAAGGAAAGCCGAACGGGCGGAGCCGCCTGCCGGGGGCGGGAGCGAAACCAATTGCCGGGGCGGAACCGGATCGTCTCCGCAACCTCCCCACGGATGGCACCGGCCCAACCGGCGAAGCGCAAACCAGAGGCCGCGCCCAGCCCCGTGCCGCTGGACCGCCTCCACCGCATACTGTGAGCAGCTCGGGCTGTAGCGGCAGCCATGACCCATCGGCCCAAACAATCCGACCAGCACCGGCGAGAGCAATCGCTGGTAAAGGCGCAGTAAAAGAACCAAAATCTGTTGCAGCAGCTTCACGACATCAACGCTCATTCCCGATAAAGCCGAGCCCGGCGCAAGGCAGCCACCAAGTCCGCTCCCACCGCTGCCAGCGTTTTGCCCACGATGGAAGGACGGGCCACCAGAACGATGTCCGCGGGTTTAGCCAAACTATTTTGGTTGAGCCGAAATGCTTCGCGCAAGAGCCGCCGCGCCCGGCTTCGCGCCACCGCTTCGCCCACCCGCCGACTGGTGATAACGCCCACCCGGCTTAGCGCCTGGGCCGGCAGGCAAACCCAGTTGAGCACCAGACAGCCCTGAGTCAACCGCTGGCCTTGCGCTTTGGCCCGGGCAAAATCACGGCCCTGCTTGATCCGGCGCGAGCGGGGCAGCTTGAATCCCGGCTCGGATCCGGATCCGGACCCGGGCCCCGGCCCGGAGCCCACTGCCGGCGGCGTAGCGTCCATGAGCGCAAACCGCGGTTTAAACCGGCGTGAGCCGCTTGCGCCCGTTCCGTCGCCGATTCCGCAGCGTGGCGCGGCCGCCTCTGGTGGATTTGCGGTTGAGAAAACCGTGCTGCCGTTTGCGGCGAATCTTCGATGGTTGATACTGTCGTTTCATGTCTGTATGCCCGTTGTGCCCAGCGCCGAGTCCATCGCTCAGGCAACGCAAGCATCCCGGCACCAACGCCTCAGGGAATACTCTCCTGCGCCACGGGAGGGGGGAGAGTAACAATGAGCAAAGGGGTGTCAACCGTTGATTCCGCCGCACGGTCTATGACGTCTATGACCGCCGCAACCGTGTGGGCCTCTCCCGCCGTCTCAGGAATTGACCGTATCCATCGAGTTCATCCGGCGCAGTTCGATCGTTTCGTAGTGCCGCCGATAATGGCGCAATCGAGTCGGCAGGATCACGAGCAGCAGTGTCGCCAGCAGAAGCAAAGGAAACCAGACCGTGTAAGGCTGATGCAGCGACAACCCTGCCAACCCCAGAAAGGCCAGACTGGCGCCTAAAGCGATCAGCGTCACCAGCGTCGCCACGACAAAGGGGCGAGCCCGGCCCCGGGCCGCGAGGGAGTTCAACAGGGCCGCCAAACAACCAATCAAAGCGCCCGCCGCCCCGCCTGCCACTCCGGCCGTTCGATCCGACCACCACGGGACGCCCTGGATGCCTCCACTCCAACGTGATCCCGGCGCATACTGCACGAGCTGGAGCGAACTGAGATACACCGTGCCTGACCCAGGCAGGAACAGGTTCAATTCCAGTCGCGTCGGCGACCCCGAAGCCCCCGTGCGATCAAAAGGCAACTGGAACGCCCGCCATCCGGACGTCCCCGTCAGACGGCCCATCGGCCCCGAGTCGCCTAACGTGCGGGAAAAGAATTGACCCTCTGGCAAACCCGGCTTGAGCGGCGGAAAGAAATTCCACATCTCCAGATAACCGTTGCCTTGCACCTTCTCATATTTCACTTCGCCCACGACCGCATAAAGGGTGTTCGAGATGGCAGGCCGCTGGATCTTCAACAACGCAACCTGCAGCGCGGTGTTATTCGTGTTGCGAACCTCGAGGACTGACCGCCCGTCGACGGTGCTCGGCTTGCCGCCGGCTACCGCCCCGTTCGCGGCCACCTGCTCCCAGTCATACCGGGCCATCACGTCCTGACCAAACCCGGCCGTGATCGCACTCAACCAAATGCCAAACCAAGCGAACCGTTTCATTTTTCACCTTTCTGTTGCTCGTGGTATGCCGCCAGCAGCCGTTTGAACACAGCGGCGTCCAGCTTGCCATCGGCAAATTGACCTCGTAAGAGCCGTTCATAGCGGTCTTCGATCTTCTGGTTGTCCAGCACCTTGATCTTCTCGATCAATCGATCCAATCGCAGCCGGAGCGTGGGATACGAAACGTTAT
>DATLUX010000322.1:0-7632 GCA_035577805.1 Verrucomicrobiia bacterium
TGCCCTGTGCGCGCACTGTAAACGTGGCGTCTCCACCTGCGACCACCATGAGGTTGCCAGGGGACTCGGTGATCGCCAGATCAAAAGTCAGAGTCAGTCTTGCCACAGCGCTGGTCAGCGAGCCTGTGGCATCCGTGACGGTCACCGCATAAGCTCCGATATCCCGCAGTTGAAGGTCCGTCAGCGTAAGCGAGGATTGATTAGCTCCGTTCAAAGCGGATCCATTCAACAGCCATTGAAAATGCAAAGGCGGTGCGCCCTGGGCGCGAACAGTGAAAGTCGCTGTCCCGCCTTGGAGTGCGTGCACATCCTTGGGGTCCTCGAGGATCGCCAGCGGCTGTGGAGCGGTGCATTTTCCCGCTGCGCCCGCTGCGAAGATGTTTGCGATTTCTGCATCGGACAACGCGCGGCGATATAAAGCCAGTTCATCAACCGTACCGGAAAACCAAATACCTTGAAACGGCCCAGACCGACGAGTGCCAATGTAAAAATCAAATTGAGTCTGCGGAGTGAAGGTTCCCAGGTTGGTCCGCGCTACTTGCGTTCCATTCCAATAGAGTGTCGCCACACCAATAGCCTTCTCGTATGTCAGCGCGACGTGTTGAAAGACGGTGTTCTGAAGCAAGCCTCCCGGTGAAAAGAGGTAGTGGCTCACACCTGCTGTGTCCACCAGGTTGGCGTACAGATCGCGTGCCGACATGGTGGAAGTGGATAGGTGGACGCCAATACCGCCCGTGCCGCTGTTCCACTCAACAATGTCCGTGAGACCGGCGGCGTTTGCCGGTTTGATCCACGTTTCGACGGTGAGTCCCGATCCGCTGCCGATATCCAGATCCGCAGAAGCTGGCGCGCGCCCAAAATCGTCGAAACCGTCCAGCAACAGTCCTTGCCCTACTTTGGCCGCAGCAAACGTCGGCCCGCCGCTAAAGCCGAGTTGCGCTGTGCCGGTTTGATCCGTTCCGTCCCCTTCCAGTTGCCACCAGGAGACGAGCCCGTCGGCTGGAGTTACGCAATCCTGCGCCCGGGCGGACACGGCAACGGCCAACGTCAGAAAAACAGCACCTATGAGTGAAGTCCCGCGACTTTCGGAGCGTACCTTAAACATCTTATAATATTCCCAGGACACAGGATCAACTCGCGCCCTCTTGCTTTGGAGGGAATGCGCTTAACTTTATACCAAAGGTTGTCTCGCGAGGCAAGCTGCCGGGCACATCGGCCGAGTTTTCATTTCCCATCGGGATAAGCAGGATCGACTCATCCTATAACCTGCCAACAGCCTGCGATCCGCCTGCGAACATCTTTGACCACCAAAGGTTGACTCATCCGGTGGCGCACTGGTTGCGGTGAGGTGCCTGCCGCGAGGATTATTCTCGTTGCGGCGGTCATGGACCTCGCTACAGCATTGAGCCGCCGCCACCGCCCGCCGCTAAAGCGTCGGAGTCTCGTAATCTTCCGCCGTGCGCGCGGGACTGTCCTTGGGCGGCGTCCGCTTCAGGATCTGGGCCTCAAAAACTTCCTATCCGCAATGAACTCAGAAGTGCTGGCGCTGCATTGCGCTTTTGCGCCGGCGGGATTCATTCGCAATACCCTGTTAACAATGTGTGAACAACTTGAACAACCTCCCATTGACTTGGTGGGTCTGGTGGAAATCATGGGGCGCATGGCTATTCGTTTATCGCGCTTGGGGGGCCGGTCCGGCGACCGGTCGGTTAATGTGTTGGCACCGGTTCATGACTGGCGGACCACCGATGAGGATGAGATCAACCGGCGCCGGGTTCGCGCGGGCACAGAATCCTTCCGGATCATCAATAGCGATGCGCGTCATCGGATCTTTTCCAATTTCCGGGTCAATTCGGGCAGCGGCTTGAATTATCAGGTGGAGATCCGGGATGTGGCTGGACGGGAATTTGCCTGTGACTGCGTGGACTTTCGGATCAACGGCCTGGGCACGTGCAAACATGTGGAGGCGGTGCTGGCTCTGTTGCAGGCGCGCTTTCCGCGCGAGCTCCGCCGGGCGCAGAAGGGGTCGACGCGGATGGAGATTGTGCCCGACCGGGACGGGTTGCGGCTTTCCCTGCGTGGGCAGGCCGTGCCGAAGGCGCTGCGGGAATGGTTCGACACGCGAGGCCAGTTTGTTCACGGAGCGCCGGAGGAAGCGGTGGCGTCGGCGCAACAATGTCTGGAGGCGGGTTCGGTCGATCTGCGTGTGTCGCAGGAGGTGGGTCCTTGGCTGGAAGCGCGCCGGCGCCAAGAGGAATGCCGCCGCTTGCGCCGCGAGTATGAGCAGAAAGTGCAGAGCGGCGAATGGCCGGTCAGCGAGACGCGGGTGCCACTTTTCCCTTATCAACGGGATGGGATGTTGCATTTGGCGTTTACGGAGCGGGCGTTGTTGGCGGACGAGATGGGTTTGGGCAAAACCATCCAGGCGATCGCGGCCTGCGCCTTGTTGCACCGATTGGACAAAGCGCGCCGAGTCCTGGTCGTGACACCGGCCTCGCTCAAGACGGAGTGGGAGGAACAGATCCAGAAGTTTGCCGAATTGCCGTATCAGTTGGTGTTCGGTGGGAAAGACGCGCGTCTCCGGGCCTACGACCTCGCCGGGTCAGAATTGCCGGGCGGGCAGGCGCCGTTCTTTTTCACCCTGGTGAACTACGAGCAGATGCTGGGTGATTCGCTGGAGGTCAATGCGCGATTGCGTCCGGATGTGGTGGTGCTGGACGAAGCGCAGCGGATCAAAAACTGGAACACCAAGACCAGCCGGGCGGTGAAACGATTGCGCAGCCGTTACGCCTTTGTCCTCACGGGCACGCCGATCGAAAACCGCATCGATGAATTGCATTCGCTCATGGATTACCTGGACCCGACGGTGCTGGGGCCCTTGTTCCGGTTTAATCGCGAGTTTTACGAGTTGAACGAACGCGGACGGCCCAGCGGCTACCGGCAGCTGGACAAGTTGCATGCCCGCATCCGGCCTTCTATGCTCCGGCGACGCAAGGCGGACGTGGAGACGGAGTTGCCGGATCGCACGGAGCGTAACCATTTCGTGCCCCTCAGCAACCAGCAGCAGCTCGCCTACGAGGATCATGAAGCGATTGTCGCCCGGTTGGCGGCGACGGCGAAGCGCCGGCCGTTAACGCAGCAAGAACAGGAGAAACTTCTGCGCGAACTGGCCATGATGCGCATGATTTGCGACACCAATTACATTTTGGACCCGGAAGAACGCGAATGTCCAAAGCTGGGGGAGTTGGAGACAATCCTGGAGGAATGCCGGGAGAATCCGGAGGTCAAGGTCATCATTTTTTCCGAGTGGGAAAGGATGCTGCAGTTGGTGCGGGAGCTTTGTGAGCAATTGAAACTGGGTTACGCCTGGCATACCGGATCGGTGCCGCAACGGCGGCGGCGCGGAGAGATCAATGCCTTTAAGACGGATCCCAACTGCCGCGTGTTTCTCAGCACGGAATCGGGCGCGGCCGGCTTGAACCTGCAGGTTGCCAGCGTCGTGATTAACTGTGATCTGCCCTGGAACCCCGCCCGGCTCGAGCAACGCATCGCCCGGGCCTGGCGCAAGTTCCAAACCCGTCCAGTCACCATCATCAATCTGGTGTCGGAAAACACCATCGAACACCGGATGCTCAGCACGCTGGCCGACAAACAATCGTTGGCCGACGGTGTACTGGACCGGCGCGGGAATCTCAACGAGATCAAGCTGCGTTCCGGTCAGCAGGCTTTCCTCAAGCGGTTAAATCAACTGATGAGCGGCCGGCCCGGCGTTTCCGCGCATGACGTCGAAAGGGCCCTTCACCAACCGGTCTTGCCGGCGGATCGTGCCGCCGGTTTCGCTCAGGCGGTCGCTCAGCAAATCAATGGGGCCCTGGTGCGCTGCGAAGAACGTTATCCCAAGGAGGCGCCGCATTCGGTGGTTTACGTGGTGGTGGATCGAGACGCGCCGCTCTGGCGCGAGCGCCTGGCGGCGTTGCAGGACCGGTTCTTCGGCGTGGGCCACTGCGACCCACTCAGTCCCGTCCAGTTGGAAGTCCTCGATCGCGCCACCGACGAGGCCATACAACGCCTGGCCGGCTCCGGTTTGTTGTCCTTGACCACGCGCGCGACACGTCCGTTGTGGCCGGTCGAGCCGGCGGACACGACACCCGCGCCGCTGTCTCCCGCCGACCTGGAAAAAGCGAACTCGTTTCGTCAGCAGTCGGCGCGGCGGTTGAAGATGGCGCGTTTGTTGGGTGAAGGAGATTTGACCGAGGAAACGCGCGCGCCTCTCCTGGAGGCCATGCATCTGTGGGCGCGCGCGCGGGCGTTGGAAAGCCGATTGCCTGAACCCGCCCAGGTCGAGGAGATCCTGCTCCCGCCGACTTCTGCGCTGTGGGTTGACAAAGTACCGGTGTTCAGAGCTTTCCTGGCCGGCGACCTCGCCGGATGGACGGCCGTAGCGGATGCGCTCTCCCTCCCGTAGCAGCCGAGGTAACGAGGCTCTGATCGGTCTGGGTGTGAGCATGGGGAAGAAGTGAGCCTCCTGACGTCGGCTGCTACGAAATGGGGGTAGCAGCCGAGGTAACGAGGCTCTGATCGGTCTGCGCGTGAGAATCGGAGGAAGTGAGCCCCTTCGACAAGCTCAGGGCAGGCCTCCTGACGTCGGCGGCTACGAGATCACGGATTCAGGATCTGCGCCTCGAAAACTTCCCGGTAAAAGCCGCCGCGTTTGACTAGTTCATCGTGCCGGCCGCATTCGACGATGCGGCCTTCCTTCAGCACCAGGATTTCGTCGGCGTGTTTGACCGTGGAGAACCGTTGGGCGATGACGAAGGTGGTGCGTCCCTGGCAAAGCCGGCGCATGGCTTCCCGGATGTAACGTTCGGTTTGAGAATCCACACTGGCAGTGGCGTCATCGAGGATGAGAATGCGCGGATCCATCAGAAACGCGCGGGCGATGGCGACGCGCTGGCGTTGTCCGCCGCTGAGCGACACGCCGCGTTCGCCAATCACGGTGTCATAACCGTCGGCCAGTTCCATGATGAACTCGTGGGCTTGGGCGGCGCGGGCGCATTCCTCGACTTCTTCCCGGCTGGCCCGGGGTTTGCCGTAGGCGATGTTCTCCAGGACCGAAGCGCTAAAGAGAAATGTTTCCTGGAAGATGACGCTGACACTCCGGCGCAGCGAGACGAGCTCCAGTTCGCGAACATCCACGCCATCAATCAAAACCCGGCCGCTGGTGGCGTCGTAAAAGCGCGGAATCAGGTTGACCAGGGTCGTTTTGCCGGAGCCGGTCGGACCGACAATGGCCACGGTGCGTCCCGGGCTGGCGACGAAGCTGACCTTTTCGAGGGAAGCCTTGGCAGGGGCGTAATGGAAACTGACGTTCTCGAAGCAGACTTCGCCTCGACCTGGGGGCAGGGGCCGGTGGCCGCTGCGCAGGGTCTGGGGTTCATGCAGGATCTCCAGCACGCGTTCGGCGCTGGCGCTGGCATTTTGGATGATGTTGGTGAATTGGCCCACCATCCCGACCCGGTGCCCGATGGCCATCAGGTAAAACACGACTTTAGCCAGGTCGCCGATGGGGATTTGGCCTTGAATGACGAGTTGGCCGCCGATGCACAAGGCCAGGGGCATGCTGAGTCCGTAGAGGAACTGGGCCCGGGGCACGCGGGACGCCCAATAGTTCACCGTGTTGAGCAGCGTGCCCAGATACGTGTCGCGGCGCGCCTCGAACTTCTGGATCTCGCTCTGTTCGCGGGCGAAGGCTTTGACGACGCGCACGCCCGCGATGTTTTCCTGGATCACAGTGGTCATGGCCCCGTGCAGATCATGCACGTTCCGCCAGCGGGGCTGAAGTTTGCTGGCGTAAAACGCGATCAACGCAATGGTCGGCAACATGGTGCCGAGCGCCACCGCGCCCAGCTTCGGGCTGACCAGGAAGATCAACGTGGTCGTGGCCACCAGCGCCACCGAGATGTCCACACTCAACAGCAGGCACGCAAACAGGAAATCCTGCAGACGCCAGATGTCGGTGGTGGCCCGGGAAATCAGTTCGCCGCTGTTGGCTTGGTCATGATACGTGAAGGCCAGCCGTTGCAACGCATTATAAAGGGCCGCGCGGATATCTCCCAACGTGCTTTGAATGGTCCGGCTCCGAATCGGGCCGAGGATGAACCCGACGCAAGCCCGGGTGCAAACCAACCCCAGGTAAAGCAACACGAACGGGCGCAGGACGAATTCTTCCTGCTGAACCAGATGATTGCGCAGTCCGCTGATGGCATTGCCCAGGATCTGAGGCAGGCTCATCTCAATCGAGAGGTTGATGAGCAACAATCCCAGGCAGGCGGCCACCCGCCCCGGATAACGCCGCAAAAACGCCAGCACCCCCAGTAGATTCCGGGGCTGAAAACGTTTCGGTTGTTCATCCGAGGCGCTCATCCGCTGCTCATCGGTTCACCAAACCATGGCGGCGAGTCGCCGCGCGGGGAACTCATCGTTCCAAGCCATGGAGCCGAAAGCATGCGCGGAGGCGATTCCGGCTGGCAAAGAGATTCTCGCAATGGAATGGGGCAAACCAGGATCCGCTTGCTTGCTCACGTGGCCTCAGTAGCCTTGCGAGGTGACGCCACGCGGCCAAACCTGAACCCAGATTTATTTCATAGACTCTTTGCACTCGCATCCCACTTTCCTCGGCATCGAAATTGGCGGCACCAAATTGCAAGTGGTGGTGGGTGACGCCAATGCCGCCATCTCCCGTCGTCAACGGTTCGCAGTCGATCCAGCCGAAGGCGCGGACGGCATCCGGCGGCAACTCGAACAGACTCTTCCTGCGCTGGTGCGTGAACACCACGCGGGCGCCCTGGGCGTCGGCTTCGGTGGACCCGTCGATCGGACCACCGGACGCATCGCGCGTTCCCATCAAATCCACGGGTGGTCGGGATTTGACCTCAAGGGTTGGCTGACGCAACTCGCCGGTCAGCCGGTGCCGGTCTGGGTGGAAAACGATGCCAACACCGCTGCGCTGGGGGAAGCCAGCTACGGGGCGGGCGTGGGGTTGGATCCGGTTTTTTATGTGACGTTGGGCAGCGGAGTGGGTGGAGGCTGCGTCGTCAACGGGAAGATTTATCACGGGGCAACTCCGGGGGAATCCGAGATTGGCCATGTGCGTCTGGATCGGCAAGGCACGATCGTTGAGGAACGTTGTTCCGGTTGGGCAGTGGATGCCCGGATTCGCCGCCTCAAGGCCGATGGGGTGAAGAGTCTGCTGTGTGATTGGATGGATGCTCAACCTGGGGGCGAAGCCAGGCTGCTGGCGCGTGCGTTGGCGGAGCAAGACTCGGCGGCTCTGCAGATTCTGAACGAAACCGCTGAGCACCTCGCCTTCGCGCTCTCGCACGTCACTCACCTGTTGCATCCGCAGGTGATTGTTCTGGGCGGTGGTTTGTCGCTGCTGGGCGAGCCGCTGCGCGTTGCGGTGGCGACCGCGTTGCCCCGCTTTGTCATGGAAGTCTTTCAGGGCGGGCCCCAGGTCAAGCTGGCCGCCTTCGGCGAAGACGCCGTTCCGATCGGTTGCCTGGTCGGCGCACGCCAGGAACTAAGCAACCAGCAACTAGGAACCAGCAACTAGGAACCAGCAACCAGCAACCA
>DATLUX010000323.1:0-17551 GCA_035577805.1 Verrucomicrobiia bacterium
AGCGGCGATCGGTCGTCTGCCGGAATTCAGAGCAGCCGAGCTTGGCGCTCGTGCGGGATCGGGAAGACCCCAACAATCACCCAAGGGTTGGGGGCTACAAAATGAAACTGCTGAGTTGTGCCGAGGAAAAAGTGGAGATCCGTCTTGAAAAACTGATCCACATATTTGATTCGAACCTTCTCCAGCGCCACCTTCTCATCATTGTGGCTTGCGCGAAGGCAACGCCAAAATAACGCGCCGATTTCCCAGTCCAGGATTTGCAGTTTTGATTTCTTTCCGTCTGCGTCTTCAAACTCGTACGAGAAGCTGTAAGGAAGCTTTGGAATGAGCTTGAACGTCTCTCGCCATGCTTCCTCCGAGAAAAGTTCGCCCTGATTCGTGCGGCTACGCATCTCCGCTACTTTTGCGGCGTCCCACTCCCGCTCTTCTTCTTCCCAAACGAAGCCTGTGATCTTGACGGGTTTGAAAACGGCAAGAGAAAGCGCATTTGCCTTCGCGCCATCAATCAGTGGCCGCAGTTGCGTGTAGACTTTCGCCTTCTCAAGGAGAACCTCTCGCCTCTGCCTCCAGTTTCCAGTGGTGTCGATGTGCCCGACGGGCTGGAGCTCTTTGAGGTCTGCGGGGTGGCGAGTTTCCGGGCGCGGATCGCTTCGGCTCTTGATTAACCTGCACTCAATCCAGTCGAATTTTCGATACTGCTCCGCTTCATCGAGGCGCCGAAACGGAACGGGATAAATCCTGAGCCATGAGCCGTCCTCACGAACGCCCGCGGTGCAGACGGTTTCGCCATATTTGCGAGAGAGCGTCGGATAGGTTTTAACGGTGATGAGGACGCGCTCCTTGGCCATGCTTCCCCCCAGGTCACAAATGCAGCGCGATGCACCTGCCCCCTATCTCTTGCTCCAATGCCTCCGAAACGCAATGCCGGTGGCACTGCTCCGGAGAATGTTCGTAGCACGTGAGCGCCACGCGCTCGCCCGATGCAAGCCAGCTCTTGATTTTCGCTAACGCCTCACCCTGTTTCGGCAAACTCTCTCGCTCATACGAAACAAAAAGCGCGTCGTAATCTTCTTGCGTTTTTAGCTCGCGACGTTCCTCTGACGCAATGCCAAGCTCGGGAAGATGCTCGTAGCGGAGACCGACGCCCTCGCAGCTTTTGGAAAGCGTCCCTTTTGAAAATCCGTATTTCCGGCTCAGCGGATTACGGCGGACATCACACAAGACCGTAACGCCCGCCTGGAGCAGGCAATTCAGATAATTCTCGAGCGAGCGCCCCTCATAGCCAATCGTGCAAAGACGATGCCGGCTGGCAGCCGGCCGCGCAGCCTCAATCGCAAGCAAGGCCAGTTTGTCGCCTGCCAACAGGCGACCGGCAATTTCGCTTCGAGTCGCGTGATATGGATGTCGGCGATACGCTTCGGCTACGAGCGCATCGCCCCTCAAATGGCTATGCTGCTTTGCAAATCTGTCCATCCTCATCCGCGTGGATGGAGGGATCGCCGCTGCAGCCTTCCCGGTTGGCGTCAGTTTCCAAACTCGCTCCTCGTCAACGAGCAGCCCTTGCTCCGTGAGGCGCCTTTTGTCCGCGTATGAAGTGAACGAGAAACCGCCAAACTTGTACGGGACAAACTCATAAGTCGGAACGTCTTCGGCTTCACGGCAGTACAGGAAAAGAAGCTTCTGGAAATCCAGATTTCCGATCTCCCCGCCGTGAGCGTCCAGCAGGGCTAAAAGACGCTTTTGACGCTCAAATAGCATGGACGCAGCGTAAACAGTCCACGTAGACCCGGCAACCGCCGTTTTGCACACGCCACCGGGAAGAATCTGTCTGGATCGGACGAAAGTCTCCGCGCAGACACCCCAGCCGCGCGTGAAAAAGATGCATTCTCTCGCGCCTCGCCTGGCGTTGTTTCCTCGCTTACGCCTGCTTCCAGAAAGCCCCGAACCACAATTCGCCTTCAAATTGCTGGGCATCTTTTGGTTCCAAACCGCTCACCAATCGGGTAGAAGTGCATGGTTTTCCGGGTTTTACCGATGACGATCAACCACATAAAACCGAATGCGATTCTGCGCGGGCCCATCTTCCCGGAGCCCGTGCAGGTGATCGTCGTTGTCCCGATGGGCGACGCGCTAAAGCTCATCGCCAAGGGACTTCAGAGTTCGCGCGTTTACGAGCCGATCTTAACCGCTGAGCAATTGGCCGCCCTCGAATCAACGCCCGATACTGAGCCCTTTGACGGAGACCCTCAGCGCTTTCGGATTGCCGTCGAAGCGATGCGGCTGGCTTTGGCCTATGAATACGACCCCTACTTCTCGCTTTCCATCGCGCGCGTCGACCCGCTGCCTCACCAACTCGAGGCCGTCTATCACCACTTCATGGCCCTCCCGCGCATCCGCTTCTTGCTCGCAGACGACCCCGGGGCCGGCAAAACGATCATGGCAGGGCTGCTCCTCAAGGAGCTAAAGATTCGAGGTCTCGCCTGCCGGACGCTCATCATCACGCCAGCGAGCCTCTCGTTTCAGTGGCAGAGAGAGATGAAGGACAAGTTCCGCGAAAACTTCGAGATCATCCGTAGCGACGTGCTTCGCGCCAACTACGGCTCAAATCCCTGGCAGGACAAAAACCAGGTCATCACATCGGTTTCGTGGGTGTCGCGCATCGCCGATGCGCGCGAGAGCTTACTTCGCAGCCATTGGGATCTGATCATCGTAGACGAGGCGCACAAAATGAGCGCGGCGAGCCGGGACAAGACCACTCTCGCCTACGACCTGGGCGCCGAACTGTCCAAGATGACCGACCACTACCTCCTGATGACGGCCACGCCCCACAAGGGCGACCCGGATAACTTTTGCCTCTTCCTCGAGCTCCTCGACCGCGACGTCTATGGCGACGTAAAGAGCCTCGAAGAGGCTATGCGCAAGCAGGAGGCTCCCTTCTATCTCCGCCGCGTCAAAGAAGCCCTCGTCACTTTCCCTGACCCTCAGACGGGCAAGGCAAAGCAGCTTTTCACTCGAAGAATCGTCCGCACCACTGCGTTCGAAATAGGCGAGGAAGGACAGGAAAGCGAATGGGAGTTTTATGATGCGCTCACTCGGTTCGTCGAAGATCAGTCGATAAAGGCCGCATCCGAAGACTCAGCCCGAGGCCGGGCGCTCGGGTTTACGATGGCGATGCTGCAACGTCGCTTTGCATCCAGCATCTACGCGGTGCGTCGCAGCCTTCAGCGCATGAAAGAAAAACGTGAGCGCATTCTCGCCGACCCAGAGGGGTACCGTCAGGCGCAGATTGATAAACGCCTCCCCGACGATTTTGACGATCTCACGGACGAGGAGCGGCAACAGATTATCGCTGACCTTGAAGAGCTGGTGGCTTCGTACGATCCGGCCGTTCTGCGCGACGAGATTACCCTCAAGGAATACCTGGAGCAAGTCTGGGCCGCCGTCGCCAAGGAAGCCCTGACCATGATTTTCAAGGACGCGGACACCACCGGCTTTGAAGAAGACGCGCGCCTGACCGCCATGTGGCTCTGGACGTTAAACGCCGGAAACATCGACACCGCCAACGGCGACAGCGCCGAGGATGACGACGCGGACGACGAATCCCAAGGCGCCGCGAAGAAAGCCAAGACCACCGGCTTCGTTCTTGAATACGACGCTGCGCGCAAAATCGCGCAAGGACTCGGCGCGCACCTAGAGGATTTAGCAACCGTTGTCCAAGTCGCCGGTGAGCAGGCCCGACTCCTTCCAGTCGCAGAGCGGGCAGTGCATTTGTTCGGAAAGGACGAAGGCAAAGCCGCTCCGGTGAAAAAAAAGAAGGCATCGCAACTCGATTTGTTCAAAGTGCTCGAGGACGCAGACGCGCGCGAGTCGAGTTTCGGAGAAACGAAAGTTGAGCGGCACGGCGAAACGGCGCTCGACCGAATCCACCAAAGCATGATTCTTTTCGCCGCCGGCCGTGGCGAAGCATTGAAGCGGTTTCTCGTTGAAGACGGCGTTGTCGCTGAACACGACAAGAGGGGCGAAGCACCTGGCGGCGAGGTTATCCGGATCCGGCAGCGGACGGTTCCTTCGACGCAGATGCGATCCCGATCGGCGGGCCTTATCCGCCCGTTCGAAAGCTAAGCGAGCCGAGCCCGCGGCCCGCAAAAATTCCAACGTGAAGAAGAACGAGCACTGCCAGCAAAACTGCCAGCAAGGTGCCGGTGTGGTGCTGGTTCTTGTAGGTACAGTGTAAGCTTGAATCATTCTGAAAAACCGCCATTTTAAGGGCGGTATTTGCCCTTAAGGCGTCCGATTCCGACCCTCGCCTCTTTTCTTCTGGTTTCTGAGTTCGGGCATTGGTTTTTACCCACGAGTTCCAGACTGGAGGTCCTGCACTGGCAGAACCTTTACGGCGCGTTGCGAGTTGTCGAGGAGGAGACATCCAGATTAGGGGTACAGATTATCTACGTATTCACTCGTAGGCGGATCTGCGTGTTCGCTCCGATTACGGGCGCGTGACCATTGGCGCAATTTGGCGGCATGTCGAAAGTCGCGCCGCTCAAACTCCTGATCGTGGATGACCACGCCGCGCTGCGGCAGACCGTGCGGCAGTTGTTCGATGGACCGGAGGTGATGATTCTGGAAGCCAGCTCGGGTGAGGAGGCGGTGAGGTTGTTCGGCGCGCAGCGCCCCGATTGGGTGATCATGGACATGCGCATGCCGGGCATGGGCGGTCGCAAGGCCACCGAAGCCCTTCGCCAACTGGATCCCGCCGCGCGGGTCATCGTCATTTCCCAGTTCGCGGATGCTGAATATGTCGAGCAGGCGCGGTGCGCGGGGGCGGTGGAGTTTGTGAACAAAGAGGAGCTTTCCCTGCTGCCGCGCATCATTCACTCGGACCGCACCTCAGTGCGCCCGCCACTCCAACCCTGAATTCTCTGAATCCCTGCCAATCGCTCCACGTAACTCAACTCGACGAACTCCACCATGAAAACAAACAAACTCCATCCGCTCGTGCTGACGCTCTCCCTGCTCGCGCCGTTCGTGGCCCGGGCGGACGACACTCGTTCCTACAACAGCGCCGACACCATCGAGACCTCGCACCCGGACTGGATGCGCTGGGTGCCGGACAACAAAAAGCTCTCTGAACTATCCCTGCCGGGCACGCACGACACGATGGCACGTTACGGCGGGGGGCTCGCGGAAACCCAGTCGTTGCCGCTCCGCGCCCAACTCGATGCGGGCATCCGCGTGCTCGATATCCGTTGCCGGCACATCGAGAACGTGTTCGCCATCCATCACGGCGTCATTTTTCAGAACGCCTTCTTTGGCGCCGACGTGCTCGGAGTCTGCGACGATTTCCTCCGCGAGAATCCCACGGAAACCATCCTCATGCGCGTGAGTGACGAAGGGGTACCCGAGGCCAAGGACTGTACCCGCTCTTTCAATGACACCTTTCGCTGGTACCGCGACCAGACCTCCTACGGCAATGTCATCTGGCCGATCTATCCCGACTACCTAACCAGAGTAAGCACGAACCATTACCGGACTCCGAGGCTCGGCGAGGTGCGAGGCAAGGTGGTCATCCGGCAAGCCGTGATCGTCGAAAACGAGGCTCTCTATGGGCTTCTCGACAACGGAAGCGAGGATGCCACCACGTACGTCGCGCAGGCGCAGGATCTATGGAATCTGGGCACGATCTTTGACCGCGACGAGAAGTGGGAGTACGTCACGAACTTCTTCCTCTACACCGACGGGGACGTCAATGTATTCACCAATCGTTATCAACTGACCGGCGAAGCGTACGTGTTCAGCACCCCAGCCAAGCCCAATCTCTTTTACGAGAATCGCCTGAACGCGAATAGCGACAACGGCGGAGTCTGGCCCATTACCGTCGCGCAGTACGTGCCTCCGCGCACGCTCGAATACCTCTTCGGTCGCAATCAGACCCGCACCACCGGAATGGTGCTCATGGACTTCCCCGGTGCGGGGCTCATCGATGCAATCATCGCTCAAAACTTCAAGTACGTGACGAACAACCCCTCCGCCATCGGCGACGACTTTGATTACGTGTTCAACAACCTCTCCTACAGCGCGACGCACGACGGCGACGACCAATCCCTCGATCATGCCACGCAGTTGCAGGACTTTCTGGAGTTCATCCTGCCCGGCGAGCATTGGAACGTGATCGTCTCCGCCACGCAGGGCGGTGAGAATTGGGGCTACGCCGTCAGCCCCGAGGGCTTCCTGAAACAATCCGACTGGATTAACGGCTACTCGCACGTGGCCTTTAACGCCACCTCGCTGGACGGGTTCATCACCTCCGCGCAGCTCTCGGCGTTCCTCACGACCACGCGGCTCAAGACGCTCAACGGCACGGCGGCCAACCGCGCGGCGGCGCTCAAGAGCCTCGTGAGCGACCAGTTCCCTGGCGTGCGCTGGAACGTCGTGGTCAAACGCGCCCCGGGCGGCTTCGGGAACTGGGCCGTCAAATTCTTCGCCAGTGCCAGTTTCTCCAGCGGCTGGATCACCGACGACGGCGACGACTACAACTACATCGTGTGGGCTACGTCCGCCTTCAACGCGCCGCCCACGGCCAATCCCGGCGGGCCGTACGTTGTCGGCGAAGGTAGCCCGATTTCATTCAATGCCGGTGGCAGCACGGACCCGGAAGGCAAGCCGCTTGAATTTCGGTGGGACTTCAACGGCGACGGGATATGGGATACCACCCGCAGCGCCACACCCACCGCGACGACCACTTTCCCGAACGACCCGGCGCCAGCCGTGTGGCTCGAAGTATTCGATGGCCTGCACACGAACATCGTGTCCGTGCCGGTCACGGTGACGAACGTGCCGCCGCAGATTGCCGTGGGCGGAAACGCAACGGTATTTACCAACACGCTGTTCACTCGCACTGGTTCCTTCAGTGATCCCGGAGCGGAACACCAATGGCGCGTCGATGTGAACTACGGCGAAGGCGCTTGGCTCATCCTCCCACACACCAACAAGGCCTTCACGCTCAGTCACGTTTACGCGACGCAAGGCAATCACACCGTCACCGTCCGCGTAGACGACGGCCGCGATCGTGCCACGAACAGCTTCGTCGTCTCGGTGGTCAATCCCGGTCCACCGCAGTTCCTGGGCATCGACGTGCCCACGTACGCCGTGGCCGAGGGTTCGTCCCTCACGATCACGGGTCGATTCTTCCACGCCGCCTGGGTGCCGGGCACAGCGATCAACATGAACTGGGCCGACGGCACCGCCGTTTCCAATGTCACCGCGAGTGTGACCAGCATCGGCGCCAACACCTGGCGCTTCACCGCCACGCACACTTACGCGAACAACCCGGCCACCAACGACAGCACCTACCTCGTCAGCGTCGGCATCTCCGGCGTCTCCACGCGCACGACGCCAATCCAGGTCGTGAACGTCGCGCCCTCACTCGACCCGCCCGGAAACGTGACGTGGACCGAAGGGACCATCGGCACGCTCCTGCCCAGTTTCAGGGACCCCGGCGCGGACACCTGGCACGTCGAACTCGATTTCGGTGACGGCGGATACATGAGCTTCAGCACCACGCAGCGGTTCATCGACTTCAGCCACCGCTATGTCAATGCCGGGGTGTATGGCGCGACCATCACCGTGACGGACAACGATGGCGCCTGGGACAGCGTTACGTTTCCGATCACGGTTCTCAACGTTGCGCCGAATGTCACCGTGCTCGTCACTCAAACGAACCGCATCTTCGAAGGCGACACGGCCTACATCTCCGGCACGTTCACCAGCACGGCGCGCGACTACGACACGTTCACCGCGATGATCGATTGGGGCGACGGCCGCCCGCGCACCCCGGCCCACCTGATTTCGGTCGCCGGCAACGCCACATCTTTCGCCGCCTCGCATCGTTACCTGGACAACAACAGCTCGAACACCTTCGTCATCACCGCCTATATCAGCGACGACGACGGCAGCACGAACACGCGTTCCACGACGCTTACCGTCAACAACACCGCGCCCGTCGTCAGCGCGGGCTCGGACGTGGGCGTGCCCGCCGGGGAAACCTTCACCAGCTACGGCTCCTTCTCCGACCTGGGCGCAGACACATTCACCGGCCGCGTGAACTACGGCGATGGCACCGGTTGGCAGTCGCTGCCGCTGATCAACTCGACCTTCGCCTTCGACCACGCCTTTCCCTCGAACGGCCTTTACCAAGTGACCGTCGAGATCACCGATGACGACGGCGCGACCGGGTCCGACTCGCTCCGCGTCGTGACCGGACCGCCGCAATTGAGCATCGCCAAACTGGCCCCGACGACCGTGCAACTTAGTTGGCCAGTCCATCCTGCGCCGTTCTATCTACAGCGTCGGCTGACTCTGTCCTCCACCAACGTTTGGCAGAGCATCGCCAACACGATCACGACCGCCAATGGCACGAACTACGTGAACCTCAGCGTGCCCGTCGATCAACGCTACTGGCGGCTCATCTGGCCCTGAGCACTTGGAGTCGCGCGTAGGCCAACACGCGCCGCCTCAACCCGGTCCGTCGAGGAACATTGTTACCAGGCCGGACTCTCGATAGCATCCACCTGTGGGCTCAAGGAACGATGGCCAGATGGGAATGATGGCGGCGAGCGGCCGAGGTCGCTTCGCCTTGCCATCGTTGGCAGGCGATTACCTCCGAGTCTGCCTCATGCTCTTTTGCACTTCGCTGTGGTCGCTCGCGGCGGACGGTGTGAATCCGGAATACCTGATCAAGAACTGGACTACCGCCGACGGCCTGCCGGAAAACACCGTGCGCGCCATAATCGAGACGCGAGACGGCTACCTCTGGATGGGCACGGCAAATGGCCTCGCTCGCTTCGACGGCGTGCGTTTTACCTTGTTCGACGCGGCCAATACGCCCGAGTTTTTTTCCGCCAATATCGCCGAGTTGGCAGAAGATCCGCAGGGCGGCCTTTGGATTCGGAGTGGGCGTGGCACCTTTCGCCTTCACGAAGGGCGCTTTCAACTCATGCCACGTGCACATGACGGTGCACCTGTGACCCTTTGGAACTTCGTCCGCGATGCCAACGGCGAGCTTTGGATGCGCGCCGGTCCTGGCCTGGCGCGCTGGACGGGGGAAAAACTCGAGATGATCCCCGTGCCCGACGGACCCACCAACTTGCTTTACATCTCCGCCGCGCCAGAAGGGGGATTGTGGATTTCGGCCGGCAACGGCCTCTGGCGCTGGCGCGAAGCCAAGGTTCGGAAAGTGACAGACGCCCCGGCTGCGGAATTAATCGCGGCATCACGTGACGGTCGGCTCTGGGGCGTGGTCGGCGAGCTTCGGTTGGTCATGCTCGACCAGGGCCGCTGGTCGCCCGTAACCGACTTCGGCGGGGAACGATGCAGCACCCTCTGGACTGCTTCCAATGGCGATGTGTGGATTGGCGCCAGTTCGCGCAACCGCGCTTTCCGCTGGCGCGACGGCCGGCTGGCGGAAATTAATTCTGCGCAGGGCCTCGAAGGCAATCGCACCATCTGCTTTACCGAGGACCGCGAAGGCAATGTGTGGGTGGGCGTGAACGGCGCCGGACTCTACCGCCTGCGCGAAAAGCGCGTTCGTGTTTTCAATCGCGATGATGGCTTTCAAGGACTCTATCTGGCTAGCGTGACCGAGGACGCAAACGGCACGGTGCTGGCCAACGTCATGGGCTGGACGATGCATCGATTCGCGGGCAACCGTTTCGAACCGCTGCTCTTTGACGGTTTGTGCGGCCCTTTTCAAGGACCCACCGCGTTGGTCCCGGCAAAGGCGGGCGGCGTATGGGCAGGGACTTACTCGGGGGCCCTGTCACGTGTGATCGATGGCTGCATCGTTGAGCGCATTGGGTCCGACGCCGGCACCCGCGCCCTTTTCGTAGACCGCGGCGGCGAACTTTGGCGCGGCACACGCACCGCTGGCGTGGAGCATTTTTCGGGCACCAACATGACGCGCTACTCAACGGCCGAAGGCCTCTCTTTCAACAATGTGTATTGCTTTGCCCAGGATCGTTCCGGCGCCGTGTGGGTGGGCACAGAAGAAGGTTTGAATCGTATCGAGAACGGAAACATCACTCGCTTTAGCCGCACCAACGGACTCGGCCATCATTTCGTAACGGCGCTTTGTGCGGATTCTCACGGCATGCTCTGGGCGGGAACGCTAGGCGGCGGCTTGAGCAGCTGGGACGGTGCAAAGTTCGTGACCGTGACGAGGCGTGAAGGACTGGCAGATGACGTTGTTCAGCAGTTGATCGAAGATGACTACGGCTTTCTCTGGATCGGCACGCGCGCCGGATTGATGCGCGTTTCGCTCGAGCACCTGCATGATTTCGTGCAAGGCCGCCAGCGCGTCATCGCGGGGACTCTCGTCGGACGCAACGAAGGTTTGATTCGGCCTGATTGCTGGACGGAATACCAGCCCGCGGGAATCAAAGCGCGTGACGGCCGGCTGTGGGTCTCTACGAGCAGCGGTCTGGCGTTGATTGACCCACGCCAATTCTCCAAGCCCGCGCCTGCGCCGATTGTTCACATTGAAGAATTGACGGTGGATGGCAAATCGAACCTGGAAATTGGAGATTCTAAAACCGAGATCCTCGTGCCGCCTGGCAGTCAACGGTTGGAGATTCGTTACACAGGCCTCAGTCCGTCCGGGCCGGAACTGATCCGATTCCGCTACCGCTTGCAGGATTATGATCGGGATTGGGTGGAGGCCGGCCGCACGCGATTCGCCAGCTATGCGCGAGTGCCGCCCGGCCGTTACGCATTTCAAGTCCGCGCCATGAACAACGACGGCCTCTGGAACGAGTCTGACGCCGCGCTCGCTCTCGTGGTTGAACCCGCCTTCTGGCAAACGGCCTGGTTTCGCGGCGCACTGGTGCTGATGTTCGCGGGAGTTCTGTTCGCCGCTTACCGGACGCGCATCACTCAACTCGAACGCCGCCGTCGCGCGCAGGAAGCATTCTCGCGTCAACTCATCGAGTCGCAGGAACAGGAGCGCAAGCGCATCGCTGGCGAGTTGCACGACAGCCTCGGCCAGAACCTGCTCGTCATCAAAAACCGCGCCGCGCTCGCGCTCACGCAACGCGATGATCCGCAGAAAATGGCAGAGCAGGTGGGTGAAGTTTCGGCGATGACCTCCGCAGCCATCCGCGAAGTCCGCGACATCGCGCAGAACCTGCGACCGTTCCAGATTGACGAGCTGGGGCTGACCAAATCCATCGCCGCGGTGGCCCGTAAACTCGGTGATGCTTCTGGAATCGAGTTTCGAACGGATCTCGACGACATCGATGGTGCGTTGCCGCCTGAATTCGAAATCAACTTTTATCGTATCGTCCAGGAATGCCTGAACAACGTCGCCAAGCATTCGCAAGCGAAGACCGCTTCGATTGTGTTACGGCGCGAACAACGTACCCTCCGGCTAACGGTGCAGGATGATGGACGCGGCTTTGCCGCGCGGCGCGAGGGGCATTCTGAGGCTCGTGGCTTTGGCCTCAAGAACATCACTGAACGCGCTCGCACGATGGGCGGCGAGGTGCGCATCAAATCCAGCCCCGGCGAGGGCACGCGAGTCGAAGTAACGATCGGGCTACGCTGACCTGCGCTCATACGGACGCTGCGCTCATACGGACGCATTGCCAGCTTCCATCGCTTGCTTTATCCTCCGTGCCACGGTTCCTCATGAGCGGGCCATTGAAAATCCTGATCGCGGACGACCACCCGATTTTTCGCCGTGGATTGTGCGACGTGATCCAAGCGGACGGCGGGCTTCGTCTTGTCGGCCAGGCCAGCAACGGCGAGGAAGCCCTCAAGCTCATCGACGAGTTGCGGCCTGACATCGCGATCCTCGATGTCCACATGCCGAAGCTCTCCGGCCTGCACGCCGCACGAAAGCTCATTGAGAAAAAATCGGTCGTGAAACTCATTCTGCTGACCATGCATGAGGACGAAGATCTCCTGAACGAAGCACTGAACCTCGGCATCCACGCCTACGTGCTCAAAGAGAACGCCGTTGAGGATTTGCTCTCGGCCGTGCGCAGCGTGGCCCAGAGCAAGACCTTCGTCAGCGCGTCGCTGTCCGGAGTGCTCCTGCGCCGTCGGGCGCAAACAGACGCCCTGCGCCGTGAGAGGCCCGGTCTCGATTCGCTTACCCCGACCGAGCGGCGCATCCTCAAGCTCATCGCCGACGACAAGACCAGCAAGGAAATCGCTGAAGTTCTGAGTTGCGCTATCCGCACTGTCGAGACGCACCGCCAGAATATAAGCCAAAAGCTCGGCCTGAGCGGCAGCCACAGCCTCCTGAAATTCGCCTACGACAACAAATCGTCGCTTTAATGAACGCTGCGACCGGCACTCTACGCATTTTAAGTGCGCCGTCTCTGCGTTGGACTCCGTGGGCGAAACGGTACCGCGTGAAGGATTCGCACCTTCAAGCTTCCCGTTCTGATGCAGCGCCTGCGCCGGATGAATGTTGCCCGGCCACGTTTCGCTGTCGCGCAGTGATGAAGGGTGCAACTCGAGTGGAAACTGCCAAGTTTGTTTGAAAGGACGCAGCAGTAATGACCACATCGGTGACTTGAGTTTAAATGATAGGAAATTGCTTTTTGCGGGCCCGATTGTACTGAGCGCTACGCGGGGTAAACTCCCGTTACGTCAGCGGCCCGAGACACCTCTCCAGGTCCGTGCGCGTTTGCTACGGCCTTGTGAAATCCGTCGATGTATTCCAGGCGCGGATGGGCGGGTCGCCGGCCAGCAATATTTTCTCCTCGCGAGCCAGAAGCTGATCCAGCGTGGCATCCGATTCATTCCACGCCCGGCTCATCGACAGAAGCGACAGAGCGGGCAACGGGGCTGCGGCTGGGCGAGGTGGACGAACGACGCCATTCATCCGCGGCGAATGTCTCACGATCAAATCGTGCGGCGAGCGCGTTTCGCGGGAAGTCCACCACCAGATTCCGAGGCACAACACGGCGGCGCCGAAGGCTAGGCGTGGAATGGTCAACCAGGTGCCCAGCCAGAAGAAGCGGGGGCGCCGCCGGGCTGCGGCGTCTTCCTGCACGCGTCGCATCAGGCGGGAATGGAAGCCCGGCGGCAATTGGCTGGCTTCGGTATTCGATGACAAAGTTGATCCCACCGCATTGGTCAGCGCTTCCATTTCCTCGAGACGCGCCCGGCAATCGGCGCAGGATTCCAGGTGACGGGTGAGGGCAGACCGGCGTTCCGGCTCCAACGCTTCCGTGGCGTGGAGTGCGATGGCTTCACGAAATTCAGGACACGACTTCATGGGATTGGCTTGGGAGTCGCCAGCCGGCCGAGTTCCGGCATGGCGTGGAGTTTTTCCAACGCGTGAAAGAGGCGTGACTTGACCGTACCGACGGAACAGTCAAGCGCGGCGGCGATTCCTTCGATCGAATCGTCGACAAAGAAGCGGAGCTGAATCACCTCACGATGTTTGGCGGGAAGGCGATCGAGACAGCGTTGGATGGCCATGGCCCGCTCTTCGCGCTGGACCCTTTCCGCCGGAGACTCGCCGGGATCCACGAGTGTATCCAACAGGTGATCGACCTCTTGACGAGAGCTCTCACCGAGTTCGGAGATAGGAACGGGCGCCATTTTTCGCGAAGTGTTTCGGGCCAGGTTGAGGAGAATTCCACACAACCAGGTAAAGAACTGGCACCGATGATGAAACTGACCCAGGCGTTTCCATGCCGTGAAAAGTGTTTCCTGAGCGAGATCCGCTGCCTGCGCCGCGTTGCCACAGAGGAAGAGAGCCTGACGAAAAAGGCGCTCCTCAAAGTTCTGCACCAGCTCATCAAACGCGTGCGGGTCGCCCTCCTGGGCGGCCCGCAACAACGCCAACATCGAATCTTGGCTGGAATCGTCCATGACCCGGATTCACTCAACCTTCCCGGCTGGCTTCCGGCTGAAATCTTCCATGAATTTCAAGGCCGTGTTCGTCCGAATCTGGCTCAAGCCTGAATCGAGCTCGAATCCCACTTCGCCCGATTCAGCCGGCAGACGTCGTAACGTGAAGGGGCCGTTTCCAAACGGATCACGAAGCTTCTCGAAGGCGTCTTCCCCTTCCAGGCGCAAGGTCACGGCAGCCCGCACCATGGCGGCATGAACGATCGCTCCCAGTTCGTTCTTCCGCGCCCGGGCCACGTTCGGAAAGATGACCTGCGCGATCTGGTTGCTGCTTCCTTCCGTCAGCTGGCGGATTGTGTTGGCCTCCCGTTCGAGCTGGGACGGTGTCGCATCCGCGGCCTTTTGAATTGCAGCGTAAAAGGGTTCCACCTCGCGAAAGTAGGCGATCAGATGGTCCGGGGTGTTGCCCGCCTTCTCCATGATGCGATCCACTTCGGAGCCGGAGCCAAGGCTCGATGTTAACAGCTCGCGCGCAGCCTCCATGGCTTGGGCGTTATCCTTGGAGGGCGTCGCGCGGAGCGCCTCCAGTTTCACGATGAACCATTCCCAAAATGCCGTCTTCTCGATGGACATGGCGTGCTTGATTGTGGGACGTGGCGGCGCGGCGTCGACCTGTTTCAAGAAAGACTGAAGCGCCTGTGGACTGAACCGGTGGAAGTTTGCGGCGACAAATCTGTTCACGGTGTCCTCGACGGCAATTGCCATCATTGTGCTGACCAACGTTCCATCGGTACCCGAGTTGCGTCCCAGCACGAGAATGGCGCCAAGTTCCTCCATCGCCTCGCGATCGCGTCCCGCTTCCAAGGCATAGTGGGCCCGCATCTGGACGGCCTGAACGGCTTGCCGAATCTTGACCAGGTTCGGCATCAGGGTGGCTGGTCCCTCGGAGAGGTCAATGCCCCAATCGCACGGAACCTTCATCCGGGTCGCCCGTCGCAGATACTCGACCATCCGGTCAAACTTCTTCAACGGCTCTTTAGCGTCAGCGGCCGGCAAGCGCGGCGGGTCGGCCAGCAACTCCTTTTTGATGTCGCCGGGCAGGTCTGGATAGAGGCTAAACGCCTGCCAATACAGCACCGCCGGGTTGATGTCAGTGCGGGGGGTGAGAAGGCCGGCCACAGCGGGCGAGCCGATGCCGGCGGCAACCGCCAGCACGAACAGTAATTTGGTAAATCTATTTGTAGTCATATGTTCATCGCCCTTTCCGGGGCGCGCCTGTGAATGTCATGACCCCTCCGAAAGGTTCACATTTCTTTCGCCCTTGAGTCCTGGTGACCTGCTCCCATTTACTAGGCTCACCTTGTCCAGCACCCATAGGTTGCTCGTCGTCGGATGAATTGCGAGTCCTACAGGATTGCGGATCCCTGTTGCATACGCATGCAGCGGTTCGCGCCCTTCCGGGTCAGTCACCAGGATATTTGCGCGATTTGATTCAGGACCCCACCCTGCCCTCAGACCGTATACCGCCTCCCATGCTGTAATTTCGGCAGGTGTTTTTCGCGCCATCGTTTCTCCAACGTTCGAACTTGACCCGACGGCGATAAACATCCGCATGCCATCCTTGGAGAACACGACATCCCGCCTCGTGTGCCCGCTCGTCGGATTCTCGTCATCACGTACAACACGCCGTTGGCCGGCACCGGCGTGCTGTAGACTGAATCCGCCATGTCGATCACGGACGGCTTCTCGGCCTTCGACTTTGCCCTGAAAACTGCAAGGTCCCCATCGCCATCGCCCAGGTAGACCTTGCCATCCGCCAGCAGCGGAGATCCCAAGACCGGAGATTTGAGGTCGAAAGTCCAATCACAGTCCCACAACATTCGCGGGGCTCTTGAAAACCTTCAAGATTCTTGGGGATTTTACGTTTCACTCCTAATCGAATTTTAGGTTTCAAACGACTCGAGCCCAACCCGAAGGGTTGCCAGTGGGTACGGGGGTTGAGGACCCCTGATGGTATCGCTTAAAGAGTCGATACCCGAGCCTATGGTTGACCATCCTGGACTTATTTTGTGACTGGCTTTGCTTAAGAAGCTGATGCTCGAGCTTACGCTACAAGCTCCCGGGCCTATTCTTTTGACGGCATCGTCTGAATTCGTGATGGCCGAGACTAACTGGCGATTCCTGACGCTATTTTCCGCATCATCCGGCCTATTTTCCGGTTCCCGATGCTGATTTGTAGTTGTATAGCCCGCCCCCGTGTCCGCCATTGCCGCCACCGCCGCCGTCACCACCCTTGCCGAGGAACCCGACGCCGCCATTCCCACCCGCTCCGCCATTGCCTCCAAGTCCAGCACGGTTGCTTGCGATCAAGCAAAGGGTTTGCCACTCGCCTTTTTTCCATGAATGCCTTATCAAGATCAACGCGTTGTCGCGTGCATGAGTATCCCTGAGTCTGAGCGAAATAACGCATAAAGTAAGTGCTGCGGTTGGTGGAGGCCTCATGACCACTCCCATTCAAAAGAAATTCAAACCGGTAGGGACTCCATCCCTGGCATCCTGGTGGTGCTTCGCCTTATTCTGGGCCAGTCATCTTTTCGCAACCGACTGGCCGCAATGGCGTGGACCCGATCGCACCGCCACCTGGACGGAATCGGGGATTGTTGAAAGGCTTCCCACCAACGGGCTGAAGGTCCTCTGGCGGGCGCCCATCGCCATGGGATATTCCAGTCCGGTGATTGTGGCTGGAAAGGTTTATCTCAGCGATGCGGAATTGAAAAAGCCGCTCGTTCGCGAAAGGGTTCATTGCCTAAAGACCGATTCCGGAAAGGCGCTCTGGACTTATTCCTATGAACACCCTGTCCCAGACTGGTTTTTCATGGAAGGTCAGGCGCGCGGGCCCGGCGCCACACCCATTGTGCGGAAGGGAAAAGTATATGCTCTGGATTTATTTGGGAACATGGTTTGTCTGGACATCAAACATGGGAATGTTGTCTGGAAGAAAAACCTCAAAGCGGAATTCCAAATGAAAGAGACTTCGGTCGACGCTTCCCCATTGATCGAAGGAGATCTTCTCATCCTGCTGCTCGGCGGAAAGGGAGGAGCAGGCATTGTGGCTCTCGATCAGAACACCGGACGCGAAATCTGGCGGGCGCTGGATGAAGCAATTACGTGGAGTTCACCCACTGTGATCGATGCCGGAGGAGTTCGGCAATTGATTGTCTGGACTCAACAATCCGTGAGCTCGCTGAATCCAGCCAATGGAAAACTTTACTGGCGGGAAGCGACTAGCACTGGCGGATCTCCCGGCACCGCGGGGGTATCGACTCCGGTTTATCAAAATGGCTACTTGCTGGTCAGTGGATGGATGTTCCAATTGGACAAGGACCGACCCGCGGCCAAAACGCTCTGGCCCGAAGCCAAAGGAGTTTCCCGGCGCATTTTAAGCGATACTTCCACCGGTGTCTTGTTGGGTGGTTATGTTTACAGCGCCAAAGCGGGTGGGGATTTCGTTTGCCTGAAAGCGGCCACCGGTCAGGAAATCTGGAAGACCAGTGCCGTGACCGAGTTGATGAATGGGGCCAGCATCCACGTGACCGTCCACGGGGATTCGGCTTTTCTTTTTAACGACCGGGGCGAACTGATCCAGGCCCGTTTGGCGCCCAGTGGCTACGAGGAAGTCAGCCGCACT
>DATLUX010000324.1:0-24710 GCA_035577805.1 Verrucomicrobiia bacterium
GGGACGAGGCTCTCAAGCTGCGGGAGGAGGTGTTGACGCTCCGCCGCAAGGTGAGCGGCCCGGAGCACCCCGAGACGCTCAGCGCAATGCAGAACCTGGCGATTTCCTACGACGCCAACCGGTGGGACGAGGCTCTCAAGCTGCGGGAGGAGCTGCTGCCGCTCTCCCGGAAGGTCAATGGCAGGGAACACCCCAACACGCTCTGGGCGATGCGCAACCTGGCGAATTCCTACGCCGCCGCAAACCGCCCAGACGAGGCACTCAAGTTGCGGGAAGAGGTGCTGGCGCTCCGCCGCAAGGTGCTCGGCCCGGAGCACCCAGACACACTCGATAGCCTGCTGAAACTGGCGGAGACCTACCAGGTCGAGGGGAGATACGCCGAAGCCGAGCCGCTCTACCGTGAGTACCTCCAGAGCCTGACCACGCGTTATTCCTCCACCAATGAGACGGTTGTCATCGCCACTACCTCCTTGGCCGGCCTGCTTCACGATTGGGCCTGGAGCGAGCGTGGCGTGACCGACAAAACCAAAGCGGCCGAGCGCGCCCGCGAAGCCGAACGCCTTCTACGTGGGTGCGTCGCCATCCGCTCCAAAACTCTCCGGCCCGCAAGCTCGCGGCGGGCAGAAACCAGAAGCCGGCTCGGGGACGCGCTCGTTGCGATGGCAGTCCTCGATTCCACGCTGACCGCCGAAGCGCGTCTGGCCCTGCTCACCGAGGCCGAATCATTGTTGCTCGAAGGCCAGGAAGCTCTCTGGCGAAACACAACAGCCGATCCCCAATACAAACGCGACGCTCTCGAACGCCTTGTCCGTCTCTACGAAGCGTTGGACAAGCCGGAACAACTCGCCGAATGGAGGCAAAAGGTGGCCGCCTTCGAGAAGGTCAAGCTCGATCAGTGAAGAGGCCACGAAGAAGTGTGTCACTCGTGGAATAACCTCGGCGCGAAGTCATACAAACTGCGGCGCCAGGTTTGCCATTCGTGGTCGGTGCCGGGTGAGGAGAAGGCATTGCCGACGTTGCTGGCGGCGGGAAAACCCTCCGGCCCAGCCAGCGAGCCAAGCAGGCTGACGGAAAAAATGACCAACCCGAGGCATGGTTTCATAAGGGATCGGCTGGGAGGATTACCACCTGAAGAAACGATAAGGATCGTCCCATTCCTCCGGGCGATCCAGATAAAGGCCATCTTGCCATCGGCGTTCGGAGCCCTTCGTATCCACCGGTGAATGGAACCGGGCCAGGACCGGCGCGGCGGTGGCCGCCCCCAGATTGGCCAATAATCGCGTCACTAGAAAAGAGGCGCGCCGATGAGTGCGTTTGAGGTTGGATTGTTTGTCTGGTTCGAAGTGCCACGGGACCAGCTGGCAGAACACAATGTTCGCCTCCCCTGCTGCCGCCAAAACCCCATCGCCGAGAATCGTCGCGCCGGAAGTGATTAAAGGCAGCTCGCGCGGATCGCGATTGTGGGTGTCGGCCGGCCCGATCCCTCTGAAGGCAGACGCCATTCCGGGCGGATCGAAGAAGGTCGAGATATGTTCTGCCTGCTTGAATCTTGCCGAGGTCGGCAATAGCGCAGCGACGTCCGGCTCGTCCAGGCCGAGCGCCAGACACGTGCCGCCGGCCTTCAACCAGCCCGCCACGGCTGCGCGTTTGGGGGACGCCAGCGCCTGTCCTGCACCCGGGCCTATCACCAGAACCTGTTTCCGGGCCGGAGCTGTTTCATCATAGGCCGAGACCGCAAAGCCCGCGGATTCCAAATGTTGTTGGCCGGCCGGCTCGCCTACGTAGGCCACTGCGCGGGTCGGGCTCGGTTTCCAATCGGTTATGTGCTGAAGAATGTTTCGCGTCAAAGTGTCCGCCACCGGATCACTTTCCGTTCGCCCAGTCAGATCGAGCTGACAAAACATCATCATGCCCTGGCCCTCCCGATATTCCAGCAGCAGGCCGTATTGGAGACTGTAACCGCCGTCCAGGATGGGCAGAAAATCGCCGCGTGCCGGTTTCTCGATCAAGACGGAGGCGACGTTGCCGCGATTACCGCAACGCCAAAGTCGAGGCACCGGCATCTCACACCAGTTAACCGTCGGCCCATAACGCGGGCGCAAGGTGTAATCCAGCCGTGGCGAAAGCAGCGTGGCTTCCCCTCGCCAGTCACGCCAGGCCTCCCCGGCCAATCCGGCGAGAACGGGGTGCCCCGGCACCCGCGGGAAAACCTGTCGTAACCCGTATTCAGCCACTCGAAAGCCGAAGCGTTTCTCGAGCACGGCGGCCGTTTGTTCGAAGAGCAGCACTTTGAGCCCGTCGCGCACGCGGCTCAGGTCCGGCGCTGCTCCCTCCACGGTCAGCGCAGCTTTTCCGACGATCAAGATGTCAAACGGGGCCAGGCTCGCCGTTGCCTCAATCGGTTGGAAAGGCACGGCCAACTTCTTCAGGAGTTCGCTGGTTTCGCCTTTGGGATCGAACAGCGCGATCCGCGCGCCCAACTTGAGCGGCCGCGGCCGCGGCAAGATTTGGATGCTGAAGGCATCGGTCTGCGTCTCGCCGCTCTCGAATCGAATGTAGGCCCGCAATTCGTATGAGCCAGGAGCGAGACGCTCCGGCAAAGGAAACAGCAACGGCGTCCGTTCCTGTTCGCCGGTTTTGACGGCCAAAGTCTTGCGGCCGTTGATGGGAGTGGGAAGGTCAAATGCCCATTCGGCTTGGGCGGAAACGCTGGTGCGCGAGTTGTTAATGACGATGAGTTGTTTCTCGACCGTTTCGCCCGGGTGAAACACATGATCTTTGCTGGTGAACCGCGCCTCCTTCCCCCCGATGTACGCGAGCAGCGGTCGGTTATTACGCAGTAAGGCGGCCGCGGCGGCCGTGGGGATCCAGTCCTGCTGTTCGTAGGCGAGATCCATTCGTTCGTAGGTGTTTTCCAGGAAATCGGGGCTGAAGCCGGGCTGCTGCAAGCGGGCCCAATCCACCTTGAACTCACGGCGGCCGCGGGCCACTCCCGCGCGGAGCTTCCAAAAATGTTCATGTTCCCAGGGGGAGATCCCGGACACGCCCCAGGTGCGGAAGGCGCGCCAGTTGTCCGTGAGATACGTGGCGAATACGGGATAACGTTCATCGAACACGCTCGAACTGACCGAGTGCGGGTAATCCCAGCGATGCCACAGTTTGCCGGCCCGGAATTGTTTGGCTTCCCAGCGCAAGTTGGCCGCCTCCGCCGCGCTGATGCGGTAGGCGCGGTCTCCAAGGAACTGCGCGTTCCATTCCGCGAGGCAGAATTCCCACGGCACTTCGGCGCCGCCGAAACTGCGTTGGCCCTTGTACCAGCCGCGGTACATGGTCCAATCCCAAGTGAACGGAGCGCCATATTCACAGGTGAATACCGGCTTGACCCCTGCGGTGGCCCAGTGCGCAAACCAATCGGACAACTCCTGAACGGGCGCGAAGTTCGGATAGAAGTTGATGACATGCATCGAGCCGAGGTTGCCCGACGCGTGATGATAAACAATCCGGCCCGGATCGAGTCGTTGGACGATCGCCTCCGCGCGCAAGGCGAGCCTGGAGTTGTTGAGCGACCATTGGTCGCGCGGATCGTGTGACCCATCGATCAAGTCGGGATTCATGTCCTCCTCGTAACCGGTGGCATTGTGACTCATGGAATAAGCCACGACCGAAGGGTGGTTTTGGGCCGCCCGCACATAGAACTCCGCGTGGCGCGCATAACCGTTGCTCCGATCCGCATCCGCCGTCTTCCATTCATAATGCGAGAAATGCGGTTGCGAGAGCGAGACGAGCATCCCGACATCATCTGCCGCGCGCAGGATTTCATCGAATCCCAGGTGCGAACCGGGTTCACAGCCGTAATTGTGAGTATAGACAAAGTTGACCCCGATGCTGCGCAGACGTTCCAGGCTTTCTCGCGCGCCGGCGTAGCTGGCCAGCGCGGCACCGACCTGAGCGTTATCCAACGGCACCGCACAGAGAAAAATGCGCGTGCCGTTCAGATAAAAGTCGCGGCCATCGATCCAAAACTCACGAAAACCAAAGCGCACGCCGAACTGGGTATCGAGCACGCGCCCCTGCGCCTCGGTCAATGACAGTGTCACTTCAGGTTGATTGGTCGGCGTGTGAATGTCCCAAAGCCCATCGGGCTTCCACGGCTGCGCCCAGCTGAAGTGGCCGGCCTGGAGGGCGCGCCCTTCGAAAGGACGACTGCTGAGCTCCTGGATGATGCGGCCGCCTTGGGTGACCTGGCCACGCAGTGCATAAGTGCCATCCGGAGAAAGGGCCTGGAGTCCGACGTTAAACGTGATCTCGGATTTGCGCACGGACGTGTCAATCTTCACCTCCGCCAGGCGGGGTCCGGCCGGCGTGCTAACCAGGAAGACATCGCCGCACAGGCCGCGTCGTTCGACTTTGCCTTTCACCTCCTTGGCCGAGTTCGAATCGGTGTAAGAAAGAAGAACGCCCTTGAGCGGCATGGCCACCACGTGGAGGGTGAGCCGCTGCGTGCGCCCAGGGGTTAGCTGCCCGGTCAGATCCAACTCGCCCCCAGGAAACAGAATCTCTCCGCACTTCGTCCCATCGACAAAGACCGCCGCATAGGAGTTGAGATAATCCGCGGCCAAGGCAATGCGGCGTCCGACCCACTCCGCCGGCACGGAGACGCTCCGTTCGTACCAGGCCGCCGAGACGCTACTCAGGCGCGTCTTGGTCCAACTCGGATGGGCATACAGGGTTTGGGAGTCCTTCTGCATGTAATCCGTGAGGCCCGGCCAGCAGCCAGGCACCTTGAAGTAACCCCAATCCTTCGCCGGCACCTCCATGGCATCGCTGGAAATCTGCGCGGGTTGCCAGTGCCATAATCCGTTAATGCAGATCTTCTCGCGCGTCGCGCTGGTTTCGCGATGGGCATCCTTGATGTCCCATACGGCCTTCACCCCCTCCGGCAAGGTTACGGCGAAGTCATCCTGCGCACTCCCGCAAGTCGCCGAGATGAAAAGCACCAGGAGGTCCGGGAACAATATGGCGCCGGCATGCTTCATGCAGTGACGTGGAACGATACCCGATGAACTATGCTCGCCACCCCGAATTGTCGAGACGGAATCGGTGTGGCTGCTGAGTCGCCGCTCAGGTCCATACTGTCCTAATTTGGCTGTAGCCCCCGGATCGCGGCTATGGTTCCCTCTCCCCTCAATGGGGAGAGGGAGGAACACCAAAGACGCTAAACACGTTCTTGCCCCCAGTCGCGCTCCAGTGGCCGTTCGAGTATTTGGGCAACATCCTCTAATGCGTCCGGCAGGTCACGGGCTTTGGGTAGCGCCGGTTGGCCCGGAGCCTTTTGGTGCCAGAACCAAGGTGGCTTGACGCACGGAGAAGCTGTCGTCTCCCGAGAACACCAAATGCAGCGTCAATCCGTCTTCGCTGATCCACTTGGCTGGAAAGCTGGCCGTGTCTCCGGGGCCAACGTCCCATCGTTCCGTGAAGTAGACGGTGGTCCAGGGTCCCCATGGCTCCGGCGCATCGTAGACGGCAAGGCCCCCAGTGAAACGCGTATCTATCGTCCCGGTGCGGTCCCGCGAGTCAGGGCCGGGCACTGTCTGCACCAGCAGGTACCGGCGGAGGACGCGATTCCACGTCACGCTGCTGCGATAGCAACGCCCCGGCTGTGCCAGCACGCCCCGTCGTTCGGCCAGGTCCAGCGTCCATCGCGGCCGGTTGGCGGAGTCGACGCCGGCGAAAAACTCGTAGGCTTGGCGATCGCTCAGGTGAACCACCGGTGCGCGAGCGAGCACGATTTGGTCGGCGGTGCGATAGGCGGAATCGCCGTCGGGCGAATAAATGTAGGCGAATTCATCCCGAGCGCCGGCGTTGTTCTTGCCGAAGTTCAGGAATGTCGGACAACCGAAGCTGTTCGTGAAGGGCCACGCGGCGCACGCCCACGTAGCGCCATGGTCCGGGCTCCAGGTCAGTCGCGAATTATTCACGTTGCGCGTCCACAGATAAATCACGCCGCCGGCGCAGAGCAGCCCGCTCGCTTTCCGGCCTTTGGCGCCGTCACCCACCGTGCGAAGCGATAGCGCGCGCAGGTTTTGTCCGCGAAAATCCTGGGGCGATCCGTCGATGCGCACAAAGCCGAGACTCAGCTTCGTCGATTCGAAAGGCTCGAATCCATTGCCGTCCCCATAAGCCCCATAGAGCGCGTCGTCGTCCGCCCAGGTCAGCGGCCAGTTATCGCTGCCGCGCGCCGCCCGGCGAATTGTGTTCGTCGGCGCCCAGCGAATCTGTTGGATCAAGGGGCTGTGCGGGATCGTATCCGGCGCTGTGGGGGTTGCATGTTGTCCTGGCAGCACCGGATTCTGAGCCGGCGCAGGCGCCGCGCGGTCTGGTTCCGCACCGCCGCAGAGCAGGCACGATGTCAGCAACAGTACCGGCGCCAAGGCCCGCCCGGGCCAGGCATTTGCTGTGCGAGGACGCAGAACCGATAAATCCAGGCTCTTGGTTACTTTCATGCGAGTTCCGGTTGGGCCTCAGAGCGGCAAGGCTAACCCAGATGTTCGAGCTTGCACAGAACCGTCCTTGCGTTGCTGGTCTGAGGCGCTGCCTCGTTAGAAACTTGTCCCATTGCCGGGACCGTATGTTCCCGGAAGCGGGAAGCGTTGCGTCGGCCACGGACGTCAGGCCGGGCCGCGACAGGCTGGTTCTGCTTCGGGCGGTGAAGCAATAAGCCTAGGGTAGGCCTGTTGCTCGGCCGCTGGACTCTTTACATCAATTACACCATGCCAGCATCCTCGTGGCATGTCCCTTGCAAGGTTTCGCACAACATTTCGATTGAACCCATGAAGCATTCACTCTGGGCCTTCCGGCAGGGAGGAAATCAGTTCACCGATTCACAAATCTCCAAACCATGAGCGATTTACGATTCGCTTTCCGGCAGCTCCTGAAAAATCCCGGGTTCAGCGCGGTGGCCGTGCTCACGCTGGCGTTGGGCATCGGGGCGAACACGGCCATGTTCAGCTTTGTCAATGCGATCCTGCTGCGGCCATTGCCTTACGCGGATCCGGGCCGGCTGGTGCTGGTGTTCGAGAATCATGTCACCAATGGCTGGTCCAAAATGAGTATCGGCGCGCCGGTGCTGGAACAGTGGCGCAACCAGAACACCGTCTTCGAAGGGCTGGGCGCCATTCAGGTCTATGGCAACTTCGCGTTAACCGGCCATGGCCCGCCGGAAATGCTGCGAGGCTCGCTCTTCTCCGCAAATATCTTTCCGCTCCTCCGCCTTCAGCCCTGGCTCGGACGCGGTTTTCTGTCTGAAGAAGAAACCTACGGCAACCATCATGTGGCGTTGCTGAGCTACGAGTTTTGGAAGCGTCGCTTCGGCGGCGACACCAATCTGATCGGGCAAAGCCTCAGGCTGGGTGGCGAACCGTACACAGTGATCGGAGTGATGCCACCAGGCACGATCAGCCCGGATGGCGCCCGCGCCCGGGACGTGTGGATGCCGCTGGCTTTCAGCCCCGATGAAATCCGCCAGCGTCATGCCCATAATTATTCGGTGCTCGCGCGGCTCAAGAAGGGGGTGACGCTCGAGCAGGCTCGTGCCGGGATGAACCTGATCGCCAGCCGCATGGCCGGCGATGATCCGCAAAATGTCGGCTGGGGCGCGGAGGTTCATCTGCTGCAGGAAATCATCGTCGGCGAATCCCGGCGGCTCTTGCTGGTGTTGTTGGGGTCGGTGGGGTTGGTGTTGCTCATTGGTTGCGCCAACCTGGCAGGCTTGTTGGTGGCGCGCGCAGCCGTCCGAACGCGCGAATTCGCGATCCGCTCGGCCTTGGGCGCTCCGCGGAGCGCGTTGATTCGCCAGTTGCTGACCGAAAGCGGGCTATTGGCGTTGCTGGGAGGCAGCCTGGGCATTCTCGTGGCCCGGTTTAGTCTGGATTTCCTGATTCGGGTGAGCCCGCCGGACTTGCCGCGCCTGACGGAGGGGATTTCGCTCGACGCCGTCACCCTGGTTTTCACGGCGTTGATTACGTTGGCCACCGGAGTGCTCTTCGGCTTGATCCCAGCGTTGCAAGCCTCCAACCCGACGCTTAGCTACGACATCGCTGAGACAACCCGCGGCAGCAGCGCCGGGCCTCGACGCGGGTTGACCCGGTGCGCCTTGGTCGTGGGGCAGGTCGCATTGTCCGTCCTCCTGATGATCGCGGCCGGGCTGACCATCCGGAGCTTCGGACGTTTGCTGGCGCAGAACCCCGGTTACGTGCCCGAACATCTGCTCACCATGGCAATTAACCTGCCATCGCAGAGTTATCCGAACCAGGCGCCGCGCGCGCGACTCTTCAATTTCCTCCTGGCTGCGGTCAGGGATATTCCTGGCGTTGACGCCGCCAGCCTGGCTTTTGGTGTTCCGCTCACCAGCATCAATAGCACGTTGTCAGTGCGCGTGTGTGATGCTCCCCCACCTGCCCCGGGCGAATCGGTTGCCGCAGGTTACGCGCAGGTGAGTCCAGGTTACTTCGCTACCCTCAAAACGCCGCTGCTCCAAGGCCGCGACATTAGCGATCACGACGATACGAATACCGCCCCGGTCATGATCGTGGACGAGACGTTTGTCCGAAATTTCAAACTGGGCGGTCGTGCGCTCGGGCGCCGCATCGACGTCGGCGACGGCACCGACCAGGTCGAGATCATCGGCGTAGTGAAGGACATCAAACGGGTCGGCATGAGCGAAGCCGTCCGCGGCGAGATGTACCGGCCGTACCGGCAAAATTGCTGGGGTTACCTCACGCTGGTGCTGCGCACGCAACGCGATCCGGGCGATGTCACCCGCGCTGTGCGGGCCGCCCTCGATGCGCTCGACAAGGATCTGACTCTCGAAAACGTCCGCACCATGTCGCAATTAGTGGCGGCCAATGTCGCGCAGCGACGGCTCTCCGCGCATTTGCTCAGCGCATTCGCGGCCGGCGCGTTGTTGTTATGCGCGCTGGGGCTTTATGGAGTCCTGGCCTTTACCGTGGCTCAACGCACCCGGGAGATCGGCATTCGTGTGACGCTCGGGGCGCGACGCTCGGACGTGTTGAAATTGGTGGTCGGCGAGGGCATGCGCCTGGTTCTATTGGGCACCGCCCTGGGGTTGATTGGAGCCTTTGCCTTGAGCCGCGTGCTCCAGCGTTTGCTTTACGAGATCAAACCCACGGACCCTTTCACGTACCTGGCCGTGACGATCGTGCTGGCCAGCGTGGCGTTCTTGGCCTGCTGGCTTCCCGCCCGCCGCGCCGCCCGAGTCGATCCCATCGAAGCGTTGCGCCATGAATAACGGTTCGGGGTTCGGGGTTCCTGGTTCCCGGTTCCTGGTTCCTGGTTGCATCCACTCCGCGATCGGACGAGCCTGGCGATCGCTATTGTGATGGACACATTCGACACCGTTTTGGTAGGCTCGCCGGTCCAACAAGAGTTTTCATTCCAATGAGCCAGGCGCTTGATTCCAAATCCGATGGCACCGGTTCGCACCAGCCGTTTGGCCTGACGCAATGGACGATCGTGCTCAAGGCGCGTGACGAAAAGACTCCGGGCGCACAGGAAGCAATGGAGGAGTTGTGCCGGGCCTACTGGGCGCCGTTATACCACTTTATCCGACGCGAAGGTTATCGGCGGCATGATGCCCAGGATCTCACCCAGGCGTTTTATCATCATTTCTACGAGAAACATCTTCTCCATCGAGTGACGGAGCGACGGGGAAAGTTCCGTTCCTTTCTGTTGACCTGCCTGAAGTACTTTCTCTGCGACCAGCGTGACCGGGCGAAGGCCCTCAAGCGCGGTGGCGGCCAAAGCTTTGTTTCTCTGGACGCCTTCGAGGCGGAGGAGCGTGATGCGGTCGAGCCGACCAATGGGTTGACTGCCGATCGGCTCTACGAGCGACGTTGGGCCAGAGCGCTGTTGGACCGAGTCGAACAACGGCTCCGCCAGGAGTATGTCATCGATGGCCGGCAAGCGCTCTATCAGGCCTTGGCCGAACTACCCCAGGGGGGCAAAACGGAAGCCGGTTATTCATCCCTCGCCTGCCAACTGGGGATGTCGGAAGCGGCCGTGAAGTCGGCAGCCCATCGCTTACGGCTGCGTCATCAGCGGGTTCTGCGGGAGGAAATCGGGCGCACGGTCGGGGGCCGGGAAGAGGTCGAAGAAGAGATTCGGTACATGATCCGGGCGTTAGGGAATTAATGGGGCTGGCGAATTTTTCGCAACCGTGTGGGCTGGGATCCCCTGTAGCAATTAGGTGCCGCTTATGAACAACCATCCTATGAGTCATTTCCTCTTCGGGCGGCTCGCGTGGTTGACGACGGTTTGGGCACTCTGCGCGAGTTCTGCTGCTGCGCAACTGGCCATCACCGAGGTGATGTCTAGCGCCTCGACCAATCACGGGGCGTCCTACGTGGCAAATCAGTCGGATTTCTGGGAGTTAACCAATTTCGGGAGCACAGCCATCGACGTGACCGATTATACCTTCGCCGACAGTTTGGAGACGCCACGGCAGCCCCTCGTGGCCTTGGGAGACCCGCGGTTGGTTCTGGCTCCCCGCGAGTCAGTGGTTTTTGTGCGAACCAAAGAAACGACGACCGTTGAGCAATTTCGTGAATGGTGGGGGGAACGCCTTCCTTCCTGGGTGGAGGTGCGGATGGTGTCTACGACACCTGGCTTCAATTCGATAACGGATGGCTTACGTGTGTGGGACCAGGCGCTCAATCTCGTGGACCGTGTGGATTTCGGTGTCTCCCGCCGGGGCGTGTCGTTCGTATCCGACCCGGTGACGGGCGAGTTTGGGGCTTTCAGCGAGGCGGGGGTGGACGGAGCCGGGAAGGCGGCGACAGCTGACGACGTAGGATCACCGGGAGCGGCGGTGGGTCCGCTGCCGTTGCAGATCGTCTCGCAACCGAAGAATCAAGTTGTGTGCGCGGGGACGGATCCCGCCTTCGAGATCAGGGCTACGGGCCTGCCCCGGCCGAAGTTCCAGTGGTATTTCAACGGGTCAGCCATTCCCGGTGCGACGGGGGCTCGTTACGTCATTACCAACGTGCAGCCGGCCCAAGTCGGGCCCTATCAGGTCGTGGTGTCCAACGGGCTTGAACTTGTGCTGAGCGACAGCGTGACGGTTGCCGTCACGATGGACCGCTCGGCCCCTTCCATCGTCACAGCGCCTTTGGACGTGGAGGTCTATTCCAATCAAACGGCGCAGCTCTCCGTGGAGGCCTGTGCTTTTCCCATCGCCTCGTATCAGTGGTTCTATGACGGGGTCCCGATGGACGGCGAAACCAAGGCCGTGCTGGCTCTTCCGTCCTGCACGCCTGCCATGTCGGGGGCCGAGATCTGCGTGCGGGTGTCCAACGAGTTGGGTTTCCAAACCGCTTGCGCACATCTCCAGGTGACACCTAAACCAAAGCTGCGTCTGACGGAAATCATGGCGAATGCCGGGCCAGACTGCGTGCAGGGCGCCGACTGGGTGGAGGTAACGAACTTTGACACGCGTGATGTGAATCTGCGCGGCTATCGCTTCTCGGATCGCTATTCGTTGGTTGGGGCCTTTGAAATCAAACAGCCCGTGGTGCTGGCTCCGGGCCAGTCGGTTATTCTGACGGAAGGGTTGAATGCCGATCAATTCGCGCGGTGGTGGGGAGCCGGCAATCTCCCGCCGAATTTGGTCGTGATCTCGTATTATGGCCTGGGGTTGGGGACCAACGATGCTTTCTACCTCTGGAACGGGGCCGCCGCCGATCCGGAGGATTCCGTGGACTATCGATCCTGGGCCGGAATGCTGCCGGGCGTTAGCCAGCTCTTTACCTCCCAGGACGAGGACTGCTTTTTCGGCTGCGACAGTGTGGTTGGTGAGGCCGGCGCTTTTCGAGCGGAGTGTGGCGGCATTGGTTCGCCGGGATACACGACCAATCCCCCGCCGCGCCTGGTGACGATCACGCGTGATGCGCTCCAGACGCGCCTGCAGTGGCATGGCGTGGAGGGAAGAACCTATCGCGTCGAGTACACGGACCGTCTGCAAACGCCGCATAGCGGGGCGTGGCTTTCCCTGGGCGAAGTGGTGGCGACCGACTCGCTGCCGACCAAGCGGGACACCAACCCCAATTCGAGCGGGCGTTTCTACCGGGTCCTGGAAGTGAATCGATGATCAGCGGTCCGTCATCCCCGATCGTTTGTTCGAGGCGCGGCGCCCGGTGGACTCGGGGGTTCACGTTGATTGAGTTGCTGGTCGTCATCGGCATTGTCGCCATCCTGGCGGCGCTCATTCTGCCAGCCTTGGCCAAGGCCAAAGCCGCGGCCCGGAGAGTCGATTGCCTCAATGGCATCAAACAGTGGACGGCGGCGTTTCTCATGTACGTGGATGACAACGAAGGTTGGATTCCACGGGAAGGTTATGATGCCGACGGCCAGGTCTTCCGGAACAATTGGGCGCAGGTTCAAAATCCGGCCAGCAAGGATGTCTGGTACAACATTCTGCCCGAGGCTTACCTGGATCTAAAACCTGCCTCCAGTTACGCCCTTCCTTCCAACCGTTTGGCCTTCTACGAACGCAACAGCTTCTTCCACTGTCCGTCGGCACGATTTCCCAAGCCGGCGCACGACGTGGGTTATCAAATGGCGCTCTTCTCCGTGGCCATGAACTCCCAACTCATCAATCCTCCTGATAGGAGCATACTCTTTTCGCGGGTGAAGAACACGGCGCAGACGGTGCTCTTCCTGGACAACCTGCTTGAAGACGAGAAGCCCGTAGTGCCGCAGCAGGCGCAAGATCAGCTCGGTCAACCGTCCGCTTACGCCAATCGCTTCGCTGGGCGTCGCCATGGCCGTTCCGGCAATTTGGGGTTCGCTGACGGCCACGCGGACACCTTGTTAGGCGAGAAGGTTGTGGAGACCCACGGCTTACGTGCTGGCTGGGCGATTACCCCACCGGTCGAGGTGCTCTGGGAGGGGGAGTGATGTCTGCCCCACCGATCTCGCCAACCAAGCCCTGCGTGCGTTGCGGGGCGCAAACCGCTCGCGGTGCGCTCTGGGGCCTTTGTGCCAAATGTCTCTTTGAAGAGGCGCAACAAACCCAAGCCGTGAGCGGCGAAAACAATCCAAGTGGCGAGGGTCGCCAATTCGGCGATTACCAACTTGGCCCACAGATCGGCCGCGGTGGGATGGGCGTCGTGTATCAAGCGGTGCAGCTTAGCCTGCGGAGGACGGTCGCCTTGAAGATGATTCTGGATTCCGAGGCGGAATCCTCCAACGCCCGCCGCCGCTTTTACATCGAGGCTGAGGCCGCCGCCAAACTGGATCATCCCCATATTGTGCCCATTTACCACGTGGGCGAGCACGACGGGCAGCCTTTCCTGAGTATGAAGCTCATCGCGGGCGAAAACCTCCGTCGAAAGATCCTCTCGGGCGCGCTCTGTCTCAAACCTCGTGAAGACGCCCCAGACGGAGTCGATGTTCGCAACCGTTCCGCCACCATCGCCCGTCTCGTTGCCATGCTGGCTCGTGCCGTGCATCACGCTCATCAGCACGGCGTGCTGCATCGAGATCTCAAGCCGGGCAATATCCTGGTGGATCCCGAGGGCGAGCCGCACCTGACGGATTTCGGGTTGGCGAAAATTCTCGAACCGGGCCTCGACGAAATCCCGTCGAAGTCTCTGACGGAAACCGGAGCAGCGTTCGGAACTCCGCATTACATGTCCCCGGAACAAGCCAGCGGCCAGCGTCTCTCCGCCGCGTCCGACACGTATAGCCTGGGCGCCGTTTTTTATGAAATGCTGACGGGCGTACCACCCATCCGGGCGACAACGGTCCTCGAGACGCTACGACTGATTACGGAACAGGATCCGCGGCGACCCAGCTTGGAGAACCGGCGCGTGGACAAGGATCTGGAGACGATCTGCCTGAAGTGCCTGGTGAAGAATCCGGCAGGCCGCTACCCGAGTGCAGCGGCCCTGGCCGACGACCTCGAGCGCTGGTCGCGCCAGGAACCGATCCGCGCCCGGCCGGCCAGTGTCGCCCTGCGCGTGGGCCGTTGGGCGCAACGCAACCGTCTCGGCACGGCCTTGATTCTCAGCTTGTGCGTCGGCCTGGCCGGAACCCTGGGCCTCTTGAATCTCGCCGCCAAACGACAAGCCCGGCTTGACCTGATTCGCGCCAACAACCTTCATGAGTTTAACCAGGAAATTGAGACTCTCTGGCAAGATGATGAGAAAACCTTCGTCCACATCCGTTCCGCGCGTTTGGCGGAGATGGCAGACGCCCAGTTGCGGGCGCCGGTGCCGGGGACCGTGGCGCTGACGGTTGCGACCGTGATCAACCAGGATCCGTACGGACAGGCGCAACAATATGCACCGGTGCTGGCTATCCTGGAGGAACGGATGGAAGCAATCCTTGGCCATCCCGTCCTTCTGGACCTCCGGCTCTACAAGCACAGCCTGGCGGGAAACCGGTCTCCGGTCACGCTGGGGGAAGTGGATTTTCAGCGTCTTGGGCCGGTGCGTTATATGCAGGCCCGGGAAAACATGCCCCAACTCCAACCGGTGGTGTGCGAGTTGCCGGACAAGGAGGGGGTCGTCTTCGCACGCAAGGAACTTAACATCACCAACCTGATGCAGGTGGCGGGACATCGCATGGCTTTCGCGGACACGAACTCCACCATTAGTTTTCTCACCAAGGTGCACTTGGCGCGCGCCGGGGTCACGGCCGAAGACCTGTCCAAGATCGGGTATCTCGACGCTTCGACCTTGCGCACCGCGCGCTTGACCGGTTCGCAAGGGGCTGTGGACGAGAATGACCAGGACTTGTATGCGCACAAGGAGGTGCTGCGATGCGTGTTGGTAAACGATTACGATGTGGGAGAGGCGTCGCGCAGCCACTTCGAAATCCAAAAACATCGAGGGCTGGTTGAGTTGTATGCGTTCCAGGTGCCCCCGGACGTGATCGTGGCCAGACCTGGCCTGAACGCGCGGCTGGTCGACGCCTTTCGACGCAGCCTTTGCTCCTTGCGGAGCAGACACGAACGCAAGCTGCTCGGCCGTCTCAAAAGCTCACTGCAGGGCTATCACGACGCGAACGACGAAGATTTTCAGCAGCTTCGCTCCATGCGGACTAACGAGGTCCAGCGCTTCGACGCTTCCCGCCGATAGCCACGCACTCAGGCTTGCTTGAAATTGATGCCCCGTGGCCTACAGCGTTTTTCTGCCGGCCGCCTTGGCCTTCTTCCAACGGGCTCTCGCCGCGGCTGAAAGCTTAGCTCTCCACGCTGCGCTCCGTGTGCTCTTCTTACCTGGCGCTGGGCCTCCTCGCCCGCTGGCCAGCCCAGCGTGCCTTCTGCGCCGCAGCCATCCTGGCGCGAGTTGCTGCTGACCTTCTCTTTCTTCCACGTCGACCGGAGCCTCTGCCTCCTGGCAAGGCTACATTCAGGAGTTGTGCGAGTTCCGATCCCAGCTTACTGAGGTGTTGCTTGATGACGACAGCGCGGCGAAGTTGCTTCACCGACAGGTCCACGAGTGAATTCATTGCAGAGCCGATAACATGCGTGGACCAGGGTGGTCAAGAGAACCTGACAGAACAGACCGCGGCAAAGGTAAGTCACAGAGCCAAGGGCGAGCCGTGTGTCAGTCTTAATGGTCAACTCGCTTGTGGAGGTCGTCGCAGGTTCTCAGTTACTGAGTAGGCCCTCGTCGTCGGATCCGGTCGGAGCCTTGACACCGTACTGGTTAGTTGCGATGGACTTGATCATCCCCAGGAATCCTTGCTGCGCTTTGGCGTATGAATCAAAGAGGGCGGCCGATTCAACGAGGATCTTCCCGTCTGGGGTTTTGAAGCGAAATCCCCACTTTCGCGCTTCGCTTTTACTGCGGTTTTTACTGCGGTTTGCGACCTTATATTCGAGAACGGCGTTCTTGCTCTTCATATTTCCGACCGGCTGTCTGGTAGTTGAGACCGCTTTTTGCGGCTTTTGTTCAACTTGGCACGGGCTGGTTTGTTGGCGGGGCACACCTGGAACGGTGTACTATGTCGCTTGGCGTTTCCCATCGGCCGAGCGCAGCACGCACGTTTTCCCTCCAGTAACACCCGAACTAGGCTGCCTCTGGGATCGCAGAAGCCCCTATGACCATGTCCTAATCTTGGTAGACTTCCTTGTCATCCACGACGGCCCGGACGAAGTCAGGCCGTCTCTCGAGCAAGATCGAGCAAAGAAACGCCATGAATGAGCCTATCCTGAAGCTCGCTCGGGCGTTGGACTCGGTTGCCGCCACTCCGCGATCGGACGAGTCTGATAGCAATTTGGGCAACTCGTGACGGGAAACTGAAGCTGGCAATTGGGACAAACGCCGCCGGTAACGAACGTGTCGAACCGGGCCCGGCAACGGTGACAGATCCAGAATGGGCCGAGCGGCGGCTGGGCTTGGCAAACCGGGCAGGCGGCGTCCGAGCGAGTGGGGGCGCTTTCGATCAGACGCAAGAGCCGCGCCTGTTGAAGGCTCCGCCACGAATTGGTGAAGACGAAGAAGGCCACCAGACCGGTCCAAATGGAACGCTCGTAGAACGCGAATGCGCCGAAGCCAACCGCCCCAACCAAACCAATCACCGTGGCGACCGTGAGGCTGCGCGCGCGGCCAAGAATAAACCATAACAAGGAACGCAAAATCTGCCCCCCATCCAACGGATACACTGGAAGCAGGTTGAAGAGCAGCAGGACGGTGTTGATGAGACACAGCGCGTACAGAAAGCTATACGCATTGGGCGAGGTGTGCTCCCAGCCCAATCCCTTGACTACGACGAAAAGTTCCAGCGTCACCGGCAAAAGGATCAGGTTCACCAACGGCCCTGCTGCGATCGACCAAAGCATCGCACCGGGTCGTTGTGGAGGCGCGACGTAAGCCACGCCGCCCAGCGGCCAGAGCACAATGGTGTTCGCCTGGCCACCCGTTTGGAGGCACGCAAGCGCATGGCCAAACTCGTGCAGCAGCACGATCAGAAAAAGCGTCAGGTACTCTGCGACATTCCAAAACAGGGAAGAATAAGAGTTTTGACGATAGTTCAGTTCGATGATCGCGATGATAAACCAGGACCAATGCAGATAGACGTCAATTCCGGCCAAGCGGAAGAGACGCAGGCTTCCTTGTCGCTGCGGTAACACGCGGCCATAGTGCTTGGACCGGCGCCAGAAACCAAGAGTGCAGAATCAGCCTGCGGCCGGGCGGGGGTTTTCCAGGCCAACGCGAGCTGGTGGCCGGCGGCTAACGGACCACGAATCGGATGCTTGCGGTTTTCGAGCGGATTTTGATATCTATACTCGCGCAAGTTTGCACTGGTTGTAGAATGGCTGCCGATGGTTGGGTGAGGGGCGACGGTAGCCATCGCTCTGTTCCAGGTGCGAATTGCTGCACGACTGACTCATCAATCTCAATGAGCGGTTGTGCTTAAGGCAGCCGATGTGGCGGAATTGGCAGACGCGCTAGATTCAAAATTCCGCCGATGGCGACTTCGGAGGGCTTCACACCGTTTCACGAAAAACGCATCCGACCCGCATGGATATTGGACGGAATCGCTGATCGCCTCGCAAACACGCCTCAATCCGACGTTTTCTCCGCATGGCGATTGCGACAGTGAAAGTGTCGCAAAAAGTGTAGCAACGCTGAGTTGCCGCACCTCGCTAAGCACGGCGTCGTAAATAATTGCGTGGCGCGGCTCAACGCCATGCGCACTTATTTACGACGTCGTGTTTAGTTTGCTGGTTTGCTGTAAACCTCAACGAGTAAGTGAACCAGTGAACCAACCGGCAGGGTCGTCTCGCGGCGACATTGATAAGATGAAATCATTCAGGTTCGGCAACATGTAGTGCGCGACCGTGTCGCCCGCAGAAGCTCCCAACTGCCCAGGAATGCCATAGATGACCTCTGTGCCGGCGTGGAGAGGGACTTGGTCCGCCTGTTGTCGCACGGTCGTAAAGGCTAGGCAGACGCCGTTGAGACTCGGCGAAGCATACCAATTGTTGTCGAGGTAGATGAGATGCAGACTCTCTGCGGCAGGGTGAGCATCGTCAGCGGCACGAACATAATTGTCGTTTGCCACAGCCGTCGACACGCCGTCCACGGCGAACACGGTTTTTAGCGCCGGCGAGCTGTTGGTCAGCAAAAACACGTTGCCGGCAGGCGCGTCAAAGCCTCCTGTGAGGAAAAGGTTTTGGGCCAGAGCGGCTGGGCTAAGTCCAAGGAAAAGCTGCGCGACGGTCGCCAAGGTCAATGTGGTCTTCAAGTTGTCTGATGTGCTGGTTGTCTTATGTAGTGAGATGCCCCCCTAACGATCCGACCTCAGCTACGACCGAAGCAGGCTCGCGATCATGGGCGCAACAGTCGCATGAAATGGCTATCGCACAATAAGACCTCTGGCGATTTTTCGCGGTAGCTTGAGCTGGTAGATCTACCGAGACGCGCCGTGGAGGTGTATTCCAACGGCCTCTGGGTCACGGAAGGTGAGGTCACCTTGGAGACGCTTCCCGAGGATCAGAACGTGCGTGGCTGACAGCCCGTGCCGTTCGTCATGATGGCGTTGGCGTCAATTCGGTCCGCGGGTTGAGACCCACGAAGGGAGGCGCGTGATTATTAGTGCGCACATCGATTCCGCGGGGGTCAGATCTCGAATGTTGATTGTGATGATTGTGACAATCCCGGCGCAGGGCTGTCAATACGCACGAGCCCGCGGATCTGGAGGTAGACCGTGGGATGGTGCTATGGTTTGGCCGCAAACGCTGCGGACTCACCTTGAAGGCTCTGGCCCGCTGGGTTGGCAGGTTGGACTACACCAGCGTGAGTTTTGCCGTCAAGCGGTTCGAACAGCGGCGGCGGCTCGACAAAAGTTCGCAACGCTTGATCGAGCAAGTGGACAAAGCTCTGCGCCTTGATCCCACCTCGATTTTCATTTTCGAGATCCGACCCCACGCCCTGTTGAAGTCGCACGAGCCCCTGAGCCTGCGTCGATCGCAAATCGAGACGCGTCAGAGCGGACATAGGACTTTGGCGCCCGCTCAAACAGGGGTTCTTCAGCAGAATCGATTTTCGAGATCTGACCCCACCGATACTTTCCTTTGTGCCCCCTTTGCCAAGGCAGTTCTTCACAAGCAATTCCTTAGCGGCGCATCTTGGCGCAGGGCGGTGCGGTCAAGGTGGGGTCCCCGTTACGGAGGGTCCAAAAGTTTTGAGTTTCCAGGGCTTCGGGGAAGGAAACTCAAAAGTTTTGGATACCGTTACGGGGGAGACCTTGACCGCGCTGTCCGTAGCCATACCCTCGCCGCCACGGAATTGCTGGAACTCACATCAACCGGTTCCGCTTTTACCCACAAATTCTGCTACAGAGCCCAATTTTGTTGGCATGCCCGTCAGTTCGAATCTCGCCCCAGGGTCTTTATCTTTCCGGTCACGCTTGCGAGATGGAAGTGAGTAGACATGCCGCAGCCCATCGCCGGTTAGGCGAGTTAGCTAAGCTACCTATTCGCTCCCCGAGGGCTACGGCCGCTTTCAGGAATCAGTTGCGATGCTGCGATGGGCCATAGGGGTGCCAGAGAATCCTGTGGACAAGTTCCGATGGATCCAGAACCTTCTGATACTCTTTTTGAGACGCCCGTAGAAACATGCGGCTTAACCCCAAAGTGCATGAAAACAGCAACACTTAAAGCTCTCGCAGCGGTCTTGCTTGCAGGGTGCGCGACTAACGGAACCAGCAAGCCTGAGCGTGGGCCAGAAGGCACCATTGCCTACAGCATCCAGATAGAATCCAGCGAGCCTGGGGCGCGGGTCGAGGCCAACGGCGAATACCTGGGCAAAACGCCAATAGTTGTCAAAATCTTTGGCGACAAGGATGGCACGTTCCACAACTTCGGGGCGGATGATTACGTCATCAAGGTTTACCCTGTCAAACAAGGGCAGTATCTCCAAACCAAAGTCTTCAGGACAGGTCGTTGGTTTAGTCAACAAGACAAGATTCCCAGCAAGCTTTACTTCGACCTGGAAGTGAAGTCCGAGGGATTCACGATTGACTTGCCTGCCCAGAAGTCAACGCAGCCGTAGTTCAACGGAATCTCATCATGAAGCTAAAAATCTACCTCGTCATAGCCATTGGACTTGCCATTACAACGTTGTGCCTCACTCACCTATGGGCGGCGGAGAGTCAGTCACCCGCACCCTATGAGTATGTCACCATCCGTTGGGGAGGAAGAGACAACACACATATCATCCGACCTGGAGGAAAAGTCGAATTTGTTGCTATGGAACTCCGGAAAGTTATCCGACCCGACCGGACAGATGACCGGGCATTCTACATGAACGTCGTGATGAACGGTCTCACCAAGGACGGCTATGAGTTTGCCGGAATGACAAACGATGAGATCGTAATGAAACGGGCAATTGCCCGGTGATCGAATCTTTTGTAGAGATTTGGATGATGCTCTGGCGCACGCAGTCCGGTTGATGCTTCTCAGACTGGTCGCGTAGTCCTGGAAGGGTGGTAGGTTTTGAAAATGAAAACGATTACAGAGTCCCGTTGTCCGCTTTGCGGACAACCGAACTGTTGTGCGCTGGTTCAGAACACAGGCTCGGTTGGCGACTGTTGGTGTGCTCATGTCCGAATTCCTCTGCAACGGTTGATGCAAATCCCATCTAACCGGATCGGTCGGGTCTGCATTTGCCAGTCCTGTGCACAGGAGTCGGTCACTTCTCCGCGTCTTGTCTGTCGACACCGCGTTGATTCGCTCGGCCAGGCCGTCCGATCAGGGGTTTCGCTTTAATGCTACGTGGCCTACAGCGTTTTCCTGCCTGCCGCCTTGGCCTTCTTCCACCGCGCCCTAGCCGCTGCCGCAAGCTTGGCTCGCCACGCAGCATTCCGCTTACTCTTCTTGGCTGGCGCTGGGCCTCCTCGCCCGCTACGGCCGGCCCACCGTGCTTTCTGCGCCGCGGCCATCCTGGCGCGAGTTGCTGCTGACCTTCTCTTTCTTCCGCGACCGACAGGGCCTCTGCCTCCTGGCAAAGCTACATTCAGGAGCTGCGCGAGTTCTGATCCCAGCTTACTGAGGCGTTCTTTAATGACGACAGCCCGACGAAGTTGTTTTACCGACAGGTCAACGAGTGAGTTCATTGCAGAGCCGATAGCATGGGTGAGTAACCCGGGTCAAGACAACGAAAGCGCGGGACACAGGGCGTCGACGCTGCGAGTCTGCCGTGCTGGCTGTGTTTAGGTAGGTCTCCTCCGCTTCTTTGCTCGCTGGGATCGTAGCTGAGCTACTGTCCCATCCAGAAGCATCTGAGTCATTACCATAGGAGAGCGACTTCTTCCTGGGTCGTAGAAATAGAAGGTAATTATCGCTCGTTCTACTGGAGCTTGTGGGGTGGTCTCGGATCCAACTAACGCTGTAATTTGCCTGATATCGATGAGTGCCAGTTCGGGTGGAGAAGACCACGTGTAATTAGTGATGGCGCTAGCTCTCGCGATTCCGTAATAGCGATTCAAATCTGCGGGCAGCTTTTGCGACTCAGGATCCCAAGAGTTCGTTGGATCCAAAAACCTCTTTTCCGGCACAACCCATTCGGTCCGGTCCCTTGCCGTCTCAGCGCGACCAGGTGGAAAGATGACGACCATCTCTTCGCAATGGACAGAATTGACGCACAGACAAAGGCCCAATATTCCAAAAAAGCGATTCATACGATTCCTATTTTGGGGCTACTTGTTCCGTACGTTTCACCATTTCCAGGATCGTACCATCCAGCATCATTGCGACCTTGCATTCGTCCAGATCTAACCGCCTGCCATCCGCGAGCACGTCCGAAAACTGAAAGACCAAATACCACGCAGGCCGTTGTTTTTCCCCAGGACGTCGGCGCTCATTTTCAGTGGCAGGATTGCGGAAGTAGAACGGTCTAATGTCGAGGGCTCTAAGAGAGCTGCTGGCTATGCTCTTACCATGTCGGCGCACCAAATGTTGCTTTGCGGCGATGGTGAGTTTCTCGAAGTCGACAGCTAAGGGTTGCTCACCCGGCGCCCAGCTATTGGCCGGCGACCTAACAGTTTCGAGGCCTGCAAAGAACTGAATATTGCCGGCGCTGAAAACGTGGAGCATATTCGTGTGTTGGCCCATAACCATGCAGTGAAGAACTGCGCATCCCAAACATAGCAAAATCATTGAGAGTACTGAACGTTTCAGCTGCCTTAGAGTGTTCATTGTCTTTCCGGGTCTTCAGGTGGATTTAGCGCGAGGCAAGACTCTGGTGTTAGATCGTCTCGGATTTCCGTTCCCACGCGATGCGAAAAATCTGGCCGCTCTCGCTGTTCCCAGCCGTAAGTCACTTGGGGGCTCCAGATTGATTCAGTTTTCAATAGGGCGCCAAGCGCTACAAAAGCGCAGGCGGCGATTCCGGCTCTCACCCAGATCGATGTGAACTCATAGCGAAATGCCATGAGCGCCGCGAAGGCAATGATGCCAAGAAACAGTGGCCACGGCCGGCGCGGAGCCGCCGGAACTTTCGGTGCTGAAGATGACGTGCCCATATGCTCAACGCTGTCCCGAACGAACCAAGCTCAGCGACCCGGCGCACGGCGCATGTTAGGGCGCTGCGGTCTGAATGCGGACGGTAATTGCTGCTTCATGGTCTCCTGGATAGTAAACTCGCTCCTCGGGTGTGTGAAGCTCAACGAAGCCGTCGTTGAGATGCTGCCGCTGCTCTGCCACGAACGGCGTGATGTCCTCGACTGAAATCAACTCCTGCTGCCCATATCTCCGGAGTGCGACGCCTCGCAAACCCAGCTGCACTGCGCGGCGTTCGACCGGCTGGCCAGACGGGTCATGGTCTGGGTCCCACTGACAACGAACATCGGAAGACGCTACTGCGGCCTGCCACTCCTCGGGTGTAGCAAACCGCCGCGAATCGAAGCCGGAAGGAACAACAAGCCGAAGTAACTCGTCGAAGAACGTGCGCCGCAGGCGCACGACGAGTATGTGCTCCTGTCCCTCCTTGGTCGCCCAGCCTGCTCGATACATCATCCAAAGAAAATTGGGCTTTATCCAACTCATGCGGCTGAAACTAAAATCGCCGCCGAACTGTTGATGCTCGACCGCGAATCGAGCAATCGAAGGTCGGTATGCCTGATAGACGTAGATGGAGTCGGTGTCGAACTGCGCCAAGATGTGCCGACCAGACTGGGGCCAGTCAAGAACTTGGTCGAGGTAACGTTGGAAGCGCATGGCGTGAGCAGCCGCAACGAACGTCCCGGCTCACCGACGCTGCGCCCCGCAGACCAGCAAGACCGCGCAAGCAAACAGGAGGCGCTTTCGGGTTGGGCAAGCGGCGAATCTCATTTCAGATCGCGTCTTGCCCGGAGCAAGTCGGCCTCCGCATCCTCCCGGTGCTTGCGAATCATGCGATGATCCAGAGCGGTTACCGCCTCGCCCTCAAACTCGGTGATTAGGACGCTGTATCTCGCAAAGGCCGCGACTCGCTGCGTTGGTGTGTTACTCATCTGAAGCTCTACATCGCGCAATTCCTTTGCAGCCGAAAGCACCATTAACAGCGCGGATTTGCTGGCTTTCAGCTTGAGGCGCTCCGAGACCAATGCGCGCAACCTCCCCTCGTGTGAATCAGCGAGAGTAATAGACTGGCCCTTCGGTTCGCTGGTTGGCTTCTGCGGACCTGTGTCGGCTCCAATCGCTACGGAGAACATTGCGAACGCCAGTCCGTAGAGCAGTGAGGTTTTCGTTTTCATCTTGTGATTGTTTTGCATGGGCGCTCCATCAAGAGTCATCATACGCAACGGCCTGTCGCTCGCAATACCGGAGTCCTGCGATTTGCGCCAAGCTTCCTGACGGGACAACGACGCTGGGGGACTAAGGCAAGGGAGATTTTGGAGGTGGGGGCAGGTCAGCTGTCGTCTCAAATCGCTGCGAATCCGCGGTGCGGACATCAATCCTGTGGAGAAGATGCCGGATCCGTTCCTGCAGAGGGTTCCGCTGCCGCCAATGTTGGACTCTGAGTCCGGATAGGTGCAAGTCGTGTTGCCTGCTCCCTCCTGTCGGACCGCCCTCAGTAGGTCAACACCGTCAGGCACCGAATGCACAATGAGCGAGGTGGCATGGCCTGCCTGGATATGCATTGGTATCGGCCTGATCTGTTTTGGCAGTCGACCGACTAGGCGGTCAATCCATGACGGTGCAAGATCCCGGTTCAACCGGGTGAGCAAAAACGGCACAGCGTTGGTGCCCATCGCTCGAAACGCGTCGATTGTTTTGAAAGCCTCGACCATTGCGACCAAGATAGTCGTAGGGGGATGCCAGCGGAACGGTTCATTATTGCGTTTGCTGATCGCCAGCCAGCACAAGCCTGTTGCCATCCATACGCCGCCCGGGTAAAAGCCGGGTATGGACGCTATCGCCGCTTTGTTTGGCCTCATCGGCCGAAGTGGTCGAGCGGCATGGGGTAAAGCACGCCGGCTCAGCTGTCGTTTTGTTACGACTCCCGGATTGATAGTCCGGTCAGACATGGCGGGTGTCCGTTTAGCCAGACACCGACGCGGTTATCTACTGGGCGGGGAAGGCAAGGGACTTTTTTGACGAGGAATCCGTGGATGCCCACTAGGCGTTCTGGGCAGAGCCCTTTCTGCTGCCTGTTTCTGGATTGGGTTATTACTTAGCAAAGCCGGCTTCAGCATCT
>DATLUX010000325.1:0-45166 GCA_035577805.1 Verrucomicrobiia bacterium
GCAGAAAGATGGGGGCAGGAAAATGGGGGGCAGGAAGATGGGGGGCAGGAAAATGGTCACAGCTGCAGGCCGTGCGTTCGTTGACCGACGCACTGCCTGGCGCCATTTTTCTGCCAGTCATTTTCCTGCCCCCGAAACGCACGGCAGAAAGATTAGGGCAGAAAGATGGCCACCGCGTTCATTGACTGACGCAGCGCCCCATTTTTCTGCCAGCTATTTTCCTGCCCAAGTTTTCCCATACGCCCAACTGCACCAATTGTTTGGTGGCGGCGCCGGCCCAATTGGTATTGGCCGCCGGACTGGCCGGGCTGGGATGCAGAATTTTACCGCAACGCAGAGTTTTCCGCGGCTGAGCGACGGTTCTTTCAAGTTCGGCGATGGACTGCGCTCGTTTTGCGGCGAAGTCACCAATGGCGACGATCCATTCCGGTTGGAGGACAGCGATGACACGGCGCAAGTGTTCGTCGCACGCGGCGAATAGTTGTTCCGTCTGCGCGGCGCCTAGTTTATCCGGGGTAAGGTTGCGGCCTTGTACATCGACAAAGGCCAAGGGGCAATAATTGGCGACGAAATGGCCGGCGAAAAAGTCTTGGGCATCGCCGAAGCGATCGGCGAACAGCCCCCACAACCTGTGCCCGCTCACCTCCGAGCGCCGGCAGGCGAAACCTTCCACGGGCCGTTTCGGGTGAACTCGCCCAGGAGCCCGAACGTGCGCGCTGAGCCCGAGCCATTGCTGAACGGCGGTCACTTCTCCAAACGGAACGCCGGTTTGGACCATGCCGAAGGGTCCTGGATTCATGCCGAGGAACACCACCCGTTTGGGCCCCTGCCCGTATTTCTGCAGGTAAAGCCGATGGACCTCCCACGCGTAGTCGAGCGGGTTGTAAACGTGAGCAACGGGCGGACCAAAGCGCAGGCGAGCGGCGCGAGCGGCCAAAGTCCGCGCTGCCTCCAGCAAAGACTGGATAGTCGAGAGCCGGTCGGGGTCGGGGGTGGGGGTGGGGGTCACCCTAGAGGAGGCAACTTCTTTTCTACCGGGCTGCGTTCCAACGCGACGTACTTGGGCAAGCCGCCTTCGAAAGGAACTTTGACTTCGCCTTGGATGAGCGGCCGCGCGTAAGCGATGAACTTTTCGTTGGGCAAAAAGCCGTCATCGGAGATCCAATCACGCGGGACGAGGTGCTCGGCATTGGCAATGTCGTCGAGCGGTTGGAGGTCAGTGGTCCACTTGTAGGGCTCGCTTTGCATCCGGACCAGTTTGACCATGAAACCACTCTTTTCGTCGATGGCTGCGCGGACGGCCGCTTCGCCGCAAGCAGCGGCTTCCATGGCATCGACGGCGCTGCCGAAGTGAGCGGCGGCGCGTTGGGCGTGGCCGAGTTTCACGGTGCCGGTTTTCACCTTCAAATGCTGGTTGACCAATTCCTCGAGCTTTTCCGCCACACCGGCCAGGACGGGATGGCCGAAGGCATCGACTTTGGATTTGTCGACGGAAACTTCCTGGCCATCCTGGTTCTTGAGGCCTTCGCCCACGACCACCACGCAACAGCGGTGGGCGTCGATAACCTCGCGGACGCGGGCCAGGAAAGCGCTTTCGACGAAGGGCACCTCGGGGGTCAGGATAAGGTGAGGCGCCTCGTGGGCGGCGCGTTTGGCCAGGACGGTGCCGGCGGCAATCCAGCCGGCTTGCCGGCCCATGACCTCGATGATGATGCAGCTGCCGGATTCAGTGGCCATACTGGTCACATCGGCAGCGATTTCCATGATGGTGGCTGATGCGTACTTGATGGCTGAACCGTATCCGGGAGAGTGGTCGGTATGGGGCAGGTCGTTGTCGATGGTTTTGGGGACGCCGATCACACGCAGATCGTAGGCGCGCCGGACGGCTTCGTGATGGACCTTGTTGGCGGTATCCTGGGAATCGTTGCCGCCGCAATAGAAGAAATAGCGGATGCTATGGGCCTGGAAGACGGCGAAGAGCCGTTCGAGATCCTGGGCGGCTTGTTCGGGCTTCTTTTTGAAGTCGAGTTTGTAGCGGCAGGTGCCTAAAGCCGCGGCGGGAGTATACTTGAGGCCCTCGATGGTCTTGGCCTTTTCGTCGTTTAGATCGATCAGGTCCTCGCGCAAGATTCCCCAGATCCCGTTGCGTCCGCCATAGATCTCTTCGATACACTCATGCCGGCCTGCTTCCTGGATAACCCCGGCTACACTGGCGTTGATCACGGCCGTAGGACCGCCCGATTGCGCCACCAACAGATTGCCAACAAGTTCTGCCATAAATTTCCTTATCGGGAGGGACGTGCCCTCCCGCGATCACCCGTCGCGGGCCTGATTCCACTTCGGGTAAAGCGAGGCGGAACCTTGCCAATCGCAGAACCCACTGTCAAAGGGGAATTGCCACATTCGAAAGCGCCATTCATAGACCTGCCGCTACGGCTGCTAACGGGAGGCCACCTTCCAAATCGCACCGAGGGGATGCAAGTCCAGGATATTGGGATGGATCCCCTGGATCCGGTCCGGGTTGTAGTAATTGAATCCGTTATAGAAAAAGAGGGGAATCAAAGGAACTTCGTCCCGGACTAACAACGTTTCCGCCTGCTGCAAGAGGGTCGCGCGCGTGTCCAGATCGGTTTGCGTACTGGCTTGCTGCAAGAAATGGTCGTAGCTGGGGTTCTTCCAGCCCGTGCGATTATTGCCGTTGTTGCTCAGGAACAAGTCCAAAAACGTGGTCGGATCATTGTAATCCCCAATCCAACTGCTCCGGCTCACGTCATACTGCAGATCCGATTGGGCGCGCAGGAAAACTTTCTTTTCCATCCGGCGCAAACCTACTTTAAGGCCCAACTCGCGTTGCCACATCTGCTGCAGTTCCACCCCGATCTGTCCATGAATGAGCGAGGCACCGCCGCCAGCGGAATCAAAGAAATATTCGAAGGCCGGAAACCCCTGCCCCCCGGGATAACCGGCTTGCTTGAGCAAACGCCTGGCTCGCTCCGGATCGTAGGGCAAACCTGACGGCAGCTTGGCGTTCAGCGTCCCGGGCGGGACCAGGTGATTCGCGACCGGTTCTCCGGACTTGCGCAGGTTTCGCACAATCCGTTCCTTGTCGATGACCAGGGCGAGGGCCTGGCGGACCCTGAGGTCGTCGAAGGGTTTCCTGGTCACGTTAATCCTGAGGAAATAAGTGCCGAGATACGTGAAGCTGTGATAGTCGGGCGCGGTTCGCAGAACCTCGAGTAACTCAGCGGGCACGACATCTTTATCCCAGATGATATCTGCTTCCCGGGCCTGGTAGAGGTTAAGGGCGGCGCTGGGATTACTGATCGGCAACAGGTCCACCAGCTCGGACCGGGTCTGCGCGGCATCCCAGTAACGCGGATTCTTGCGTAAACGAACCTTGGTGTTGACGCGCCAATCTTCCAGCTGATACGGGCCGTTCACCGACAGGGGTCTGGCCCGCAGCCAGCGGTCGCCGAGTCGTTCGATAACATGCCGAGGGACCACGGCCAGCACGGGCAAAGCGCACAAATCCAGGAAATAAGCGGTGGGATTAATCAATTCCACTTCGATGGTGTCATCGTTGAGGGCGCGAAGCCCCACTTGCTTTCGGTCGCACTTGCCGTTGTAAAAAGCCTCGGCGTTCTTCAGGTAGAACAATTGGCCGGCGTAATCGCTGGCGGTGCTTTTGTCCAAAACCCGAAACCAACTGTACAGCACGTCCGCCGCGCGGATCGGCTCGCCGGTGGACCACCTGGCCTTGGGACGAAGAAAAAAGGTATAAGTGCGTCCATCGGGCGAGGTGCTCCAGCGCTCAGCCAGGCCGGGGATGGCGCGAGCCGTGACCGGATCGACGCGGGTCAATCCTTCGAACAACGCCGTCACGATGCGCATTTCTTCGATGCCGATGGCGGTGGCGGGATCGAGTGAACCGGGTTCAACGTTGTTGATGATCACCAGGTCGGCCCGGGGATCCTGGCGCAAACATCCGAAGAACAACGTCGCTAGCGCCAGGGACAAACTGCCCAGCAGAAGACGACGCCTTGCAGACATGCTGCCGGCTTCGGGTTGAGGCTACTTGGGCTTCTCGACCGGCGGCACCGAACTCGTGGCGGGGGCGGGGTTGGCGTTGGTCAAGTTGAGCTTGAGTTGGTTGGTGTTAACGCCTCCCGCGGCCGCTGCGGCCGCCGTGTTCGTGGCAGGTTTGGTGGAGGGAGTGACGGTGCTGAGCTTGTCTTCCTGGCTCAGCAGATTGCGCAGATCGCCGGTTTTGGAGCGGTTGACGTTGCCGTACACCACGGCCAGCACCATGACCAGAATGAAAAAGAAGCCGGCCGCGTATTTGGTCATCTTGGTGAGAGCAGTGCCGCTGCCGGCGCCGAACAACGCGTCGGTGGCGGCTCCGCCAAAGGCCTGTCCCATGCCGGCTTCTTTCTTTGGCAATTGGATCAGGACCAAAAGTCCGAGCACCATGCAATCCAGGACCAGAAGGAAGGTTAACAACCAGGTGAGGATGATCATAAGCGAGATTCCGTTAACTAAATCCAAACTAAATCGAGTTCTTCACGATATCAGCGAAGGCGCGCGCTTCAAGGGAAGCGCCTCCGACCAGGGCCCCGTCCACATCGGGCTGGCTCATCAGATCGCGCGTATTGGAAGGTTTGACGCTGCCGCCGTATTGGATGCGGACGCGTCGCGCGACGACTTCATCAAACAGTTTGACCAGGAGCCCGCGGATGAAGGCCTGGGTATCTTCGGCCTGTTTGGTGGTGGCGGTTTTGCCGGTGCCCACGGCCCAGACGGGCTCGTAGGCGATGATGGTTTCGGCCATCTGCTCTTTGCTCAGTCCGGCCAGGCTGTTGCGCACCTGGTTGTAGAGCACGTTCTCCATCTGGCCGTTCTCCCGTTCCGCCAATGTTTCACCCACGCAAACGATCGGCTTGAGAGAAGCTTGATGGGCGGCCAGCGCCTTGCGGGCGACCAGTTCGCTGCTTTCGTTCTGGTGTTGGCGCCGTTCGGAATGGCCCAGGATCACGTAGCGCACCGAAAATTCCTTGAGCATGCCGGCGGCGATCTCGCCCGTATGCGCGCCGAACATATGTTCGCTCATGTTTTGCGCGCCCAATCGGATATTGGAGTCCAGGATGGCCTTGGACACTTCGCTAAGCGCGGTGAAGGGAGGACATACCACGATGTCCACTTCTTTCACATCCTTGAGCTCGCGTTTGATACTGGTGACCAAGTCCAAAGCCTCAGCCACGGTCTTGTTCATCTTCCAGTTCCCGGCGATGATGAGTTTACGTTCCTTGTCCACAGTCTGTTCGGGATGGTTCGGAATTAGTGGTTCGTCTGATGGGCTCCGGTCCTGCTTGGTCCGTTATCGGTCGGACAACGCCGCCACGCCCGGCAGCACTGAACCCTCGAGGAATTCCAGGCTGGCACCGCCGCCTGTGCTCATGAAAGTTACTTTGCCACCCAAGCCGGCCTGGTTCAGCGCTTTGACGCTGTCCCCGCCGCCAATGATGCTCTTGGCACCGTTTTTCTCGGTCGCTTCCGCTACGGCTTTACCCACCGCGCTGGTCCCTTCGGCAAATCGTTTATCTTCGAACATCCCCATCGGCCCGTTCCACAAAATGGTCTTAGCACTGCGGATGGCTGCGGCGTAGGTCCGGGCGGTCTCCGGCCCGATGTCCAATCCTTCCGCTTCATCCGGGATGTCGGGCTGAGTGCTCACACGGACATTTTGGAAGTCCAAAACGGGTTTGCCCTTCTTATTCAACTTGCCGGTCTCAACCGGCTCCGCCACGACGTTGTCGCTGGGCAGGACCAACTTGACCCCTTTCTTGGCCGCCTTGGCCAAGGCGCTCTTCGCCAGCTCTGTCCGGTCTGGTTCCACCAGCGATTTGCCCGTTTTCAGTCCCATGGCCAGCTTGAAGGTGTAGGCCATGGCGCCGCCAATCAGGAGCGTGTCTGCTTTGTCCAGCAGCCGGTCGATGACCTTGATCTTATCCGACACTTTGGCGCCGCCGAGGAGCACCACAAACGGCCTGGCGGGCGCTTCCAGTTCGTCGCCCAGGAATTTCAGTTCCCGTTCCATGAGCAAGCCGGCGGCGCATTGGCCGCCGCGCTGTCCCACCAAACGGGCAATGCCCTCGGTAGACGCATGCGCGCGATGGGCGGCTCCGAAGGCGTCGTTGACGTAGGCGTCGGCTACACGGGCGAGTTTCCCGGCGAACGCCGGGTCGTTGGCTTCCTCTTCGGGGTAAAAACGGACGTTCTCGAGTAACAAAATATCCCCGTCCTTCAGGGCTGCGGCGGTTTTTTCGACTTTTTCGCCGATGCAATCATCGGTAAAGGCCACTGGACGATGGATGAGATCCGCCAATTGGGCGGCCACCGGACGCAGCGACAGGGCGGGGTCGCGCTGGCCCTTAGGCCGGCCCAGATGGGCGGCCAGGATGATCCTGGCGCCTTTCTCGATTAAGAGGTTCAGGGTCGGCAAAGTCTCGCGGATCCGGGTGCTGTCGTTAATCACCATTTGGCCGTCCTTTTCCTCCATTGGGACGTTGTAATCCACGCGTACAAAGACGCGCTGACCACGCACTTGGAGATCGTTGACGGTCAATTTAGCCATAAACGCAAGGGGGCAGAGGATAGCCAAGCCCGAGGCTGAGTCAAAGGCGAAATCCTGGCTCGCCTGGCTCGTTGGGGAGACAAGCCTGTAAAGGAATCCACACCATGCCCTTCGAACCGGACCGCGGCCCTACGGCCCTATGGCCGGCTCGGTTCATGGGCCTATTGCCCGTCGGCGGTTTCGCAGTCCTTGACCCTGCCCCTGGAGCGGATGGCGCGGATGTCGCGGGGATGGCGCTGCGGTCCTTGTCAATCTTCAGCCACCGGCTGTAAGCTCGGCCACGGCGGTCCGGGCCCCCGTAGCTCAAATGGATAGAGCAATCGTTTCCTAAATGATGGATCACGGTTCAATTCCGTGCGGGGGTACCACCGGTTTCCTTCGTTCCCTTCCGGAGGCCCGCCTCGTCACGATGACCAGCCTCATCTATCGACCGGCCTGTTGGGTGGAACATGTTCGGTTGGAAGACATGTTCCCGGTCGCGCGTCCTTTGGAAGTGGAATTAGGCAGTGGTGACGGCTCGTTCCTGGCCGAGTGGGCTAAACGCTGGCCGGAACGCAATTTCATTGGCGTCGAACGGCTTTTGGGCCGGCTGCGCAAGCTGGATCGGAAAGCGCTCCGAGCCGGATTGGTTAATGTGCGTCTGATGCGGATTGAAGCCGGATACTTTCTGGAATTCCTCCTGCCCCCGGCCAGCACGAGCATGTTGCACGTGTATTTTCCTGATCCCTGGCCGAAGCGAAAGCATCACAAGCATAGGCTGGTTAAGCAGGGGTTTCCAGCGCTCGCGGCCCGCGTCCTCACACCAGGTGGTTTGGTGTGTTTTCGCACGGACGACCCGAATTACCTCACGCAGATCCAGGAGGTGTTCGCGGGCGACGCACGGTTCGTTTCTTGCCCCGTGCCGCCTTCATTACTCGAGCATGTGACCGACTTTGAAAGGGAATTCCAAGCGCGTGGGATTGCTACCCTTCATGCGGCGTACTGCCGTTGTGAGCGGTCCGAGAGTCTGGATCGTTAGTTAGTCAGACATCAATGACTGGCCCGTCGTCGTTGCCTTTGCCGTCTCGTCGGGAACGGGGTCGCGGCCGGCCGCGTCGGAACCGGACCTGGGTATTGCCGGTGCCGGTGAGCACCTGGAGGAAGAAGGAAGCGATGCTGATGATCAAGGCGCCCCAAAACGCATCAGAGAACCGGTCGACGTGAAACGCTTTCACCAACTGGCCGACCAGATAGAGCAGCGCGGCGTTGATGATCAGGATGAAAAAGCCCAACGTGAACACAACCAGGGGCAGGGACAAAAGCATCAGCAACGGGCGCAGAAACGCGTTGAGCAATCCCAGCACCAGAGTCGCCACGAGCAACGCCTCCCAATGGCCGCGATCGTAATGGATGCCTGGGACCACGTGGGCCGCCACCAGGACCCCCACCGTGGTGATGATCCAACGCCATAAAAATTCCTTCAATCTCGGAGGCATTTCACTCTGTCGTCGTATGGTCTGACCTTTCGATCCATCTCAGGCGCGCGAATCAGATTGCACATGGAGAAATTCGCTTTGCAGTTCAGCAACGATCGTGACCCGCTCCAGGCAGGCCGGCAGCAGACAGAATTGGCCGGCACCCAACGTCACGTCCCCGGCCGGATGCGTCAACTGCAGGCGCCCTTTCACCAACCCGAGGATCTGCGCACAGTCCCCGCGCAAATGAAATCGCCCATGCCGCCGGACCGCGCACAAGTCAACTCGAAACAACGGATGATCCACCAAATAACGGACCTTGAAGGTGCGATTCCGTGAATACAGGCTCGCGATTAAGGATGGCTCGATGTCGTCAAAATGGATCGAGGCCAGGGACTCGGCGATGTGCAAGGTGCGCGGCTTGCCATCCAGACCGACCCGATTCCAGTCGAAGACGCGGTAAGTCGTGTCGGAGTTTTGTTGGATCTCGAAGATCACGTTGCCGGCCCCAATGGCATGCAACCGGCCGCTCGGCAGGAACATGACATCCCCTCTCCCAACGGGAATCCGATGTAAACATTCGGCAACCTTTCCCGCCTGGAGCTGAGCCTCGAACACCTGCCGAGTCACGCCGCGGCGCAAACCGACGAAGAGCGCCGCGTCGGGAGCGGCTTCCGCGATGTACCACAGCTCGGTTTTAGGTTCACCGCCCAACCTTGCCGCCACCTCGGCCGGCGGGTGGACCTGCACGGACAAGGTTTCCTGGGCATCCAATAGTTTGATCAATAATGGAAATGGACCCGTGGCCGGAGCTTCGGAGCCCAGAACGTCGCGTCGATGATTTTCCATCAGCCATCGCAGGGTGTGTCCGGCCAGGGGTCCGTTGGCGATGACGCTGACTTCATCAGGGCGATCGGTGATCTCCCATGATTCGCCAATGGGTTTGTCTGGGGGCAGAGGCTTGTCGTAGAGACGTTCCAGGTTGCGGCCGCCCCAAACCCGTTCCTTGAAAACCGGCACGAAGGTCAGCGGATAAAGCATGCGGATGGTCCGGCGGGCTGAGGCGGTCGTGCCCGAAACGAGGGCCCAGTCCGGGCCAAAACGGCGCGCCTCGACTTCGAAGCGAGGGGCTTCATTGGCTCATTGGCTGATTGGCTTAGGCGGCGGCGGATCGTTTTTCCTGGAATCGACCGTGAGCGCGGAATTTGGCGTATCGGGCCTTCAGTCGTTCGGGTGGGGAGACGGTGCGAAGTTTTTCTAGGTTGGCGAGGAGATGTTGCTTGAGATTGGCGGCGGTGGTTGGCAGGTCGTTATGGGCCCCGCCGAGCGGTTCGGGCACTGTTTCGTCCGCCAAGCCTAGTTCCAGAAGGTCTTTGGCGGTGATCTTAAGGGCATCGGCGGCCTTGCTGGCGGCCGCGCGATCCTTCCACAGGATGGCGGCACAGCCTTCGGGGCTGATGACGGAGTAGTAAGCGTTTTCAAGCACGAGAACGCGGTCAGCGACCCCGATGCCCAAAGCGCCTCCGGAGCCGCCCTCGCCGATGACCACAGCGATGATCGGCACTTCGAGGAGCATCATCTCGCGCAGATTCATGGCGATCGCTTCCGCGATATGCCGTTCCTCGGCCCCGATGCCGGGGTAAGCGCCGGCTGTGTCGATGAGGGTAATGATCGGCAGCTCGAACTTATCGGCCAAGCGCATTAAGCGCAGGGCTTTGCGATAACCTTCCGGGTGAGCCGAACCGAAGTTTCGCCTGATGTTTTCCTTGGTATCCCGCCCCTTCTGGGTTCCCAGAACCATGACGTTGTGATGGTCCAGTCGAGCAAATCCACCCACCACCGCGCGGTCTTCCGCAAAGAGCCGGTCGCCATGGAGTTCCTCGAAATCCGAGAAAGTGGTCTCGAGATAATCGAGGGTGAACGGGCGTCTAGGATGACGCGCCAGTTGCACTCGTTGCCAGGGAGTGAGGTTCGAGAAGATCTGTCGGCGGGTTTCGCCAATCTTCTGCTCGATACGCGCGATCTCCTCATCGAAATTGACCCCGATCCCGTGGGTCTCGCGATGTTTGATCAGTTCTTCGAGTTTGCGCTGCAGTTCGGCGATCGGCTTCTCGAAGTCCAGCGGCTGTTTCATCTGCGGCAGTCTAGGTTCACGCCCTGAACGAGGCAACGTTGAATCTTGTGGAACGGGGGGCATCACGCAGGCTGAAACCTTAACTGACTGATCGGGAATGGGTTCAATCTGGTCGATTTCGGCCCGAATGCGGCCCTCGCTGGTAAGCAAGAACCCGCATCCGCCACTTTCATGATTGCTTTTCGCGACACCTGATGTTTAGGTAGGCCGACTCTCAGGTGAACATTCCAGATCGGGTCACTTTTTCGCCCGTAGGTGCGGCGCGAGTTCGTGACGTCGCGATCCAGGATGCGACCAACAAATCAAGTAGTTACGTGACTTATGCGTGCCTCATGCCACCCGACACACTTCTCTCGGACAACGTTCATGTCGACCTCGAAAGTCTTGGGGTTCGTCTTTTGTCTGGCCTGCTTTACCTGGGGTGTAGCGCAAGGGCGTGCGCAGATCGGGTTGGGTTCATTGCAGAATTTTAATACCTTGCCCACCACCAACGAATGGACCACCGCCGCGCGCAATGTTCTCAACGGTTCTGCAGATTTCGTTGATGCCGGGTCGCTGGAGGCCGACCTCCAGGCCGTAGCCACCGTTGCCGGCATTCGTTTTCCCTTGCCGTCAGACCCGGGCAATCCTCCGGGCGCCAACGCCGTGGCCCGCTGGAGTTCGGTCGGGCTTAACGTCACGACTCGCCCCACTGGGGTGTCGTATACCGTGCTCCTGGCCAAGATCATCAACAACACGGCCGACGATCTGCCGGCGGTGGTCATTTCCTACGACTTGAGCGGCACCGAATCCACGACAGAAGACACCGGTCTGGAGGGGCATCTTGTGTATTACAGCGTCACGGGCACCGCCAACAGTTGGACGCCGATTCCCGAAGTCTCGGGAGGACTCCTCGGACCAAAGCTGGCCACTCTGGACCTCGGTTCCTGGCCGCCCCAGAGTCATCTTTATATCTTGTGGGTGGACGACAACGCGGTGGCCAACCCGGACGGTATCTACACGATCGACAACTTTCTGGTCAGCACCGGAGTGAACCCGCCGCTGATCAAGGTCCAACCTCACTCGACCAACGTGGTAGAGGGCCAAACCATCGCCCTGGAGGTCCAGGCGGACGGGGCGGGTCTGACCTATTCGTGGCAGAAGGTGGGCGGCGCGATTGATCCTGCCAACCCCACGGTTACCCAAGCCGTGCTGATCATCACCAATGCGGCCCTCAGTGATGCAGGCGATTATTTCTGCGTGGTGGCGAATGCCGCGGGCAGCGACACCAGCGCCAATGCCACCGTCGCGGTCGATCTGGATGTGTTCCCGCCCAAGTTTGTTTCTGCTGCTGAAGACCCATTTGATTTGACGGTCGTCAATGTGAAGGTGGACGAACCTCTCTGCCAGGGCTCGGCCATCACCCCAAACTGCACCAAGGAATCCTGGCAACCCTTCCTTTGGCATGTCCGCGAGAAAAACAATCCTTCTGCCGAACTCGGCGTGGTGGGAGTCACGATCAACGGGCTTGACGTGGCGCTGCAAACGGCCGGTGCCCGCACGATCGGCGTTCAGTATGTGGTCGCCGTGGAACTGGGCGTGGCCGACCTGCATGACAACGAAATACCCGAAGGCACCCAAATCGATGTCGAGTTCTCCGGGGTCGGTTTCAAGCAAAACGCCGGCACTTATCTCGGGACGCAAGACACCTTCATTACCAGTGACGCGCCCGATACCAGCCAAAGCACGCTGCCTTACCTCGAGTCCGACCAGGTCAATCCCCAAGGCGGTGTGTCGCAAGCGTTACTCCGGTTCGACAACATCTTCGGTGATGAGCCCGGTCAAGTCCCGCCCGGGGCTTTGATCCTCTCCGCTACGCTCGTGCTCAATCACACTCGCGCCGACGCGGATGGCACACCCGTCAATCTCTATCGCATGCTGACGGACTGGGATCAGAACACCGCCACCTGGAACTTTTTTATCGATGGAATCCAGCCGGACGACATTGAAGCCGCCGCGGTGCCGGAATTGCAGATCATTTCGCCGCTGCCACCCTTCACTCTCAATCTCGATGTCACTGAAAGCATTCGGACCTGGGCGGAAGGCGCACCCAACTATGGTTGGGTCTTCATCAATACCGCCGACAACGGGTATCGGCCCGATTCTTCGGACGCCGCCGATCCGCCAGGGTTGATCATCAAATACAGCACCGGCCAGGATACCGAAGGTCCGATGTTACGCTCGGTTACGGCCAATCCCAACGGCACCACGGTGTCGCTGAGTTTCTCCGAACCTCTGGAGCCCGGCTCAGCGCAGGCCACGGCTAACTATTCCTTCACGCCCACCGTCGCGGTGAACTCCGCTGTGTTGTCCGCTGATGGGCGAACGGTCACCCTGACGACGGCAGCTCGGGCTGCTGGAATCTATCTGGTCAAAGTCTCGAACGTGACCGACAATGCGCCGCTCCGAAACGTCATCAACCCGAATCCCACCAGCATGGTGGCGACGCAGATCAATGTGCTCTTCACCTATGGCACGGGCACCTGGAAGTACGAAACCAACAGCCAGGATGCCACCCTCGCGGTCACGCCCTGGTTTGCCCCGGCCTTCAATGACGGATCTTGGCAGTCCGGCCAGGCGTTCTTTGGTTTCGAACAGGATGCCGCCGTCATCAACATCCTGCCACCGCCCAAGATCGTGACGCCTTTGCCCGCCAACAGCGATGCGAACTTCCCCGACGCGTCCGTGACCGCCTATTTCCGGCGGCTTGTCACCCTCCCGGCGCTGCCGCCGCGCACGGCGTTTCAGCTCTCTCATTATATCGACGACGGTGCTGTGTTTTACCTGAATGGGGTTGAACTGAGTCGCTACAACATGCCGACGGATGTTTCGCCCGTCGTTTTCACCACGCGCGCCCTCGTCGCCGGCGGCGAAGCCTCCTTGCAAAGTTTCGAGTTTAACCACGCGTCCGGGAATTACCTGCTGGCGATCGAGGTGCATCAAGGAGGGATGAATTCATCGGATGTTGTCTTCGGCGCCGAGCTCTCCGTCGTGCCGTTTGGGTTTGCGCTCTCCATCACCGTTCAAGGTCCCAATGCTCAAATCGGTTGGGGACCCGAAGCGATCGGCTTCACGCTGGAATCGACTCCTTCCTTGGGCGGCGCCACTCCCGCGAACTGGACGGCCGTGGCGGGTGCGCCCAACCCGCTGACCGCAGCCGGCAGTGTGACTTCGCCACTCAGCTCCGCACCTAAGTTCTATCGTTTGCGGAAATAGATAGACTTGCCACATTCGCATGCCGATTTACGAGTTTCACTGTGAACAATGCGGAAAAGACTCCGAGGTCCTGATTCGCTCGAGTCAATGGGAGGGCACTCCCTGCCCGCAGTGCGGGTCCAAACGGCTAAAGAAACAGTTCTCCGTCTTTGCCTCGGGAGGAACCTCGACCGGCGGCAGTGGAGCAGCGAGTTGTTCAGGACAGCCCAGTTCGTGCGGGCTTTGCGGCACCGGCCGGCCTCACAAACACTGACGTAATCCAATAATCCAATCCGGGGTGTGTTGGTCAACCGCACGTTTCTGTCGGCGAAATATCTTCAAGTGTATCCACGGCCCAGGTGGCGCCGGCTGACTTCAATTCATTCGCCCGGTAACTGCCTGTCGCCACGGCCAGACAGCGCGCCCCGATGGCGCGAGCGCATTCGATGTCTCGCGGTGTGTCGCCGATAACCAGGATTTCTTCGCCCTCCAAGTCGCGGTCGAGCAACTGACGGCCCCGCTCGCGGGCAATGACGGCGATCTGATTGCGATCCTCGTGATCATCACCAAAGGCGCCCAGCCGAAAGCTCTCCCAAAGCCCGTAATGCGTCAGCTTGATCTGAGCGCCGAGACGGATGTTGCCCGTGAGCAATCCATGCACCGGCCGCTGCGCAAGCAATTCCAATGCATGCAGCCAGCAATGGACTCCCGGAAGAACCCGGCCGGCCAGCTGGCGCAGCTGATCGTCCAGACAAAAAACGTATCGGGAAAAGAAACGACTGAAGTTTTCGGGCGACGGCTCAATCGCATGCTGGATGAAAAAGTCCCGCACAATGGACGGGTCCGTGCGTCCGGCAAATTGCAGGCCAGCTGTGCCGTCGGCGATGCCAAATTCCGCGCGGCACACCTGGCCAAAGGCTTTTTCCCCAGCGCCGCCGCTTTGGATGAGCGTGCCGTCGATGTCAAACAAGACTAAACGGACCATGAGTAGCGAACGCCTCCAATTCTTCGCCGCTTGGTTAATACTTCTTCACGAACTTCTTGCGTTCGTCATCCGGGCTGCTGCTGGCCGGGGCGCCGGGAGCGGGCGCGGAGGTGGATGCCGGCGCTTCCGCTTGCGACGCGGGCCCGGGCACTACCCCGGTGGCGGGGGCAGCGCCGGCCGTGGCGGGTTGATTGGGTTCGGCCGGGGCGGCTGTAGTTTGGCGGGCAGCCTTGGGCGACGCAGACTCCGGCGGATGTTCGACTGCGGCGACGAATGCCATCCGCGCCGCCATCAGGCTTTGTTTCAGCAGAGTTTCCTCGTGCTTATTGAGGTTGCCTCGCGTTTTCGTTTCCAGCATCTCCAGCTGATCGACGAAGTGACGCGCCGTTTCCAGTTCGCGGATGCGCTTGCCGGTTTCCGGGTGTGGGATCTGTCCCAGGAAGATGAGAGCCAGGTTCGCGTGTTGGGCCACCAAATCGAGAAACAGCGCGGTCTGCAGTTCGTCCCGCTCGGACGCGGGCGTCCCAGGAACCGGATCCGGTGAGCCTGACGCAGGTGATGAGGTAGCTCCGCTCATTTTGCGTCATCTTCGCGAGCGCGGTTTATTTCCGCCACCAAAAAATGGATCAGACAGCGGAGACGTTCTTCGAGATCAACCGTGGCCAGAATCTTTTGGCGCTCGAGCCCACCGGGCAGCAGCGCGCAGGAGACGAGGTCAGCCAGTTGATCGGGATCCTCGAGGGACTCGAGGTAATCCAGGATTTCCTTGGAGGAAAACTTGGTTTTGCCGGACGCTGATTTTCCTGGGAACGCGGCAGAATTCTGAAAGGCGGAGAAAGGCAGCGGGAAAGAGCCCAGGCCAACCCGTTCTTCGACCAAGGCATGGACCTTGGCCACCAGGCCTTGAATCGAACTGCCATTATGCGGAGGGGACTGAAGCGGCCGGATACTGGCGATCCGATAGGGCTTGGTCTGCACCGTGCGGATCAGTTCGACGCGTGTCAGTCCCTGCAGGATCAGGCGGGAAGTGCCGTCCTGATAACCGACGGAGACCCGGATCAATCCCAGGCCGGCCACGGGACAAGGCAGCTCCCGTTGTTTGCCAGGTTGCTGCATGGCAACGGAAAACATGCGATCGCTGCGCAGCATGTCCGCCAACATCCGCCGGTAACGAGGCTCGAAAATGTAAAGGGGCAGAAGGGCTTGAGGAAAGAGCGTCGCGCTGGGGAGGGTCATGACCGGCACGGCATCAGGTAATTCCATGAATCAAATCTAGGTGAGGCCGTCTCTTAATCAAGAACCGGATGTCGCGCTTGCCATTTCGGCCCAGCCCAAGCATCCTCCCAAAGAAATAAGCATATGAAGGTAGCTATTGTTTTCTTGATTCTGGCCTCCCTCGGTCTTGGGGTGGGGTTAATGATGCGCCACAAACAGGCGGTCGAAGAGAAGAAAGTGGACGAGGAAAAGATCGCCGTGCTCGCCAAAACGGTGGATGAAACCAAGACCAAGCTGGATGAGCAGCAAAGGGTTTCGATATATTTGGAAACCAATCTTAATCTGCGCATCGAAGAACTCTCCGGCGCTTCCAACAACCTGAACCGGCTGTCCGCCGACCTGGCCCGGACCCAAAAGGAAATGCAGGCCGCGGCCGAAGCCGCCCGGGCCGAGATCGAACGGCGGGATACTCAAATCGCCCAATTAACCAGTCAAACCAACGCTTTGACCCAAAAAATGGATGACCTCACCGCCTCCATCGGCAAACTGGGCAAACAAATCACCGATACCGAACGCAAGCTGGTAGCCTCGGAAGGAGACCGGGAATTCCTGCTCAAAGAGCTGAAACGACTTCAAGTCGAGAAGGCAGAGCTGGAACGGCAGTTTAACGATCTGTCCGCCCTCCGCACCCAAGTCGCCAAACTTAAAGAGGAACTTTCCGTCGCCCGACGACTGGAATGGCTGCGCATGGGCATCTATGGTCAGCAGGATAAAAAAGGCGCCGAACGTCTGATGGCCGGAGCCACGCCCGGACACAGCAACAATTTCAGCCTGAATGTCGAGCTCAAGCAGGACGGGGGCGCCACCGTCGTGACCAACAAAGCCGCCCCCACGCCCGCACCCAAGTGATGAGCCAGTCGCGCGCGTTGGTGGATTCGCATGGTCGAGTCATTCGCGACCTGCGGATCAGTGTTACCGACCGCTGCAATTTTCGCTGTCTGTACTGCCTGCCGGAAACGGAGGCGGCCTTTAACTTCTATCGGGGCCGCTGGGCGCAGCTTCCCCGGTCCAAACCGATCGCGCAGCAATGGGCACCGCGCGCGAACGTGCTGTCCTTCGAAGAGATCGAACGTGTGGTTCGGTTGCTGGCGGGCATGGGCATCGACAAGCTCCGCCTGACGGGCGGAGAACCGTTGCTGCGCCAGGAACTGGAGAGACTGGTCGAGAAACTCGTGCGCATCGAGGGCATCCGGGATCTTGCTCTCACCACCAATGGCTTTCATTTCGCTCACAAGGCAGAAGCCCTGCGGCAGGCCGGGCTCCGCCGGATTAGCTTCAGCCTCGATTCGTTGGATCGGGCGAATTTTCAGAAGATGACCGGACGCGACGGGCTGGGCGAAGTCCTGGCCGGGATCCGGTTGGCGCGGGAATTGGGTTTGGATCCGATCAAGGTGAATGCCGTCATCATCCGGGGCATCAACGATCATGAGATCGAGGCTCTGGCTGAATTTGCCGCTTCCTCCGCGTTGGCGGTCCGGTTCATCGAGTTCATGCCGCTGGATTCGGGGCGCGTCTGGCTGAAGGACATGGTCGTTCCCGGCCGTGAAATCCTGGCCCGGCTTCAAGCCCGTTTTGACCTCCAGCCGATGGCGCCCGCGAATCCCGCCGAAACCGCCCGGCGCTGGCGCTTCGCCGATGCGCCAGGCGAAGTTGGCATCATCGCCCCGGTCAGCGAACCGTTTTGCGGGCATTGTAACCGTCTCCGATTGACTGCCGACGGCCAATTGCGGACCTGTCTGTTTAGCGTCACTGAACACGACCTGCGCAGCCGGTTGCGAAGAGGTGACCCTGACCAAAGTGTCGAGTCGTTCGTCCGCGAGGTCCTTTGGGCCAAAGAAGCACGCCATCACATCGGCGAACCGGAGTTCGTCCCGCCCGCCCGTTCGATGAGTTGCATCGGCGGTTAGGGCAGACATCATAGCACTGGCACTCGCGTCGCATCTCCGTTTCATGGCTCCGCCGCTTACCCCTAGGTCTGGCTTCCTTTCCGTTTCCAGTAGTCCCCTTGCCCGAGTGTTGGGGCTCGGTCTGGCTCTGTTTTTGGCCGGGTGCGCCAGCGCTCCGCGGCAGTCAGCCACGCCGGCTCCGGAGCCTTACATGCGGATTGTCCGGGCGGATCCAGGCAAGGTCTCGCTGCAGATTGCGCTGCGCCGTTTTCGGCCCGTGCGCGGCCATGGGCCGGAGATCTGGCTGGTCGGGGCGTCGCACGTGGGGGAATCGAACTATTACGCAACGTTGCAGCGTTATTTGGATCAGCGGGATGTGGTGTTGTTCGAAGGAGTGGGGGCCAACACCAAGGGTCCCCGGTTTAGTCCGGAGGAAGAATCATCCCTGCAACACACGATGGCGGGAGCGTTGGGTCTGCTGTTTCAGTTGGAAGCGGTGGACTACGACCGCGCTCATTTTCGCAATAGCGACCTGACGATTCCACAGCTTGAGCGTCTGCTGGCCGGCGCACGCCACGACGGGGACGGGGGGGAGAGCGAGGCGGGTCAGGAGTTTCAGCAGCTATTGGGCATGATGAATGGCAGTTCCACCCTGGGTATCCTGATGCAGTTTGGTCTTAAGCTGATCGGGTCCAGCCCCAAGCTCCAGGCCATGACCAAGCTCCTCTTGATTGAAGCGCTGGGCGCCTTTCGCGGAGACATGGCCAAGATGAAGGGCGTACCGCCCTCGATTCAAAAACTCCTCATGGTCATTATTCAGGAACGCAATAAGGTTGTGCTCGCCGATCTCGCCACTGAACTGGCGGCGCGTAAGAAAGGGTCCATCGCCGTCTTTTACGGCGCCGGCCATATGGCCGACCTGGAGCAACGGCTGCGCACCGACCTCAAATATCATCCCAGCTCGGAAACCTGGCTTACCGCGGTCGGCGTGGATTTGAATCAGGCAGGGGTCTCCGACGCCGAAGTCGACTCCCTGCGCAGCATCGTCCGGTGGCAGATGGAGGCCTTGCAGGGCGGCCCCTGAAGCTTCCCTCTGGGAGGTGAGCCGACGTAAGGAGGCCTGCCCTGAGCTTGTCGAAGGGGCTCACTCTATCCCAGGATCAGAGCCCTTCGACAGGCTCAGGGTGTACCCTTCGACAGGCTCAGGGTGTACCTCGCGACCTCGGCCCCTGTGTTGATGGGATTTAGATTTTCCATTTGCCATCCGGACGCCATCTTTGCACTGTGCAGACCGTCCAAGTGCGTCCCAGCCCGTCTGACGGCGGGCTGCGTGAATGCCCATGCCCGGGCCGCCGCATCCAGGACAGTTTTGGTTTATGCCGACTTACGAATACGTCTGTGGAAAGTGCGGACATGAATTTGAAAAGTTCCAGCCCATGGCGGCTCGGCCGCTGACGGTTTGTCCACGAGAACTTTGTGCGCGAAAGACCTGGGGCCGGGGCAAGGTCAAGAAAGTGATTAGCGCGGGCGCGGGTCTGATCTTCAAAGGCAGCGGCTTCTACATCACGGATTATCGCAGCGAAAAGTACAAGGAAGCCGCGAAGAAAGAGGCAGGGAGCACCGGTGGCAGCGGCACCACTGGCGAGGCCAAGCCGGCGGCGACCGGCGGAACCGAGGCCAAGCCGGCCGCCAAGTCGGAAAAGCCGGCCAAAGCGTCCAAGCCGCCGCCATCCAGCAAGTCCAGAGATTAACCAGCTCAGGATGAATCGAGCCCACCCCAGACCCGTCCTGGCACTGGCTGCTGCCAGACGGACGTTCGCCGAGTCCGGCCGGGGGCTGGCGTTTTGGGTTTGGTGCGGCCTGTTGCTGTTGCTGCCTGGTTCGGGCTGCTTCAGCCCGTTGCTGGCATTGGAACCCGTCACGATCCGCAGCAAGTCCGGCCAGTTCATCGTGCATGGGTTGCCCGTGCCCATCACCTTCTCGAGATCCTCAACGTCCGCGGTGGAATACTTGCGACTCGACCCCGCGCCCACCGCCGTGTCGTTGGAACGGATCCGGCAATTGGTCGCCGTCGAACTCCGTTTGCCGGACTCCTATAGCGGGACGATCCAGGTGACGACGCATGCGACCATGCAGGATCATTTGCAGCCGCGGATCACTTCTGTGCGTTACACCGACCGCTGGGGTTACCGGGTCGATCTGCCGGAACGAATCGAGAAGGACCGTTTTCTGGCGGTGGCAGTGGAAGTGATCTTGATGGAAGTGGCTAATCGCAAGGCCGTCTTGCGCGAGGCGGAGTTGCCGCCCTGGCTGGCCCTGGGCCTGGCGGCAGAATTGCAGGCCACTTCACTTCCCACGCTGGCCCTCGAGCCGGGGACCGAAGTGGTTCAACGCGAACGCGTGCCGGATCCCTTGAAACAGCCGCGGGAGTTGCTGCGGGATCGGCCGGCGCTCCGTTTTGATGAGCTGGGCCAGACCCTCGTCGAGCATCTCTCCGAGGAAGAAGCCGCTTTTTATCGAGCTTGCGCTCATCTTTTCGTGCATGAACTGCTCCGTATGCGCGGCGGATCGGAATGTCTGCGCGACATGCTCATCCGCCTTTCGGAAAACCTGAACTGGCAGACGACTTTTTTGAATGCGTTCCGCAGCCACTTTGACCGGCTCATCGATGTGGACAAATGGTATAGCCTGAACGCGGTGAACCTGAGCGGGCGCGCACAAACGGCGGCCTGGCCGCTCCCCTTGACGTTGCATCAGCTGGAAGATCTAATCTCGGTCCAGGTCCTGGTGCGGTTGGACGCCGGGGAACTTCCCATCCACACGCGCGTCAGCCTGCAGAAGCTGATCACCGAATGGGAATTTGAGAAACAACACCCGGTTCTGCTCCAGATCTTGACCCGCCTCCAGGCGCTGCGCCTGCGGGCATCCGTGGAAGCGCTGGAGTTAGTGGACGATTATGTCCGCGTGTTGCGCGCCTATGCGCTGGGCCGCGACGGCAAGCCAGCCAGCGCACTCAAACGTTCGACCTCCCAGATCCGAGCAGCCGCCAGGCTGGCGATCAAACAATTGGATGAACTGGAGGTTCGCCGCCGCGCCCTCGAACCAACCGCGCAGGAAGGGGCCGCGGGCCGCTGACGTCTGGGACGTCTGCGGCGGCAAGAAGCCCAGGCACCGGTGGGCATTTGGACACAGCCACTTGGCGTCGGGGGCGGGATTTCCTGGCGTCTACTGGTCGAGGCCGGTCGCTTGACACCAGGGGGACGCTCCCTATAGTTCGCGCACAATGCACTGGACGCCTCACGTGGCCTCGGCATCGCCCATTCCTGCGAATGCCCCAAGCGATCCGCTCAAAGAATTTCATCCTGCCGGCCGCGGTTTTTGGTGCGATGTCCGGGACGAAGACTGGAACAGCTGGCCCTGGCAATTGCGGAACCGGATTCAATCCCTGGCGCAGTTGCAGCGATTGATGCCGACCTTGACTCCGGAGGAATCGGCGGGAACTCAATTGGCGAACACGAAACTGGCCCTGGGGATTACGCCATATTTCTTCAACCTAATCGATCCTGCCGACGAGCATTGCCCGATTCGCCGGCAGGTTATCCCCACCATCGGCGAAACGCGCACGGCGCCGTGGGAAATGAGCGATCCGTGCGGCGAAGATCAACATTCACCGGTGCCCGGCTTGGTGCATCGTTATCCGGATCGCGTGCTCTTTTTAGTCACGGACCGTTGTGCGAGTTATTGCCGTTATTGCACGCGTTCGAGGCTCGTGAGCAACGCCAGCGGCTATGATTTCCATCCGGATTTCGAGCATCAGATCGATTATATCCGCCGGCACCCGGAAGTTCGTGATGTGCTGCTGAGCGGCGGCGACCCGCTCCTTTTCAACGATGAGAAGCTCGAGCATTTGCTGCATCGCCTGCGTTCGATCCCGCACGTGGAATTCCTCCGCATCGGCACGCGCATTCCGATCTTCCTGCCCCAACGGATCACGCCCGAGTTTTGCGCCATGCTGCGCAAGTATCATCCGCTCTTTATCAGCATTCATTCCAATCACCCGCGGGAACTGACCACGGAAGCGAGGGAAGCGCTGGGCCGACTGGCCGACGTGGGTGTTCCGCTGGGGAATCAGTCCGTGCTGTTGCGCGGCGTGAATGATCGCCTGGAGGTGATGCGGGCGCTGTTGCACAAATTACTGATGTGCCGGGTCAAGCCGTACTACGTTTATCAGTGCGATTTGATTGCCGGCTCCGCGCACTTGCGCGCCAGCGTTCGACAGGGACTCGAGATCATGGAGGGTTTGCGCGGCCACACGACCGGGTATGCCCTGCCCCAGTTTGTCATCGACGCCCCCGGCGGCGGTGGCAAGGTGCCGATTAACCCGGACTACATCCTGGAACGTTCCGACGATCGCGTGCTGATCAGGAACTTCGAAGGCAAGGTTTTCCTTTATCCGGAAGCAGCCGATGGCACGCCGCTGGTCCCGGCGAATGCGCCCGAGCTGGCTGTGCCCGAACTGGTTTAACCCGCGCTTTGCGGTTCATCCCATGGCCCAGGAGCCTTTCGCCGATCTGCAAGTTCGCACCCGCCGGATCATCGAGGGCTTGCGCCAAACCTATCCCGATGCCCACTGTGAGCTGAATTTCAGCAACCCGCTGGAACTTCTCATCGCGACCATCCTCTCGGCTCAGTGCACCGATAAACGGGTTAACATGGTCACGGCCGACTTGTTCGCCCGTTACCGGTCGGCGGCCGATTATGCCGCCGCGCCGCGCCCGGAGTTGGAGGCCGCCATCCGCACCACCGGCTTCTTTCGAAACAAAGCGAAAAGCATCCAGGCCTGTTGCCAAAAATTGGTGGAGCGCCATGGGGGGCAGGTGCCGGCCAGCATGGAGTCATTGCAGGAACTGGACGGAGTCGGGCGCAAAACCGCCAATGTCGTCCTGGGCAACGCCTTCGCCATCAACGAAGGGATCGTCGTAGACACGCATGTCGCCCGTCTGGCGGGGCGGCTTGGGCTGACCCGGCAGACCGACGCGCTCAAGATCGAGCAGGATCTGATCGAACTTGTGCCTCGCGAGCTATGGGCGCTTTTCAGTCACTTGTTGATCTGGCACGGCCGCCGGCGGTGTCAGGCCCGCACCCCCGATTGCCTGCATTGCGAGATCAGGCAGCTCTGTCCAACGGGACGTCAAAATGTCGCGCCATCACGCTCACCTCGGGCCGCTTCGTCAAAACGCGCCCTGGCGAGCGGACCGGAACGCAGAAAGGCCCGATGAACGATGCGGCGGTTTGGCGCTTGTTCGACTCAGGCCCGCAACCGGCGATTGACAACATGGCCTGGGACGAGGCGCTGTTGAGTTTGGCCGCACGGTCGGGTTATCCCTTGCTCCGGTTCTATGGCTGGTGTGAGCCGGCGGCCACCTTCGGTTATTTCCAGAAGTGGCGTGAGGTGGAGAAACTCACCCCGCTCCGACCATTGCTCCGCCGTCCGACCGGTGGGGGATTAGTTCCGCATGCCGCCGACTGGACCTACAGCGTGGTGATTCCGCCTGCCGATCCGTGGTATGCCCTCAGCGCTGTGGACAGCTATCGACGCGTCCACGAATGGGTTCGAGCCGCTTTCCTGCGTCTTGGAGCCCATGCCGAACTGGCAGCACAAAGCCGCCAGGATAGTCCCGGACAATGCTTCGCCGGCGCGGAGCGGTTCGATGTCCTGAGCAATCAGCGGAAGATCGCCGGGGCCGCCCAACGGCGGAACCGCGATGGCTTGCTGATCCAGGGTTCCATTCAGCCTCCGGCTGGAATCAATCGCCGACGTTTTGAGGAGGCGTTCTTACAGGAGGCCGCCGAACGATGGGGCATCCAATGGGTGCGTTATTTGCCCGAGCCCGCTCTGACGCAAAAGATGCAAACGTTGCGAGAACAGAAGTACGCGCAGCTGGAGTACCACACGAAACGGTGACGTTTCCCGATACCCTCTCCCCTCAACGGGGAGGGCTGGGTGAGGGGTGAGAGTGCCAGAAAATGTTCGCTCCGGGGTAGTGTCTAAATGCACTCCTCGAGCCGAAAGAGGTTCCGAGTCTACGTGCTCGCCAGCCGTTTTTTGAGCTGATCGAGAAAGGCCAGCTCCCGTTCCTTGGCGGCAATGCGCGCCTCGTCCTGCGAACGTTGGTCGCGTCCGCCTCCATGGAGTTCCTGGACGCGTTCGTTGAAGAAAGGTTTGGGATTGGAAGCCATGACGACTTCCTGCCGTAAAACCTGTTCCCAGTGGGGAATACGCGAAAGCAGACCGGGTAAATCCGCCGGTGCGTAGGTTTCCATCAGTTTGAGCAGTTCTACCGTGTCGTCGACGCCCTGCGCTTCCCCGCGCACATCCGCCAACAGATAACGGACGAGGATTTCCCGGCGGGCCTCGTTTTCCCAAATCGCTCTTCTGGCGATGGCTTTAAGCACGGGCCGCCCGCCGGAGGGCGACGCCGCCGCGATCAGACGCAGCAATGGTTCAGGAATAGTGGCGTCGAGTCGCAGCCGGTTTACATAGCGTTCGATCGTCACGTCCCGCAGCAGGACCGTCTGGCTTTGGCCATCTTCTGTCAGCAAATGAGCGCTTACGGGGCGCTCGGTCAGTTGCCGGACCAAACCGGGCCACTGCTCGCGCGGGATCGAGGTGGGTCCCAGCAACTCCGCGATGGCGGCCTGATCCTGGAGCGTCGGCGTAAAGAGCGGCGAAAGAATGAGATCAATCTCATAATCTTCAAGCTCGGCCAGTTGCTGACTGAGGAAGACCCCCACGGCCTCACGCTCCACTCCGTAGGTTACGGTCACGTGTTTGAGCACCTGGCCAGACACCGGGCGTGGACGTTCCAGCTCGGTCGCCAATGCCGCCAGGAGCGTTTGCATGCCCGCCAGTATCCACCACGCCCACAGGGTGTCGACCTTGATTTGATCGAATGCACGCAGATAGGCGGGCATAGGGCCCGCAGATGGGCGCGCCCGTCCTCACCAACAACCGCGCGCGAATCGCTGGCCTCCGAACAGGCTTTTGACCTTCAACAATCTTTCCGATTAAATCAGTTGGGCAGTCGGTTGGAACTCGGCATGGATTTCACAGAACCAATACTGGCGCCGTTGCCGTATCACACGGCGTTGCGAGACTATCTGAAGGCGGAGGAACCTGACCTGTGGAGGTGGTTCGCTTCGGCGCAGGCTCAAGCCAAGTACATGGAGGAACTGCGCCTGGAATTGCTCAAATCCACCTATCGCTTGCACCCCGACAGCCATCCCGGCCTTTACGAAGCGGTCTCTGAAGCCAAGCAACGGCTGGGTTTGGAAGTGCCTGTCACCGCTTATCAGGCTCAGTCGCAATCCAACCAGCCGCTGAACGCCGCTCTCTTTTATGTTCCTGGAGAAGGCCACCTCGTGTTTTCCGGACCCGCCTTGTCCTTGCTCGATCCCAACGAACTCAAATCCGTGGTTGGCCATGAGCTGAGCCATTATCACCTCTGGCAATGCGAACAGGGCGAATTTCATATTGCGGATCGGCTCTTGCAGGCGGTAGGGCAGGACGCGCGGGCTGTCCCCAGCCAGGTGCAAAGCGCGCGCTGGTTTCAATTGTATACGGAAATTTTCGCAGACCGCGGTTCTTTCCAGGTCGCGGGCGATCTGCATCCGGTGGTGGCGAGCCTGGTGAAAATGGAGACAGGCCTCGCCCAGGTCAGCCCGGCCAGTTACCTGGCTCAGGCCGAAGAGATCTTCGCCGCCACCCAAGTCAAAACCAGCGGGCTGTCGCATCCGGAAACGTTCATCCGCGCCCGCGCCCTGGCGCTCTGGTCCCAGAACGGGAGCGCGTGCAACGACGCCATCACCGCCATGATGGAAGGCGCCGCCGAACTGGACGAACTGGACCTGCTGGGGCAGCAACGCTGGACTGAAGTGACCCGCCGTGTGCTGGAGCAGCTGCTGCGACCGAAATGGTTCCAAACCCCCGCCACCATGGGGCATGCCCGATCGTTTTTCGACGACTTCCAGCCTGCGGCGAGCGCGGCGAACGTGGTTTTGCCTGGCCTGGCCAAACTCGAACCCAAGCTGCGACAGTACCTGGCCTATGTCCTGCTCGATTTCGTTGCCGCAGATCCGGATCTGGAAGACCTGCCGCTGGCCGCGGCGCTGCAATTGGCCGGGGCGCTGGGCGTGCTGGACCTTCTCGAGAAACTGGTCCTCAAAGAACTCAAATGGAAGGCCCGCGAAGTGAAACGCGTTAAGGAACAGGCCGCTGAAGTATTGGGCCGAGCCGAACCCGCCCCATGAGCACCAGCGGCGGCGGGGATCCAGGCCCCTTTCAACAGCTGTTAACGGCCGCGCTTGAACAAGGCGGCCTCGAGACGGACGACGTGTTGGCGGCGCTCCTGCCGCTCATGCGACGTGTGCTGGCGACCCACGGGGAAGGACGCGTGGCGCCCCTTCGCGGTCTCGGCGCTCTCAGCTGCGATCCCAACGGCCAGGTGATCTTCGACCCGGCCGTGGTCGCGGTCCCCCAACGCCAGACCAGCCGCGTCGAACAACTCCAGGAAACGTTAAGCCGCGCGGTGGAAGTCATCGGACGCGCTGAACGGACCGCCCACGTGGATACCGGAACGCTGCAGGTGTCCAATCTCGAAATCGGCCGGGCCGGGCAGGATATCACGCGCCCGGTTTATCTGCCCGGCTACCTGAGCTGGGAACACGCCATCGGACATCATGACGAGCTGACCGACATCTTTTCGCTCGGATTACTTTTGGCCAGCTTCGCCTGCGGCTTGGATTTTCGAGATGCTGAGGACCTGGCCCGTTTCGCCGGTTATCGGGAGAACTTGTTTGCCCTCCAGGAACGCTTGAATCCGGTGCTGGCGTCGGTGATCGCGCAGATGACCCACCTGAACCGGCATCGGCGCGCGCAGGATCTGGGCAACTTGATCTGGCGACTGGAACATTATCGCGAGCAGGCCGCGGATTTCGATACCACCTTCAGTACACTCACGGGCTTCAAGGAATCCGCCCTGTCAGGCAAACGGACTCTTATTCAAGCGCACCTGCGCGATCGCCTCTTTGAGATCTCGCGGCGTAACCGGCTGATCTATTTCAAGCCTACTCTGCAGACCCTTAATCTCACCGAGGCGTCGGTGCCCTTGACGCTCGAGCCCCGCCATATCCGCCTCGAACAACTCTTCGTCTGGCACCCCAAGCTGGCCGACACCATCATCGCCGGAGCGCCCATGTCGCTCGGACAATATCTCCGTTTCGAGGACGCCCCTTATCTGCCCAGTGTTCTCGATAAGATTATTAGTGAAGCCCGGCGCGACCGCGCCGAATACGGTTTCGCCCAGCTCCGTCTGGTGCTTTGTTTTCTGCGCTGGTGCAACCTCAAGGAGGCGCCGCAGGAACGCATTCATTCACCCCTGCTCTTATTGCCCGTCGAACTCACGCGCAAAAAAGGTGTGCGCGACAATTATATCCTCGATCCGACCACCACGGAGGCCGAGGTCAATCCAGCCCTTCGTCATCACCTCAAGGAACTTTATAACCTGAATCTCCCGGAATCGGTCGACCTGCGTGAGACCACGCTCGACCAGTTTTATCAGGCGTTCCAGGCCCAGATTCAGGCCAGCGAACCCGGCGTTACTCTCCAGCTCATCGACCGGCCCCAAATTCAATTGATCCATGAACGCGCGCGCCAACGCGTCGATCAATATCAGCGCCGCTTGAAACTGAAAGCGCGCCCGGCCCGCCGGCCCGACCCCGCCGACTACAGTTATGCCCGCGACCAGTTCCGTCCGCTCGGTCTGCAGCTGTTTGCCGAAAAAGTCCGCCCGGCTCCGCTCCCCTTGCGCGATGCTGCCGGTGCTCCGCCCTCCTTGCGGCCGCCCAACATGATGCCGAACGCCCCGGCTCAACCCCCCGGCCAAGTCCTGGAAACCGAACGTCAGATGTTCGCCTTGCGCCGCGCCGAAAATGAGAGTTTCGCCAACCCCTACGCGTGGGACTTCGATCTCTGCTGCCAGACCCTCGGCAATTTCAACTATCGCAAGATGACGCTGGTGCGGGACTACGCGAACCTGATCGAGACGGACCTCTCGAGCACCGCTTTCGACACGCTCTTTTCCCTGACCCCGCGATCAACGGAGCCAGCTCCGCCGCCGCTGGAGCTCGCCGATCAACATCTGATCATCCCCTGTGACGCCACCCAGGCTTCCGCCATTGCCCGGGCCAGGACCGGACGCAGTTACATCATCCAGGGACCCCCCGGCACTGGGAAGTCGCAGACCATCACCAATCTGATCGCCGACTACGCCGCGCGCGGGAAACGGGTTTTGTTCGTGTGCGAGAAACGGGCGGCGATTGACATCGTGTTTCATCGCCTGCGCCAACAGGGCCTCGATGAATTGTGTTGCCTGATCCACGATTCGCAGACGGACAAGAAAGCTTTCATCCTGAACCTCAAGCAAACGTACGAACAATTTCTTGCCCAGACGGACCAGGACGACGCCTGCGACCAGGCTCGCGTTTCCACCGTGCGCGCCATGGAACAGGACCTGGCCAACTTGCGGAGGTTCTCGGATGCCATGCGCGAGTCTTATGCCCAGACGGGCCTCCCGCTGCGCGCGCTCCTCCAACGCCTGATCGAGCTTCAGGCCGCGCGTGTGCCCCTGGATCCCAGGCTCGAAGAGCACCTGCCCGATTATCCGCTCTGGTTGCAGTACGGCGACTTGATCGGCCGCCTGGCCAGCGCCCTCGTCGATCTCGGCGAGGATCCGTGTTTCGCCAAACACCCCGCCCGCTGGCTCGGCCAGGGTATTCTTCAAGCCGAACGCCCGCTCGAAACACTCGCCGGCTGCCTCGACGAAACCGAAACGTTACTCGACGAAGTCGAAAATGCGCTCGAACTGTCCGGCCTTTCGCCCGAACTGTGGGATACCATTGAAGAGATCCAGGCCATCGTGGGATTCGCGGCCCGGGCCAGGATCCTGGCGCAACGCGAGCTGCTCGGCCTGCTTGACTCCGGCCATGCCGTTTCCACGGCCTTCGCCAACCTGGCCAGGCAACTGGACGAAGCCGCCAGGGCTCACCGGCAAGCAGGCCAAAAAACGCGCGGATGGCAGCAGCCGCTGGCCCCGGATGATACGCTCAATGCCCTGGCCCAGGCGCGTGCTTTCGAACGATCCCTGCTCCGATTCCTGCAACCCGCCTATTGGCGCCTGCGCAAGATCCTGAACGCGCGCTATGATTTTGCCCAACACGCCGTGGCTCCCGCTTGGACCAGGATCCTCCAGGACCTCGCGGCCCAACACGCCGCGCGCGAAACCTGGGAGGGCGTCCGGGACACAGCTCAACGCGCCTGGCAAACCGAAGACGCCGAGAGATTTCGCCAGGATGTCGACAACCTCCGAAGCGCCCCCGAGCTGGCTCACCCGTCCATCCGCGCCCTGGCAGGCCGCCTGGCTGCCGGGGGCGAAGCCAACGAGCTGGTGAACAATCTGGCGGAGATTCACACGCGCTTCGCCAAACTAACCGACACGTTGCAGTTTCTCCTCGCTGAACATCACCGATTCAATTTTGCCGGCCTGACGGCGGCGCTCAGCGAATTGCGCGAACAAGCCGGCGTCCTGCCGGAATTGCTGCCGCTCCTCAGTGAACTCGCCGAGGCGCCGGCGCCTTTACGGCATGCCTTGCGACACACGCCGTTGCCGGCGCGCGATTTGGAGGCGGCGATGGGCCGTAAGAGCCTCAGCCAAGTCTATCGTCAGGATCGGGCGCTTGGCCGCTGCGAAGGGCGCATTCTTGCCCATTGGATGAACCGCCTCGACCGGCATTATCACGAATGGCTGCGCCACAACTCCCGCTGCCTGCGCCAGCGTGTCCGGCGCCAGTTCCGTGAACACGTGCAGCTCAGTTCATTGCCGGCCTCGCAGCTGAACGAAGATCAGAAGGCGTTCAAGAAAAGTTATTCGGCCGGCCGCCGTGATCTCGAACATGAGTTCGGGAAAACCATGCGCTACAAATCCATCCGGGAATTGGCCGCCGGCCAGACCGGACAGGTGATTCAAGACCTCAAACCCATCTGGCTGATGAGTCCGTTGAGCGTCTCCGACACGCTCCCGCTGGACCCCCAGCTCTTCGACGTGGTGATCTTCGATGAAGCCAGCCAGATCCCGGTCGAGGAAGCCATCCCGGCCGTCTATCGCTCCAACCAGGTCATCGTGGTGGGTGACGAGATGCAACTGCCGCCAACCACCTTCTTCGCCGCCGGCCACGGTGAAGACGAAACCGTCGTGGTGGAAGAGGAAGGCGAACGGGTGGAAGTGGACCTGGACTCGGACAGTTTCTTGACGCAATCGGCCACCAATTTGCCTTCGACACTGTTGGCCTGGCATTACCGGAGTCGTTCGGAGTCGTTGATCAGCTTTTCCAACGCCGCCTATTATAGCGGCAATCTCTTTACCATTCCGGATCGCGAGAAGTCCCTGGAGCAACGCCCGGAGTTGCACGTAACCAGCCCCGAACAGGGTGTCGCCAACGTCGAAGCCTTGCTGGCCAGGAGCGTCAGTTTCCATTTTCAGCAGCGTTCGCCTTACTCGGAGCGGCGTAATCCTGGCGAAGCCGCTTACATTGCGCAGCTCGTGCGAGGCCTGTTGCAGCGCGAAACCAAACTCAGCCTCGGCATCGTAGCCTTCTCCGAAGCGCAGCAGACCGAGATCGAGGATGCTTTGGGGCGTCTGGCCGATGACGATCCGGAGTTCGCGGCCCGCCTGGAAGGCGCCTACACCCGGGAGGAAGAAGATCAGTTTTGCGGATTGTTTGTTAAAAACCTCGAGAATGTGCAGGGCGACGAACGCGACATCATCATTCTCAGCATTTGTTACGGACCCGATGCGGGGGGGCGGATGCTGATGAACTTCGGCCCGATCAACCAACGCGGCGGCGAGAAACGTCTCAACGTCATCTTCTCGCGCGCGAAACATCACATGGCCGTGGTGAGTTCGATCCGTCATCAGGACATTACCAACGATTACAACGATGGGGCCAAGAGCCTGAAAAACTTCCTGCATTACGCCCAGGCTCTCTCCCGCGGCGACGAGCAAACCGCCCGATGCGTCCTCGAGAATCTCAATCCCCTGGCCCGCAAGTCCCTTGCGCCAGTCATGACCCAGGATGCCGCCGCCCTCCCCCTGGCTGAAGCCCTGCGCGCCCGCGGTTACGCCGTCGATCTCAATGTCGGCCAATCCAAGTTCCGCTGTGACCTGGCCGTCCGGCTCCCGACCGCGGCAGCCTATCAACTCGGCATCCTGCTGGATACCGAATCGCATTACGCCAACCACGACCTGCTCGATCGTTATGTGATGCAACCTTCCATCCTGAAGGCGTTTGGTTGGCGGTTTGCCCTGGTGCTGGCCAAGGATTGGTTTCATCAACCCGACGATGTGTTGGCTCGGGTCGAGCGGTTGCTCCGAGATGAACAGGATAGTCCGCTTCCGGAAGAACAAGTTGCCGAATTCGAACCTGGCCAACCCGCGCAGCCAGTGACCCCTGCGCCGTCGATACCAGTCGGACAAGCCGCGAGCCCTCAGAGCGGCCACGTCCACGCTTCGGCTTCCACCTTGCCGGCCGCCCACTCCGCAACCGGCGTCGCACCCAGCCCCGCCCGCAACACAACTCGTTACTTCGAATTTATCGGAGGCGGTTCCCGCAAATTCTGGGAGATCCGTTTGTCCGAGAACACCTTTACGGTCCGTTACGGCCGGATTGGCGCTTCGGGCCAGAGCCAATCCAAAACTTTCTCAGACGCGGCCAGGGCCCGCCGGGAGATGGACAAACTTATCGAAGAAAAGCTAAGGAAGGGTTATGAGGAGAAAAGCGGCGGGTGATCCGTGTCGGACCCCGAAGGCACCTGCAATGCCCTGGACGCCAGGGACGCCCAGGAGGATCCCACCCGGCAAGGCGAACCTGGAAAGGCCGCGATCCTGGGGCAGTAAACCGAATGCGCTCCGGGAACCCGAAATCAGGACTTCTGTCTTGCTTCGCGGGTCCGTTCCAGGTGAATATGTTAGGACGCTCGTTGGTAATCGCGGCCGGGTGACGCAGCACAACCGTGTGCGTCGCAGTCACCAACGCAATTTGCCAGGAGCAGATTTGGCGATTAATTAGCTTCTATGAGCAATCAGGCGAAATCTTTCCCTTTCCGCGGCATTCCCACCACGTCCGACGGCGCCGGGGGCGTCGTTTGGGTTGAGACAAACACGTCGCAGGGAGCCTGTGCCTATCCCATTACGTCCTCCACTACGATGGGCACCGGCTACGAAACCGAGGTCGCCAATGGCAAACAAAACATGTGGGGCGATACCCTCTCATTCATCCAGCCGGAATCCGAACATTCGGCCGCTTCAACCTGCGAAGGCTTTGCGTTGGCCGGCGGGCGGGTGACGAATTTCACCTCCGGCCAGGGGCTGGTCCTGATGAAGGAAGTGCTTTACACGATTTCAGGCAAACGGTTGCCGATTGTGTTTCACATCGGGGCGCGGGCTTTGACCAGTCATTCGCTGAACGTGCATGCAGGCCATGACGATGTGATGAGTGTCTCGGACTGTGGCTGGGGGATATTGTTTGGGCGCAACGCGCAGGCGGCCTGCGATCTGGCGTTGATCGCGCGGCGGGCCGCGGAAGCCAGCGAGACGCCCTTCATGAATGTGCAGGACGGTTTCCTGACCACGCACACCATCGAGAACATCCGTTTGCCGGAACTCGACTTCATGAAGGAGTATGTGGGGGATCCCAATGGCAAACTACGTTGCCTGTTTGATCCCCGCAACCCGATCATGTCCGGAGTGGTCCAGAACCAGGACTCCTACATGAAGGGCAAGATCGCGCAACGCGCCCTCTACGACAAGGTCCAGGGCGCAGTGCAAGAGGCGATGGACGAATATTTCCGCCAGACCGGGCGGCGTTATGAGATGGTGGAGCCCTATCGGATGGAAGACGCCGAGTATGCGCTGGTGGGAATGGGCGGTATGATGGAGACGGCTCAGGTGGCGGTCGATTATATCCGGGCCGAGTTGGGAGTGAAGGTGGGAGTGGTTCATGTCACTTGCTTCGCGCCCTTCCCTGCCACTCAACTGGTGGAAGCCCTTAAGAATGTCAAAGCCGTCACGGTGCTCGAGCGTATGGATAATCCCCTGGCTCAATCCAACCCGCTGGCGCAAGGCATCCGCGCTTCCTTTGCCGATGCCCTCGCCGGCTTGGGCTACGGCTCAAACGCGGAATTCAAGTATCCCAAGATCACCCGCATCCCCCCGATCTATGGTTGTTCGGCCGGTTTGGGATCCCGCGATGTGCGCGGAGGCCATTTCATTTCCATTGTTCGCAACATGATGGCCGCAGAACCCCGCCAGTATTGCGTGGTCGGCATCAAGCATTCGCTGGCGCTGCCCGAGGGCGAGGATCCGGATCTGCGTCCCGAAGGGGCCTTCTCTATGCGCGGCCATTCTGTGGGCGGCTTTGGTTCGGTGACCACCAACAAGCTGATTGCGTCCTTCGTAGGCGAATTGTTCAACGTCCACGTGCAGGCTTATCCCAAGTACGGCTCGGAGAAGAAAGGGTTGCCCACCACGTACTACCTGACCGTCGCCAACGAACACATCCGCACTCACAGCGAATTAAACTACGTCGAGTTCATCCCGCTCAACGATGTCAACGCCTTTAACCTGGGCAATCCCTTGGAGGGCATCGCCCGCGAGGGCTGTATCTTTATCCAAAGCCCCGAGCTGGACCCGCAAAAAGTCTGGGATGGCATCCCTGCCTACGGCCAAAAGATCATCCGGACCAAGCAACTGAAAGTGTATTATCTCGATACGGTCAAGATCGCGCGGGAAATCGCCACCGATCCTGACCTCCAACAGCGTATGCAAGGCGTGACGCTGGTGGGGATTTTCATCAAGGTCACCCCCTTCGCTGCGCGTTCGGGCATGAGCGAAGATCAAGTGCTCGGCGCCGTTGAAAAATACGTTCGCAAATACTTCGGCAAACGGGGCGAAAAAGTCGTCCAGGAAAATCTCCGCTGCGTTCAGGAGGGCTTGAAGAATGTCCGGGCCATTCCGTGGGAGATCATCGCCGCTCCGGCCGGACCTCGTGGGCTCACGCCCGCGTCTGCTGAACCGATCCTTGCCAAATAAACTGAAAAACTGACTTACCCCGGGCGCGCGGGCGTCCGGGACTGCTTAACCCACTGACTTATGCCTCAAGTTCTCGAAGCCACTTCGGATCGCGTCAACCGTGTTCCCATCACCCAGGACGTCCTGGATGTGCAGGATTTTAATGAGCGCGTGGTCGGCGCCTACAATGACGGCACGGCCGAGCTGGAACTGCCGGCCGATCATAGCACGCTCCGCTCGTTTATCCCCGCCGGCACCGGCATCCTGCGCGACTTCTCCTACATCGCACCCGAGATTCCGCTGCTTAACAGCGAGAATTGCGTCGGCTGTATGGAATGCGTGACCGAGTGCCCTGACACGGCCATCCTCGGCAAAGTCGTGCCCAAGGCCAAACTAGAGGCGGAATTGGCCAAGATCGAGGACCCCGTGGCCCGCGAGCATTACGCCAAGCAGTTCGGCAAAACCACTAAGTATTGGTCCGTCTACGAAAAGAAAGGCCAGGAGCCCGGTTATTTCGGAATCTTCATCGACCCGACCAAATGCAAGGGCTGCGCCGAGTGCGTGGATGCGTGTGGCAATCACGGAGCCCTGTCCATGCTGAAGAAGGACGACAATGAGCTCAAACGTTACCAGCGCACGTGGGGTTTTTACGGGAGCCTGCCGGAAACGCCCAAGGAGTTTATTAACGAGAAACTGCTGAGCGACATGATGCTGGCCGAGCGCTCGCTGTTGTATGTAGGCGGCGCCGGGTCCTGCATGGGCTGTGGGGAAGGCACCGCCTTGCGCATGATGCTGGCCGCCACCGGCTTCGTCTACGGCAAGGAAAACATCGGCATCGTCAATTCCACCGGCTGTTCGACAGTCTACGCTTCGACTTATCCCTATAATCCTTACCTGGTGCCCTGGACCAACTCGCTCTTCGAAAATGCGCCAGCTGATGCCATGGGGGTGCGGGGCCGCTGGGATCAAATGGGGTGGAAGGACAAGAGACTTTGGGTGATCGGCGGGGACGGCGCCATGCTCGACATTGGCTTCCAGTCGCTGAGCCGGATGCTGGCGTCAGGCATGAACATCAAGGTGCTGGTGCTCGACACGCAGGTTTACTCCAATACCGGCGGGCAATCGTCCACCGCGAGTTACATGGGACAAAACACGAAGTTCTCCGTGCACGGCAAGGTTCTCCAGGGCAAAACGGAGCGGCGCAAGGAACTGGCCCAGATCTGCATGATGCATCCGAGCACGTTCGTCGCGCAGACCAGTTGCGCCATGCCCAACCATTTCTACAAGGCCATCATGGCTGCCAACGAATATGAAGGGCCCGCCGTGGTAAGCGTGTATACCACCTGTCAACCGGAACACGGCGTGGGCGATAACATGGCCATGGCCCAATCCAAGCTGGCCGTCGATACGCGCACTTTCCCCGTGCTCATGTACGATCCCCGCAAAGGATCCAAGATCAGCGAACGGCTCACCCTGCAGGGCAACCCCGCCTCCAAAGACGATTGGTATAAAGACCCCAAAACCGGCGAGCTGTTTGATTTCATCATGTTCGCCCGCAGCGAAGGGCGGTTCGCCAAACACTTCGATAAAGACGGTAATCCCAGCGAAGCGTTGCTCGCTGGCAAACAAGATCGCCTGGAAAACTGGCACGTGCTCCAGGAACTCGCCGGGCTCATCTAGAGCTGCTCCGGTGGCGAATCTCCTCGTCGGACGTGTCAGACGCGTCTGACCTTTAGCTTGGTCTCGCCCAGCTCCAGCAGGCGTTCGAATTCTTTCGCGCCAAGCGCACTGACCGACAGCCTCGATTGTCGCACGAGCGGAATGCGCGACAGAAGCTTGTCGGCTTTGATCGAATCGAGCGTGACGGGCGTGCTCAGGCTCTGCAAGGGAACCAGGTCAACACACGACCATTCACCTTCGGTGGCGGTCGGGTCCGGATAAGCCTCGCGCTCCACTTCGGCGATGCCCACGACCTGTTTTTCGCTCACGCTATGATAGTAAGCGACGCGATCGCCCTTTTTCATGCCGCGAAGGTTGTTGCGTGCTTGAAAATTGCGTACGCCCGTCCAGGCCGTGCGACCCTCCTTAAGGAAGGTGGCCCACGCATAAGACTCGGGTTCTTGTTTGACCAGCCAGTAGTTGATTGCCATGAGCTTGCTTGAGAGGTTGACGAGAGTTTACAGCGCGTCCCAGTAGCTAAGGCAAGCCCACAACGTTACAACGCCGGGAATTTCCAGACCCGCCCAACACGCCGTCGGAAATTATTCCTTGGCAAGTCCGGGGTGTTTAGTAGATTCGCCCCACAAACGCAGGGTGTGCCTACGCACCCGGCAACACTAAAATAAGATAAACGATACCTATGAAACTGTTCGCACTCATGGTCGTTGCGGTTTCGCTTGTGCTCGTCGGTTGCGAGAAATCGGGCGACACACCCGCGGCTCCGAATACGAATGCCGCTCCGGCCAAGCCATAACCCTTCAAACCGGTCATTCATCTATGAAGAGAAATATTTGGGTTCTCTTGGGGGTGGCCGGTTTGCTTTCTTTTGGTTGTTCCAAGCAGGGTTCAACCGATAAACCGGCCGGCACCTCTTCTTCATCCTCCTCGGGTAATCCTCTGACGGCTCCGGTGGATTACCTGGGCGCCGCGGCACGAGCGCAGCAGAATGCGGCCAAAACTGTCGCGGGCGTGAGTTTGGATCAGGCCATCAAAATGTTCTACGCCCAGGAAGGCCGTTTTCCTAAAGAACTCAAGGAGTTGGCTCCCGGCCTGATCCCCAATATCCCGGCGCCTCCGCGGGGCATGAAGTACCAGTACAATGCGCAGTCCGGAGAGGTAAAGATCGTCCCGGAATAGCCTCGGAATGGCCCGTGTTCCGCGGCGCCCTGTCGGGTATGGCGGAGTTTTCTCTGGCTTCCCGCCCCTTGGGAGGCGCGCGTCGAGCCAAATGAGATCTGTTGCTTCCCGACCGCCGTCACTTCTCAGCCTGTCCTCCGCCATCGACTTGCAGCGCGATGCGGTAAAATCCAGTGCGCGCGGCCGCGCCTGCGTCGATGACCTCCAGGCTCTGTCCGTCACCCCGCAGACCATCCTGGAGCGTGGTCCAGCGTTGAGCTGGAAATGAGTCGCTGCGTTCGATTCGGTAGGTTTTGCCGCTCACCGGCCGAAATCGAACGACCACGTCGCCGTCGCGGACAAACAGCGCGTCGATGCGGGTCACACTGGCCGGATCATTCGGAGCGGTGCCTGCGTTGAACTCGTTCAGGTTATTCACGCCGTCTCCGTCGGGATCTTCGTCAGGCTTGGCTTCAATGGATCCGAAGTAACGCAGTTCCCAGCTGTCGGGCAACCCGTCCGCATCGAGATCGACGGTGGATTCGACGGTGAAACGATTTCCGCTCGTGATGTGGCCCTGGCGATCGCTGGCGCGCAAGAACACATTCGCTTTGCTCTCCTGGACCGTGACCAAGCCGCTCCACACGCCCTGGATGAGTTGGATGGGGCCGCTGGGCTCCAGGTCGACCGGCAGTTCCGCGAGAAAACGCACGTTGGGGATCTGCGCGACTGACGCGGGCGGCGGGGCCGTCCGTGCCGACCATTGCAAAGGATCTCCAAATGCACTGTCAGTCTGAAAAATCAGCGCCCGCGAGGCTGGAGTCGCGGTGGACCGGGCGAGGCCGTTGTCGGTGTAGGTGGAGTTATTGAAGCTGAAATCGGCCAATAAAGCGTTGGTCCCATCGTAAAGGAAGGGCTGATCGAAAAGGAACGTGACCCAGCCGGCGCCGGATATCGTTTCGTTATTCTGATAGACGATCGTCCAGCCGTCGTTTTCCCAGGCGGGTTCACGGTACTCACGCAGCGGCGTATGCCGCAAACGGATCGTCCAATTGGTCAACACCTGTCCCGGCGACATCACCAGCTCAAGCGCCAAAGCCGTTATCCGGGCCGCGCCGCCCATCTCCTCCGGCAGATAAATCACCTGCGTCCGCGCATCATGATAATGGGTTGCGATGGGAAACTCCCAAACATTGGTTTCAGCCCCGATGACAATGTCACGGCTCTCTGCCACGCCCCGCAGCATAACCGTTCCTGTATAATCCGTGGCCGGTTGATTGCGTCCGTTCAACGCTGTCAACGTCGCCAGGAACGGCTGATCCTGATATTGTGGCGACGCGATCGGACTCCAGACAAACCGGCTCAGCTCATCTTCATCGTCGTCCACGATGGTGGCGGTGGCGGTGAAATGAGCCAGGGTCGCCCCCAGCGGGTTCGACAATATCACCACGAAGGATTCATCTCCTTCATAACGGTTGTCACCCAGCACTGGCACGCGCACGGTTTGATGCGTTGTGCCCGGCGGGAACACCAGCCGACCGAAAGTGGTCAAGTAATCGGTCGGCGCGATGGCAGTGCGATCCTCGGTTGTGAAATCGATGGAGGCCTGGAGTCCGCTGGCCGCTGAAAGCGACACGTCAAAGATCATCTGGTTAGTGCTTCCGGCAGGCCCCTCCGTGAGACGAACATCGCCGATGGAAACTCCGGGCGTCGGGTCATCATCCTGAATCCGAATCCGCGCTTGATCGACAATCAGCACACCATTGGTCGGATCACTCAGGCGCACCAGCACCGTCTCCAACCCTTCATCCAGGAAATCTCCCACGATGGGAACGCCGATGAACAAATTGGTGACTCCCGGCGGAAAGGTGAGGGTGCCTGAGATCGGGAGGTAATCCTGGCCGGCGATGGCCGTGCCATTGCTGGTGGAGTAGTGGACGGATACCGGCAACGCAGAAGGCGCAGAAAGGCGAACGCTTAGGTTGGCGAGGTTGGTGCCGCCACTGCCTTCCACAAACACCAGGTTGGTGGTGGAGATGGCAGGCCCGGTCAGTGCGCTAACGATGAGCGCGCGGTTGTTGGGAAGATAGCCGTCGGCTTCGGCGCGCGTCACCGACACGCGGTTGGTGGCCAGCCCGGGTTCGAGCGCGCGGGTCGTGATGGTCAGGCGGATGCTCTCGCTCATGGCCATTTTACCCAACTGGCAGATCACTTGGTCATCCGAATTCGCGCAATCCCCTTGCGACACTTCTGCATGAACAAAACGCGCGTTGTGAGGCAGGTCATCGATCACGGTCACGCCTGTGGCCTGGTGAGGGCCGGTATTGGTCACGATGACCTCATAAACCAACGCGTCGCCCAACAACACTACATTGGGGAAATCGTTTACGGTCACCATGAGATCATCGGCCGCGCCGACTGCGAATTCGTTGCCCATGCCGACGTGGTTGGTTCCGTCCGACGCGTGCAAGGTCAGGCCAAGGCTTGGCACCGAGACCGCCAGCGCGCCCGTCCAAACGCCGTGTATAAAATTGGTCAGCAACACGGTGTCTAAAGGAACGTCGAGCGGCGGCAGGAAAGGCAGGGTTAACTGCGGGTTTAATTGGCCGTAGGTGACCGGGGCGGCCACCCAATCGGCTGCGGTCTGGCCATCCGCTTGACCGATACGCTGCAGCGAAAGATTGAAAAGCATCAGGGCGGCGACAACCGGCGGGCCGCGCCATTCCGGCGTGGGGATCGGAATCGGATGCTCGATCTGAGCAGGCGACGCGTTGCCGGCGCACACAAAATCCACCACGTGGCCGGCGGTGTCCTGCAACAGCACCGCGATGGGGTTGCCCGAGTCGGCAATGCTCCAGTTGATGTTAGTGCCGGCGTTGAAGTTCGGATATTGCCCCGGAGCTTCGCCATTGTCATTCAGCTGAAACAAATCGAGGGGCGGACAGATCGTGCGCGAAGGCAGCGTGACGCTGGTGAGCGGTTCGGGCCAGGAGACGGCGTCGTAGACGGAAATGCGCCAGCCGGAAATGTCGATCGATTCCCTGGTGACGTTCATGAATTCAACGCGATCGTTGTTGCTGATCTCCAACTCGGTGATGAGGACCGTCGAGCCGGTCCCGCTCCCGGGGCGGCCGCTCACCGACACACTGCCGTTAAAGTGATCGACCGTATTGCCGACGTCGTCCTGTGCCGTGATCGTGACCGGAAACGGTTCGTCGATCGTTTGCGGCGAGGCGATCGGGCTCCAGGCAAAATGATGAAGCGATCCCGGGCCGCGCGTGGTGAAGCTCCAGACGGAACTTCGCGCGGAGGCGGCGCCCCGCCGCGCCAGGACCTGCCAGTAATAAGTCGTGCCGACGCGCGGATGCGCCAGGTTCCACTGCGCGTTGGTCGTGTTGCCCAGCAACTCCGCTGGGCCCAAGGCAGGAGTGGTCCCCAGATAAACATCGTAGCTCGTGGGGACCTCCGGTTCGGTCAGAACAACGCTCACTTCGTCCAGCCCGACGTTCAGATAACCAATGTGGTCTACTTCCGTGAAACTGATCCGAATGGTTTGTCCGCGGAACCCGGACAGGTCGAAGGCGCGGCTGGTCCACTCGTTGAGGACGGGATCCTCGGTGCGAGTGGCGTAGGCCACGGCCAGCAGGAGATTGTTGGTCGTGCGAATCTCCACCTGGAACGCCTGATTGCTGGTGAAATAGTCGGCGTGATTACGAATGCGATCTGTCCAGCGCAACGTGGCGCCCAGCGCGTCCGGCGGGACAAAGACATCCTGATACAACTGATGACTACCGCTGCCAAATTGCGTGACCAACGCGCCGAACCGGCCCTGACGCGGCAGCGAGACATCCTCAGGGCCGTCCGGGTCAAGCTTGCCGTCGTTGATGGCCCAGGAGCCGAAGCCCGTGTTGATCTGGGACCAGCCGGCGAAATCTCCGGTTTCGAAGCCGCCATTCACTAGAATGTTCCCCACCCCCGGGTTCCAGCTTAAACGGACCGGGGCCGTCACATTGGTCGCGCCCTGGACCGGGCTGGGCTGAGTGGGGACGGGCGGAGTTTCGTCGTCGGCCAGGTCAATCTCAGCGGTGGCCGGCGCGAATCCTGGCGCCTGCGCAGTGATCAAAACATGGCGCCGGCCGTCGATCATCGAGTTATTGATCGGTTCCAAATCAAACAAAGCTTCCCGCCGGTTCGCCGGCACCTGCACCGCCACCGGCACTCGCAGTTCGGCCGGGTTGCTGGAGAACAACCTCACCAACATATTGGTCGGGACCCGGCCGGATAACCGAATTGATCCAGCATCGCTCCGGACGCCGCTGTTCTCGCCCAGCGCGGCCGGGAGGGTTAGCGACAAGGCCGGGTGATCGTTGTCCAGGATCCGCATATGATCGCTGCCATCGCTCCAGTTCTCGACCTGGGCAGTGACGGTGACCTCATGATCTCCGTCGAGCCGATCGTCGTCCCCAACAACCAAATCGAAGGTTGCGGTCAGCGCTCCAGCTGGAACGGTCACCTGAGGCGGCACCAGGAGATGTTCGGGATCACTGGAACGCAAGGCCACGTCCACTGGTCGGGCCGGTCGCCGGCTCAGACGCAGTGTGCCTTGCCGAACCAGACGGCCGTCACCTTCACGAGCTCGCGGCGGCAGGCTCACCTTGAGGGCAACTTGTTCATGATCGATCACTCGAATTTCTGCCTGATTCTCCACAAACCCGGAGATCTCAGCGCGGATGCCCACCGGGACCGTCCCTTCGACTTCCGTATCATCCAGGAGTGTCACCGGGAACGTCACTTGATCGGTCCCCGCCGGAATGGTGAGGGATGCGGGCACTTTGACCTTGTCGGGGCGCGTGGACACGAGGCGCACCTGGAGCGCAGTGGGGGCGATGGAACCGATCCGCACCACGCCTGGCTCGGCCAAGGTGCCAGAGCCCTCGACGCCTGTCGCAGGGACGTTCATCGTGATGCGCTGCCGGCCGACTCCTTCGAGGCTGATGTCATCGAGCGCCAGGCCATCGAACGGGATTTGATAATCATCCACTTGATTAAAGCGGATGCGCACTGTGCGATTGTATTGCAGGCCATGCTCCGCCATGGCGCGGTCCAGATCGACGATGAACTCCTGATACGTCGCCGGGACCGCACGCAGGCTTTGCACTTCGTACCAAGTCACCCCGTCGGTGCTCACCGCCACGCCGTCAAAATCCGCTCCGCCAATGAAGGGGCTGGGCGGCGGGCCGTCCGGTTCGTCACTAAAGGACTTGGCCCAAAAACGCAGGATCACATTGGTGTAGCCGGCGAGATCGACCCCCAGCGTCAATTCGTTGCGCCCCTTTCGGCCATCCGCGGAATCGAGCGTTAAATGATAGCCGCCGGCGTGCGGCCCGTTCAGGGCGGTGACCTGGACCCGATGCGGCCCGGTTCCAGAGATCGACCATCCGGACTGAAGCGTGCCGGACTCGAACGTCTCTCGAAATGGCATGCCGACGAACTCCATCACGGTCAACTCCGCGCCGCGGGTCTGGAGAATGCCCGTGAGGGCGTTGGAGAACGTAATGGACCCTGAGTAAGTGCCGGCCGGCAGCGCCTGGGCATTGGTCGTTAAGCAAACTGTCACGTTGATGGCGCCACCGGCCGGGAGCAATCCCTCCGCCGGCGTGAGCCTCAGCCAGGAACCCGGCGTGGACCCCTTCCAAGCCAGCGGTTGGCTCGATAAATTGGTGATTGGATAAGTCTGGCATGGGGCTGAGAACGGGCCGCCTGGCGCTCCGCTGGAAACCCATTTCGCGCCGCTGGTGATGACCAGCGTGTCCGGCAAGTCAAAGGCTTCGCGAACCTGCAGGGTGGTGCCCGGATCGGGTGTCGAGGCGCTGAACCCAAGCCCGCGCCGCGCAAAAGCGGTCCAGAGCTCGGCATAATTGGTCCCTTGCTGATCGAGTTGGTCCGCCAACAGGATAGCATCCCGCGCCTGGGTGAAGGTCGGGTTGGGCGGCGACAGCTTCATGCCATCCGTCACCAGACGCAGCATCAGCTCATTGCCGGCGAAACCATATTTTCGGATCAAATTGGCGCGCGCTTCCCACAAGAGGGAGCACCAAACCTCGCCTTGGGAATGGACCTCGCCGGCGTAGAGCGGAGCAAACCCAAAGAGCGGGCTGATGGGAACACCGTTGTGCGGATTGATCTGCAGCGGATCGATGTCCCGCAAGGTCAGCGGATTCCGGTTCAGATCCGTGGAGTAAGGATATCGGCGGATACCGAAATAATAATTGGCCTCCAGCGCCCCGAGATGCTGAACGGCATAAGCCCCGAAGGCGTAGCTGCCATCCACATCGTCGCCCGCCTCGCTCAGGAGCGATAACGCGTAAAAATCTGACCAGCCCTCCCCCATCCCGGCGCTTTGCAACGCGCTGATCCCCACTCCGCCTCCCACCAGCCGCGTGCTGAGTCCATGCACATATTCGTGCAGCACCACCTCAGCGTCGAAATCTCCGTCGACATGCGGATCCGGGCCATCCCATAAGAACATCTGAATGCGGCCCGATTCGCCATCCGGTGTGGGCGTGAAATTGGCGTTGTTCACCCCCGAACCATCCTGCGCATCGGCCTGGATCGCGTCGTTGCCCAGACCGCCGCGGCCGAAGTTATCCTTCTGAAAATTCCCCGCGGCTTCTGTGAAACCCAGATCATAAAGGCGATCATGCGCCCAATTGCACCAATAGAAGAGCTGCACGACGGCCGCATCTCCCGAGGCCTCCGGGTCCCGCCCTAAATCCAACGGCGGCTGAAACACCCGGAACGGCGAACCTTGGGGACGCGGCAAATCCGGAACATCATCGCCATTGCGATCCAGATGGGCATCGACATTGTTGCCCCGCGTTTCGTTCTCCCCGTCGCTGATCCAGCCGATCAGCGACGCATTGGTCCGCAACGCGCTGAGGGTGACCAGCGACCGCGCCGCCGGCGGCGGTTGATTCGTATTCGGCGTAGACCAACCGGGGGAAAACGGACGCGGACTGTCGGATGTGAACACTGCAAAAGTTGCGTCGCTGAGGTCCAAGGTCAGACGCTGCCGGACCAACACCTCACCGTTCAGGGCATCCACCAAAACACGGTACCGTTCGTTCCGTTCCTGACGCGTCAGCTCGGTTTCCCAGCAAAGACGCAGGCTGTAGGCCGACAGCGGCAACCAGACCAACCGCGCCCGCGCTTCGCTGGGCAGCGTGCCGAGCTTGAACCGCTGACGTTGTTCGCGGCCCTCAGGCCTCGGATTCAATGCCACGATTTGCGCCGGGTCCACCGCCTCGTCCAAGGTCTCCGCGGCGGCCAACAGAGCGTCGGCTGCCGCAACCGGCGGCGCCGCCAGGATCGCGGCCCGGCCGGGCGTCCCGGCTTCCGCGGCCCGCGCCGGTTGCGGCACGAACTGACTGGACAAACTGATCAGCTCATCTCGAGCAGACAGATTCCCGATCAGCACTCCTTCGTAGACGGCGATGTCATCCAGGCGCTGTTCCCAAACCACCGTGTGCAAACCATTGTGCGCCGTGACCGCTTCACGCATAAGCTGGGCTTGCTCGAGCACCTCAGCCCCGTGACCAAAAAGTGGTTGATAGGCGTTTAGGAAGCCTTTGATGGCCCGGTGCGGGCCGTCGCCCGGGCGTCGATCCAGCGAACGCGCCGGCGGCAGAGCGCCTCCTTCCGCATTGGCCCCGCTTAGGAAGCCGGAGAGGGAAGCCACATGCTTGGGGGTTCCCAAAATCGTGTGCCGCTCAACCTTCACATCCGGCACACGTTTTCGCAGATCATCCAGGGCCGCAGCTTGAGGCCCTGACCAGAGACGATCCGGTCGTTCCTTGCCCTTGCCCTCCCGCTTGTCGAAGTTTGGCAGCTTCGGATCGTGGCCTGGAGGCGCACTTCGCCCAGGGAAGGCCATCAGGAGAATACAAATGGCGGCGCAGAATGCGCCAAAGAGGCTCAGGGGGCCCGGTTCCCGGTTCAGGGTTCCAGGTTCACGGTACGAAGCGTCCATTCCATTGAAACAACTGTTACGTGCGAATCGCGCCTATCATAGCGCAAGGAAGCCAAGAGTTCCAGAGGCGCGGTGGCGCCTAGCCTGGGACTATGGAGGTAGCCCTTCGACGCGGCCCGCTGCGGGGGCTTGCTCAGGGCAGGTCCTTGGGCAAGCTCAGGGCATGGCCACGCAACCTGAAGGGTTGCCAGTTAGTAGCCGGGGGTTGAGGAGTGAAGCGTCAGCGGAACGACGATACCCCCGGAAAAAGGCGAAACGGTCCCGACCCCGAAGGGGTCGCAGGGTCGCTGAAGAAAGTTAGACGTGGAACGTGCGCCAGTGAATTGAGGTGCGGTTCTACTCCGGGAAGAATGCTTGAATGCGATGGTTCATGGAGAGCCGGGACCTCCGAATTTCGGACGCACATTGGACCCATGAACCCAAATCTAACGTAGCAGCCGAGGTAACGAGGCTCTGATCTCTTTCCCGACGAACGCGCCCGGATAGAGTGAGCCTCCTTACGTCGGCTGCTACGAGACAGGA
>DATLUX010000326.1:0-14034 GCA_035577805.1 Verrucomicrobiia bacterium
AGCAGGGGCGATGAATCGTCCCATGTCAGAACCGACAGGGTGCGTTTAGTGAATGCGCCGAACCGAAACCCATCCTCGAAAAAGCGTGTTTCAACGGGGCGCCCGGGCTATGCTGCCATCGTAGGCCGGCCATGTCGTATCATCCGCCACGATTTGAAGACGCGTTTCTCACGCGGCGTGACTTTTTTGGTCGCTGCGGGATGGGCTTCGGCGCACTGGGACTTACTTCGTTGCTGGCCGAGACGAGTCGAGGGTGGGCCGGGGAAAGCGGGGAATTGCTGCAGCCTCTGGCGGCGCGGGCGCCGCATTTTGCCGGGCGGGCCAAGCGGGTAATCCATTTCTTTCTGAACGGCGGCCCGTCGCACGTGGATACATTCGATCCCAAACCCGCGCTGGTCCGTTTTGCCAATCAACCGCTGCCCACGGCCAACCTGCAAACCGAACGCAAAACGGGCGCGGCTTTTCCGTCGCCCTTTCCCTTCAGGAAGTACGGCCAGAGCGGAATTGAAGTGAGCGACCTCTTTCCGAGAGTGGCCGAACACGTGGATGAGCTCTGTGTGATCCGTTCCATGCAGGCGGACCTGCCGAATCATGAGCCATCCTTGATGCTGATGAATTGCGGTCACGCGCAGATGAGCCGACCGAGCCTCGGCTCATGGTTGACTTACGGGTTGGGGACGGAAAACCAGAATCTGCCGGGGTTCATTGCCATGTGTCCGGGCGGTTACCCGATTAAGGAGGCGGAGAACTGGCAGTCCGCGTTTTTGCCAGGGGTTTTCCAAGGGACCTACATCGACACGCAGCACACCACGATCGAGAAACTGATCGAGAACATTCGCAATAACTATTCGTCCCTGCGCGAGCAACGTCAGCAATTGGATCTGCTCCAGCGCCTCAATGCCGAACACCAGCAACGCCGCCGGCAGGAAGCGCGCCTGGAGGCCCGGATCCAATCCTTCGAACTGGCTTACCGAATGCAGATGGAAGCCGCGGACGCTTTTGATCTGAGCCAGGAACCGCAGGCGATCCGTGATTTATATGGCTCCGGAGTTCATGGGCGACAGACCTTGATCGCCCGCCGGTTGCTCGAACGCGGCGTTCGCTTCGTTCAACTCTGGCATGGCGCCAGCCAACCCTGGGATAATCACGAGAACATCGAAACAGCCCATCGCAACCTGTCCAAACAAATCGATCAACCCATCGCCGCCCTGCTCACAGACCTCAAACAACGCGGCCTGCTGGAAGAGACCTTGGTCATCTGGGGCGGTGAATTCGGTCGCACCCCGACCGTGGAATTGAACGACGCCGGCAAAGGAAAAAATGGGCGGGACCACAATCCGTACGGCTTCACCATGTGGATGGCTGGCGGTGGCGTGAAAGGCGGCACCATCTACGGAGCGACCGATGAGTTCGGTTTCCGGGCGGTCTCCAACCCGGTGCATGTCCATGACCTGCACGCCACCATCTTGCATCTGCTTGGGTTCGATCACGAAAAGTTCACCTACCGTTACGCCGGACGCGATTTTCGCCTGACGGATGTCCATGGGCGTGTGGTGGGGGAGTTGTTGAGTTAGTGTCGTAAGTCGCTGCGTGGGAGAACGTTTTGTTTGTAGAACTGGCCGACCTTGCTTGGGCTTGTCACCAGTACTGGTGACTGGCAGGGGACACAGGTTCGCGTAGATTGGCGACGTGTTAGCGCACTAGGTTCTCAGGTGCGCGTGTGTGAAAGAGCCGGACCCTATGTCCGGCTTTTCTGTTTTTATCACGCGTTCGCACCCAGCCGGGGAGTTTTCTATTCTTCTAACGCTCCAACTGGTCTCTTCATCCCGTAGCGGCGGTCTGTGACCGCCGAATGACATAAAGAATTGGGGCAGAAAGTCGGCGAGTCGGCGCTCATGTACGTGTTTAGCGTCCCTGGAGCGCGCGCTTACAGCCCGCTTCAAGTTGGGGAAGCTCTTGCAACTCCCACCGCGGCCGACCCGCCGGACATTGAAGCGGCGTAAACGCCGCGCTCCCTCGCGCGCTAAACAGGTACGCGCTCATAGAGCGCCGCTACAGCAAATGTAGAGGTCTCTCGCCTCAATTATTGGGCACTGGACTGGGTTGGAGCGGGAGGCTGAGACGGACGAGGCCGGGTTTACCGGAGGTGGGGTTGACGATGACGAGCCGGCCCTGATGGACTTCGACGATTTTGCGGCTGACACATAAGCCGAGGCCGAGGCCGACAGTGCGGGTGGTGAAGAAAGGAGTGGGGGCTTTTTGGGCGGCTTCGGCAGTGAATCCGGAACCATTATCGGTCACCTCGATGTGGACCCAGCCGCGGCCGTCGTTGTCGTTCTCGGTTTCGGTGTGGATGGCGACCTTGGCATCGGCGGTGTTGGCCTGGATGGCATTGAGCATGATTTCGGCAAGGGCATGGCGGAGGGCAGCGCGGTCGCCGGTCAGGATAATGGGATGCTTGCCGTTTTCGAACTGTAGTTTGGCGGAGCGAGTGGGTTGATGGCGGAAGGCTTCTTTGAAAGCTTCGTCGATCAGTTGATTGAGGGCGACGGCTTCCTTGGTCAAGACGGCATCGCGAGCCAAATAACGCATCTGGTTGGTCAGGCGAGAGACGCGTTTGACGCTGTCGGAAAGGGCCACATCAAGAGAGGCGCGGAATTCTGGGTCTTTGAATTTTTCGGCGAGCAACTGTTGGTGGGTGGAGAGCGGGACCAGGGCGTTGCCAACTTCGTGGGCCAGGCGATCGGCCATGGTCCGGATGAGACGCAGGTTGGCGGTCTCGATTTCGAGCCGGCGAAAGGCTTCGGCTTGAGAATGGTCTTCGACGACCAGCAAGGCGGCGTGGGGTTGGCTGGGTTGGGCCCGGACAAAGGGCACCACGCTGACATGAAAAACCTTTTGGGGTTCTTCGGGCGGCTGATGTTTGAACGTCGCAATGCCGGCGCCGGTGCGCAACACCTGATAGATCTTGCTGCCGAGCAGTTGGGGCAAATCGCTGAACTCCAGGTCGCTGCTGCGATGGCCCGGACGGCTGAAGAGTTGGCGGGCGGCTTTATTGGCGTGCAGCACAGCCAGGTCGCGGCTGACCACGACGCAGGCGCTGCTCAGTTCCCGCAGGATATCGCCCATCATCTCGTGGTTGGCCGCCAACTGATCATGCAACCAGATGTTCTTGACGCCCATGCCCAATTCCTCGAGCAGATGGAAAATAAGTTCCAACTCCCCGTTGGCGATCGGCTCCCCGGTCACCCGACCGTCGAAAGCGGCCACTCCGATTAGCGTTTCCCGGTCCAGGATCGGGACGGCAACCTCTGCGCCCAGCAATTCGAATTCCTTTTGCATCTCGCCGTCCTGCGTGGCTTCGCGGCTTTCCCGGCGCAGGATGCGCCCGGACCGGAAGAGATGCCCGCCGATGCCATTCTCGAAGGATAGTTCGAAATGTTCCAATAAACCGGGTGACAATCCGATCGCGCAAGCGGCGCGCAGCCGTCGGGCTTCCGGCACGGCGGTGCCGCTGCCGACCAGGGACGGCGGTTGCCGCAAAAACACCGCGGCGCGGTTGACACCGAGGATCTCGCGGAGCAACAAGAGGAATTGGCGGAGCAAAGCTTCGGCACAGAGCGAGTGGGTCAGGACGCCGGAAAAGTCGCGCAACACGCCCAGGGTGTGGGCGGTGGAGTGTGCGATGGTGCCGGTGAGTTCAGCGCCCGGAGCCGAGGCGGGTGCAGGACTAGGTCGCGTGGCCAACGCGGCCGTGCTGAGGCCGGCCGGGGTCAGCGGTGTGGTCAGGGCGGTCGAACTCCACAACCGTTCCAGAACCACGTTGAGCAAACGGCCGCGCACGGGCTTGTTCAGCACGTAGGCTGCTCCCTGCAGATAAGCGTCTTCTTCCCAGGCCCATTCCTTGGCGCCGGTGTAGACGATCAAAGGCACATGCGGAGCAACCCGGCGCAGCTTTTCAATCGCCCAGATGCCTTGCGCATTCGTCAATTCGATGTCCAGCACGCACCCGTCCGCCATGCCCCGGGCCACGAATGGTTCGGCCTCCTCCAAATTCAAGCGATGGATGACGCGGAACTTCTCCGGGTTAAGCGCGCCGCGGATGGCGTCAGCCAATTCAGGATGCGGGGCCAGTACTAGCAACGTTTTCATTACGACAGGACGAACGACGCTCTTTCCGCCAGGTGGGCGGGACGAAGATGGCCGATGCCCGAGCGGACATGGCGGGCACGGGTTAAAGTTGTGACTACTTTTTGTGAACTGGCAATGCAAGATTGCCACGAAAGAGTGGGCCCGCGGGTGATCTTTGTGTTGACGGCGCCGCGCTTTGTGGGCCTCAGTAAGGATCCCTGGCCAAAGGAGTATGATCCGTGGTTGAAGATAGCCGCGCTCAACGATCTTAAATTAACCCTTCATGCCTCACTTCCGCTGCCTTCGACCGGCTGGAATTGAGCTGCTCGAGTGATCATAGGTAAACTTGGGGACTCCTTTCGGCAATTGTGCCCGCTACGCTGCACAGCTGAGCGCCGTCACGGTGTGAGGACTGGGGATTCCCGGAGGCGCTGGCTGCCGTCGGACGCCTTACTGCTCGCCTACGCGGTAGAACTGGCTGCCCGCCGCGATCGGATCGCAAATCAGGGCCGTCCCGGCCGAGGCCACGGTGGTCAGGTTGGTGAAGGCGGTCCATTGGCCTTGCCCCAATGCTTCCCGTCGTTCCACCACATAGCTCTTGCCTGACTTGACCGGGAACTGGAAGCAAAGTTGCGTGCCCTGAACCTGGACCCCGCTGATCTGAAGCGGCTGTTCCGTTTCGTAGGTGATCTCCAGGGTGGGGGCGGGGGCAATCCCACCAAAGGCTCCCACGCGCCGGCCCGTGTGTGAGATGCTTTCATCCACGGTTTTGATTAGCCAACCAAAGTTTTGGGCCGGTTGACTCCGCCATTGGTTCAGGTCGTCGACCAGCGTCGGCGTCGATTCGAAGGGGTAGGCCGCCGGGCCTCCGATCATTTGGCTGGCACTGCTGGGCTCCATATAATCCGTCCCGGCCTGTCCGCCCGGTTCGCCCCAATTGACATCCGGAGCCAGCCGCAGCACCCAGGAACACTGGGAGTCATTCCAGGGTTTGAGGAGCCGGTGCAGGCGAAAATCCGCCACCGGCCCGCCGAAGGAAGCTCTCGTGACCGTGATGGTGAAACGGACCGAGGTGATAGTTGCCCCGGTGGGAATTTGAGACAGGTCGCCGAAACGGACGAGGCCGCGATTCTTGTCGAAATCCGCACTGCTTCCCTGGGTGCCGATGACCAGTTCGGTGAGGGCACCGGTGGGCGGGTCAAAGTGTTCGGAAATGAACGCGTCTTCACTGGGGGTAAGGGTAAGGATGGCGCTTTGCCCGGGACACGGCAGGCCCAGGATGGAAACGCAAATTGCAAACAGGGCTAACGCCGTTCGAGATCGGATCGAGTCAAAAGCGGACTTGTTCATACATCGGGGCAATACGACCAGGATTATCGGACAGCGGTGGATCGATGAAAGCGGCGATATTTAAGCGCATTTGCTGGAACAGGTCAATGCGCTGCTGCGTCACACGCTAAGTGATTGCCCGTAAAGTTCTCCGAATCGGCTTGAACCGGCGACGAAGGTTTTGCCACCTTCAGCGCGTGTTTCCCGTTCGTTGCCCGAGCCTGCGCCGGTGGTGGGGTTTTGCCGCAGCGGCCACCGGACTCGGGATCATCCTTAGCTCCTGTTCGAGCATCCAGCGCACCGTGGTCGTTGCCCCGGAAATCGAAGGGGCCACCTTCGTTGGCAACCGGGCCTGTTACGAGTGTCATACGAATTACGTGCGCCATTTCCCTGCCAGTCCCCATGCCCGTTTACACGCTCCGGACAGCCAGATGAAAGGCCAGGCCGGCTGCGAATCCTGTCATGGGGCAGGCAGCCGTCACATTGCCGCCGGGGGCGGCCGGGGCCGCTTTATTGTTAATCCGGGCAAGGACCCGCAAGCCTGCCTGACCTGCCATCTCCAGACGCACGCAGAGTTTCGGCTCCCTCAGCGGCATCCCGTTCTGGAAGGCAAACTAAACTGCGTCCAGTGCCATGACCCGCATGGGGCCGACATTATGAAGGCGGCGGGAACCGGATTGGCCATGGCGCGTCTCAATGAGACCTGTGCGCAATGCCATCAGGAGCAGGCTCGCCCGCGGGTCTATGAACACGACGCGATGCGGGAAGGCTGCACAGTTTGCCATGTGCCGCACGGTTCCATTAATCCCAAGATGCTCATCGAACGGGATCTGAATCTTTGCCTGAAATGCCATGCTCAAGTGGCGGGCCCCGGCTTGCCGCGGGGCGAAATCGTCATCGGGACCGTTAATCACACCGCGTTCGTTTCCCGGGGCGCCTGCTGGTCGGCCGGGTGTCATTCGGCCATCCACGGTTCCAACGTGAGTCCCAACTTGCACTATTGACCATCGACTAAGCCGGAGCGCGCGCCGTCATGAACTCTAGCACCCTCATGGCCTCGGGAGTTTTGGGAGTGTTTGGTCTGGCCGGCTTTGTGGCCGCGGGCGCAGCCGTCGACGAAAGCAAGTTACCTCTGGCTGCCACCAACCGGATCGAGTTCCTGCGCGACATCAAGCCCATCCTCGATGCGCATTGCCTCAAATGTCACGGCCCCGAGAAACCCAAGAGCCGCTTTCGCATCGATGACCGGGCCGCCATGCTCAAGGGCGGCGAAAACGGCGTGGACATCATCCCCAAGGAAAGCGCCAAAAGTCCGTTGATCCATTTCGTGTCGGGTTTGGTGGAGGACATGGAGATGCCGCCGAAAGGCAAAGGCGACCCTTTGACGGTCCAGGAGATCGGTCTGCTGCGGGCCTGGATCGATCAGGATCTGCCTTGGGCCGGTGCTCCCGCCACCCCGACGGCGCGGTGGGAATTCGCCCCGGCGGGCGGATGGATGACGGTGCGCGGCGACGAACACAAGTTCCGGGAATTGGAATACTACCGCGAAGGGTGGAACGGCGGGCTGGAAAGTTTCCTGATTCAGGACGAATTGGGCCGGCCGGGAGAAGGCAGCAAACTGACTTTGAGCGGACACGCTCTGCGCGATGATTATAAGTTCATGCTGTCGGTGGAAAGCCGCGATGGCCGGTTCATCCGCGCGGGCTATGAGCAATTCCGGAAGTATTACGACGACTCGGGCGGAACCTGGCCTGGAGTAGTGGTGCCGCCGCTTGGGAAAGATCTGCATTTGGATCTCGGGCATGCCTGGATCGAGGGCGGGGGCGTCACGGCTTTTGGTCTGCAGCTCGTTGGTGGATACGAATATAACTTCCGGGAAGGCGAAAAATCGACTCTGCAATGGATGCCCACCGACACGCCCGCCGGCCCGAAATCGATCCTGCCCAACTATAAGGAGGTCGACGAACAGCGGCATTTGTTACGAGTCGATGCGCGTTACGACTGGCGGGAATGGCAGTTCAAAGATTCGTTTCGTTACGAGTTTTACGACCTGGACACCCACCGGCCCTTTGTCGTGGCCGGGTTCCCCGCCGTCACGGCCAATCAGCGCATGGCCGAAGGCACCGACACGAGAAACCTGGCCAACGCGTTCCAAACCGAAGTGCAACCCTGGGATTGGCTGCTCCTGTCCGCCGGTTACCTCTTTACGCACAGCGACGGCGAAAATTCCTTCCGCCAGACATCCACCGATGCCACCGGCGCGCCGGCCACCGGACAACTCTGGAATGGCAGCGGCATCACGCTCGACCAGCATTCGCAGGTCCTTAATGCCAATCTGCAATTGGGTCTGTGGGAACAGATGACGTTTTCGTCCGGCGTGCAGACCGAATGGAACCGCCAACACACCTTCGGGCGCGTGCACCTGGATGAGACGGATTTCCTGGATCCGAACGTGATCATCCTCAACACGAATTTCGTGAGCGGAGATTACGATCGGTTTACTGCGGAGGAAAAGGTCACCTTGCGCAACACGCAGCTGCCTTACACGGTGCTTTACGGAGAAGCCCGCTTTCGCCAGGAGGACATCCAGCAAATCGAACAACTCTCCCCGGCCGGTGCCGGGTTTGTCACCATCGGCGATTTTTTCCGCAATACCGACGCGTCCTCCGATTGGAAACAATATCGGGCGGGTTTTACCGTGTCGCCCTGGACGCAAGTATCCTGGAGCGGCTGGGCGCAGCGCCGCGACCGCGAGACGGATTATGATCATCGCCGCAACGAACGGCCGATCGGCAACCCGGGCTTGGGTTATCCGGCCTTCATTACGGACCGCGAAAGCAGAACCGACGAGCTCGGAACCAAACTGTCCGTCCGCCCGGCGCGCTGGCTCAAAACGACTTTCGGTTACAAGTTCGTTACCGCTGATTACAGAACGACCACCGACGAGACCGCCTCCTTGCTCGGACCCGCCGGGACCCCTGGCGGAGAAGTTTTGGCGGGGCAATACGATGCGCATGTCTACAGCCTGAACATGACGCTCACGCCGTGGCGCCGTCTTTATTTGTTCTCCACTTTTTCCTACCAAGATTCACGCACGGTGACGGCAGACCATGGCAGCCTGGCCATCGCGCCATACCATGGTCATGTCTACAGCGTGATTAATAGTGGTCAGTATGCTCTTACGGAATCGACGGATTTGAACCTGACCTACGATTTCTCCTATGCCGACTACGGTCAGCACAACGCGCCGGACGGACTTCCGCTCGGCTTGGATTACCGGCGGCACGGGCTGCGCGCGGGGGTGGGGCATCGGTTTCTGAAGCGGTTTCTGGCCAACCTGGAATATGTCTGGTCCTTCTACGACGAGCCGAGCAGCGACCACCAAAATGACTTCGGCGCCCATGGCGTCTTCGCCACGCTCAACGTGCGCTGGAAGTAACGAAGGTGTTCCGGGTGAATAGGTCAGTCGGGCTGGAGCGTCTGAGGGTCTTCGGCTATTATGTAACCGTGGACTTATGAACGCTTCTCCTTCCACGCCGTTAAACCGGTTGATCCTATTGGTGTTGTGCCTGAATTTCATCTGCCTGGCGTTGCTGCTCTGCCGTACCTTCACCAAGCCGGCTCCGGATTTGGCCAATATCGACGTTGAACCAGCCGCACCCCTGCAACTGGCCCCGTCGATTCCTCAAACCAGGCCGATTCAGAATTCGACCTCTCCCCGGACCCAGGCGCTGCCGATCCAGCGCACCGTGGTCGCAGCGAACCGGCCCGAAAAAGGGGTGTCCTTTACTCCAGCAACCGCCGCCCCTGCACCAGTGGCTGAGCCCGTGTCCCCGGCTGCTCAGCCGCCTGTCTCGTTAGTCAATTTGCCTCAGCAACCCGCCCCCCCCGTTGCGCCACCGAAAACGGACGGACTGCCGGAACTCGTCGGACGCGTGGTGCTGGTGGGAACGCCGCGAGCGGAGATTCCCATCGAGATGGATCCGGCTTGCGGTCAGCTCCATAAGAAACGAGTGACGACGCGTCATTATGTGCGCTCCTCGGACGGTGGGTTGGCCAATGTGTTGGTGTGGCTGAAAGGGGAGGTGCCTTGGACAACGAACGCGGGGGGGGCGCAGATGCCCGCGGTGATCCTCGATCAACGTGGGTGCATGTTCGAGCCGTATGTCCTCGGAGTTCTAGCCGGTCAGAAGGTTCGGATCCTCAATTCAGATGATTTGCTCCACGACGTGCAAGCCACCCCGAGGAGTAACAAGGAATTCAACTTCGGGTCGCCGCGCGGCGGGTCACCGTTGCAAGTCACGTTTGCCAAGCCTGAGCTGTCGGTGCGCCTCAAGTGCGACGTGCATCCTTGGATGCTGGCTTACATCCATGTCCTGCAGCATCCATTCTTCTCCATCACCGATACCAACGGCGCCTTCCGATTGCCCACCGGCTTTCCTCCGGGCCGTTACATCGTCGGCGTGCATCACCTCAAAGCAGGGGAAATTAACCAGGAAATGGAACTGCGACCCGGGTTGCAGGAAGTTTCCTTCGAAATGCAAGCGCTGGACCGCGTACAGGCAAAAGCCAGGTAGTGGCAAAACGTGCGGCGTTAAAACACCTACTTTGCGTGGCGGGCAACTCCGTTTCGGTCCGCGCGCGGCGTTTTCGGGTTGTTCGCCAGCGTTTTTCAGACGCGGGCAACGCGATTGGGTGCGCGGGAAGAATTTTCGCGTCGATCGCAGCTGCGATCAGTGCATCGCAACCGCGTTTGTTTCGATCGCAACTGCGTTTGCATCGATCGCAAGTGCGTTTGGTCCGGAGGAAGAATTTTCGCGTTGTTCGCCGCTGCGATCAGTGCGTTGCAACTGTTTTTGCATCGATCGCAGCGCGATTTGGTCCGCGGGGGGCGTTTTTGAGTCGTTCGCAGAGTCTTTTCAGTCGCGGGCAACGCGATTGGGTGCGCGACCCAATAGCCCCAATTCTCGGATGTCCACTTTGGTCGGCGGACGACCGCACGCAGGCATGGCGAGGGGCAAACTCCAGCGCGCTGTCAAGTCCAAGGATTAACCACATAGATCACATAGATCACAAAGAACTGAGCCCGTTGCCGGTCACTACTCCACGATTCTTTGTGTTCTTTGTGTTCTTTGTGGCTAAACAACTTGACGAGCGGACTCCTCACGCGAATCGGCCTCATGTTCACACTTATTTCTTGCGGCGCAGGGCGAACTCGATGCCGTCGACGAGGGCCTGGAGACTGGCTTCGATGATATTCTCGCTCACCCCGACGGTGCCCCATTCCTCGCGGCCATTGGAGGATTGGATCAGCACGCGCGTTTTGGCGGCCGTACCCGTGCTGGATTCGAGGATCCGGACTTTGTAATCGGTCAGCTTCACGGTTTTAAGCCGAGGATAAAAGCCGATCAAAGCGGCGCGCAGGGCTGAATCGAGCGCGTTCACGGGGCCGTCGCCTTCCGCCACGGTATGAGCCGGTTTCTGGCCGACGCGGACCTTGACGGTGGCTTCGCAGGTGGAACTGGCGCCGTTGGTGCGCATGGAGACGTGATACGCCTCGACTTGGAATGGAGGTTCCTCGTGCCGCAGATTTTTGCGGATCAACAAGGCCAGCGAGCCTTCAGCCGCTTCAAATTCGTAGCCGTGGCTTTCCAATTCCTTGATCCGGGACAGGATGGTTTTGAGTTCCGGGGTATCAGGGCTGAGTTTGAAGCCGAGTTCGGCGGCTTTGACGATCACGTTGGTGCGGCCCGACATGTCGCTGATCAGAACGCGGCGATGGTTGCCCACCGCTTCGGGGTTGATGTGTTCGTAGCTGCGGGCGACGCGTTCGACGGCATGAACATGGATTCCCCCTTTGTGGGCGAAAGCGGTCTGGCCCACCCACGGCTGGCGGGGGTCGTGACGGATATTGGCGATCTCATCCACGAATTGGGAAAGCTCTTTGAGCTTCGGCAAGGATCCAGGGTGGACGCTGGTCTGGCCCATTTTGAAGGCGAGGATCGGGATGACACTGATCAGGTTGCAGTTGCCGGTTCGTTCACCGTAACCATTGATCGTGCCTTGCACGTGGGTCGCTCCGACCTCGATGGCCGCGATGGCGTTGGCTACGCCCAACCCGCAATCGTTATGAGTATGGATGCCCAGCCGCGCGCGCAGCTGGCTGCGCGCCGATTGCGTGATGCGCGCAATCTCCCTTGGCAGACACCCGCCGTTCGTATCGCACAACACCACAGCGTCTGCACCGGAATTTTCCGCCGCGCGCCAGGTGGCCATCGCATACTTGGGCTCGTCTTTGAATCCGTCGAAGGAATGTTCAGCATCGTAGATGACGGTGCGGCCGTGATCCTTGAGGTAGCGGATGGTCTCGCCGATCATGGCCAGATTCTCATCCGGACCGACGCGTAGGACTTCATGCACGTGCAGCAGCCAGGTCTTGCCCACAATCGTGATCACCGGCGTCTCTGCGTCCAGCAACATGCGGATCTGTTCGTCCCGTTCCACCGACACCCCTTTGCGTCGCGTGAAGCCGAAGGCGGCCACTCGAGCGCGCTTAAACTTTCGCCGGCGCGCGTGGGTGAAGAATTCCATGTCTTTGGGATTGGAGCCCGGCCAGCCGCCTTCGATGTAATGGACGCCGAACCCATCGAGCTTCTCGGCAATGCGGATCTTGTCCGTCACTGAGAAGTTGATGCCCTCACCCTGGGCGCCATCCCGCAGGGTGGTATCGTAAATTTCGACGTCCGTTTTCATCGCAATCCCGTGTTCAGGGGAGGGTTCTTCTACGCTAAGAACAGGCCGGACGCAAACCAGAACCGGCGGCCGGTGGCGGTTGGAGTGGCGCTGGGGAAAGCCGGACGTGGCTCCGCGACAGGGCGATCAGAGGCAGAAAGATGGTGGGCAGAAAGATGACTGGCAGAAAAATGAGGCCGCGCAGGGACCCAGCCGCCGGCCGGGCGGTTGAATCCCTCGGGCAGCCTCATCTTTCTGCCTTTCTGTCTTATCCCAATTGGGCCCGGAAGGGGCCGGTAATCATTTCGAGGAACCGTTTCCAGAGCGATCGTTTCTTCCATTCCCGGTAAGTGACCTCCCGGCAGCGGGCCTTGTCGGCCTCGAAGATCAGAGCCTGTTGGGCGGCGAACGCGGTGGAAAACACGTTCATATTCGCTTCGTCGTTGAGGCGGAACGAACGATTACCGAAGTTGGCCGAACCGACCGATACGAACAGGTCATCGACGATCATCATTTTGCAGTGGTACATGGTGGGTTGATACTCGTAGATCTTGACTCCGGCTTCGAGCAGCGGGCCCCAACGACCCCGCGAAGCATGCTTGACGATGCCGGAGTCCGTTCTGGATCCGGGCAGTATGATCTCGACTTTCACTCCGCGCTGGACCGCCTCGATGAACTCGCGGCTGGTCAATCGATCCGGCACATAATAGGAAGCGCTCAACCGGATGTTGGTCCGGGCCGACGCGATGGATAACAGATACATCATGCGCACATCTTCGGTGCCTTCACGGGGCGAACTTTTGAAGACCTGGGCATGGTCGTTCCCGCCCGGGCCGAGGTCAGGGAAATAATCGTCTCCTTCGAGGACCCGGGCGGTGGTCTTGATCCAGTTGTCCATGAAAGCCGCCTGCATCTGGGCGACGGCCGGTCCCTCGAGTTTAAACATGGAATCGCGCCAATGCTCCGGCGCATCGGCGTTGCCTTGCCAGATGTCGGCCAGGCCGGCTCCCCCGGTGAACCCCACGCCTCCATCCACGATCAGCAGTTTGCGATGATCCCGATGGTTCAGCCGGGTGGGCGCGTACCAGACCAGCGGGTTGTAACGTTCCACCTCCACTCCCGATTCCCGCATCAAATCCAACAGCTCGGAATCGATGCGCCGGGAGCCGATCCAGTCGATGATCACGTGCACTTTTACCCCTGCCCGCGCCCGCTCCGCCAGCGCATCGGCAAATTCGCGCCCGACCGATCCGGACCAGTAGATGTAAGTCTCCAGGCAGATGGATTTGCGTGCCGTCCGCACCGCTTCCAACATGGCGGGGAAGATTTCGTCTCCGTTCAGCAGGGTGGTCACCTTGTTGCTGGCCAGGATGCCCGGCTCCACCAAACTCCCCATCGACCGCATAAACTGCGGGTCGGTCACCCCATAAGTATGTTCGATCTGATACTGAATTCCCTTCCCGTAGAAATTCGTGCATCCGGTGAACAACCCTGGCCATAACAGCCAAAGCGCGCACCGAATCCAGATCCAGTCGGACGCACTTTGTGCCCGGAGGGAACGAGTCAGCATCGGCGGCGCATGATGCGCATCCCCGGACAAAGTTCAAGCTTCCGACGGCTCAGCATTCGCCATTCGGCATTCGCCACTCCGCACTCCGCACTCCGCACTCGATCAGAGCCCTTCGACAAGCTCAGGGTGTACCTCCTGACGTCGGCTGCTACCTGAGGGTCGGTTCATGGGTAGGACGGACCTCCAACTTTTGGACGCGCATTGGGACCATGAACTGCTCCCTCTCCCCTCAACGGGGAGAGGGCCGGGGTGAGGGGTGAGAAGGCCAAGAG
>DATLUX010000327.1:0-21008 GCA_035577805.1 Verrucomicrobiia bacterium
GCGATAAAGAGCACCTCGATCCCGGCCTCGACGATCCGTTCCATCAGCAATTGCATGTAAGCATTGCCTTCGTCGCCGGCCGGATGGGAGATGACCAGTTTGGCGCGAGGATCCTTCAGGCGCCGGACCAGTTCAACCGCGTGCTCGATGCCTTTGCGCGCGACGACCCGGGTCGGTTGCAGGATAAAGAAGTCCTGATCGCTCAAACCAATCTCGCGGCGCACGTCTGCGGCATAGGCATCGATCGGTCCGGGTGGGTTCTCGAACTCGATCACATTCGGGACCACGACCGAGGAAAGGGCCAGCCGGCGGGCCAGCTCTTTTTGCGCCATCGAATTGATCACCACATGTTCGATGTGGGGCAAGGAGGGCGGAAAGGCGGCGTAGAGATAGTCGTTGACCGCATTGACGGCGAAACGGTCCCGTTCCCAGGCGAAGTCGTGGTGATGCGCGATGGTTGGCAGGCCGGTTTCGGCGATCACCTCCGTCATGGCCAGTCCCAGTGGCACGTGGACCGGAATAGCCAGGATATTCTGCGGCACCAAGACTTCCGGCTGAAATTTATCGATGAAACGGTAAATCTCGTCCTTGAGCTGTTCTTTGACGGCATAGATCTCGTTGGTGATGGCCCGGCTTCGGTTCGTCATCCCGAACAGTTTCTGATGCAACGTTTCGATCTGCGGATGGCGGAAGTAAGCCAATGGCGCAGTCCAGGTCCGTTCCGGTGGCGTATCCGTTTGGCCCGCCATCCAGTAGCATTGATGCCCCTGCTGAGCGAGGATCTGCCCCCATTTCTTGGCTTCCAACGTCACCCCGTCCGTGCCGGAGAAGCGCGTGGAGATAAAACCGATTCGTCGCGGCGCGCCCGTGGTGATGGACGGTGTGTTCACGAGCGGGAGTTATAATGGGGCGCCTGCGAAATAGCCAGCGCCAGAGCGCTGGAACATTGCACGTTGCAAGAGGTGAGCAAACGCGAAAGGGCTTGGCACCAGGCGGCGTGCCCTCCAGGCTGTGTCCGACAACCGATCGGACCGGAACGTATGTCTGACTTTTTTCAAACCGGCGCCATCGCCACGCTGCATCGCCTGGGCAAAACGGATCTTCGCCGCCTGGAGCGGGAGTTGGAAGGGTTCAACAAGGAAACGCCCATCGCTTTGATCCTGCCCTGCCATGCCAAGGAACTGGGCACTCCCGCCTTGCGCGGGATCGTCAACGAGATCGCCCAGGTCCGCTATCTGCGCCAGATCGTCGTGGGAATCGACAAAGCCTCGCGCCGGGATTGGTTGAAAGCCCGCCGGTTCTTTGGGCAATTGCCGCAACGGCCAATGCTGCTGTGGAATGATGGACCGCGCATCCAGCGTCTTTATGAGAAGCTGCGTGAAGCCGAACTGGAAGTGGGTCCGGGCGGCAAGGGGCGCAACGTTTGGACGTGTTTCGGTTATGTGCTGGCCAGCGAACAAGCCCGGATGGTGGCCTTGCACGACTGTGACATCCGCACCTATAGCCGTGAGCTGCTCGCTCGCTTGGTTTATCCGGTGGCCCATCCCAGCCTAGGATTTGACTTTTGCAAAGGTTATTACGCGCGCGTGACCACGCAATTGAACGGACGGGTCATGCGCCTGCTGCTCACTCCGTTGCTGCGCGCGCTACGCAGCATCCTGGGCTCCCAACCGTTCCTGATCTACATGGACACTTTTCGTTATCCATTGGCGGGCGAGTTTGCCATGGACGTGGATTTGGTGCGCCGGGTTCGTATTCCATACGATTGGGCGTTGGAGATCGGGATGCTGGCCGAGATTTTTCGCAACGCTTCACCGCGCGCCATCTGCCAGTCTGAGTTGTGCGACAACTACGATCATAAGCACCAGGAACTCTCCCCGCGCGACCCCGACAAAGGCCTCAACAAGATGGGGATCGACATCACGCGCTCCCTTCTGAGCCGCATGGCGGCCGAAGGGATCAAGATCGACGCGGGCCTGCTCGACACACTCTTGAGCGCTTACATGCGGCAGGCCGAGGATAGCCTGCGCTTCTATGCCGCGGATGCCGCGGCCAATGGCCTGGCCTTTCTTCGCCATGAAGAGGGACGCGCGGTTACTACTTTCGCTCACGGCATCCATCACGCAGCCAAAGCATTTCTCAAGGATCCGATCTGGACTCCGCTTATCTCCAATTGGAACCGGGTGCAATCCGCCTTGCCCAGCTTCCTGGATGAGCTGAACGAGGCGGTGCGTCTGGACAACGACGACCGACCAAGAGCAACGACCAAAAGGGCACGTCTTGGGCGGTCCTCTTTGTCGGCCGTCCTTGTCGATGACCAACGCCTGCGGTCAAGCGGCTCGACCAAGAGGGTCGACCAAGATTAGCGATCAGGAGAGGGATCAAGACTCGGTGCTCCACAAGAGCGGGTAGAGATACTTCGCCTGCAGTTTTTCCGCGATAAAATCCCGTTGAGCGGCGGCGGCAGCGACGGCATCGGGAGGCCGGCCTGGAGGAGCGGTGACCGCGCTGGTCCAGTGTCGGGCAAAGGCCCGGCCGGAAAGCCAACGAACGGCGCGAGCTGGCCAGGGAGAAATGCGCAGACTTCTCGCGGCAGCCCGTTGCTGCCATATATCCAGGAATGGATTAAGCCGCCGGCACTGCGCCCACGACAAGTCCGCGGGATGCGCCAACACCTCGAGTTGCGCGGTGAGCGTCAGACGACTGAACGCCAGGGGTCTTGGCGTGTGCGGATGTTCGAGGAGGGCGGGCCGTTCGGCCAGAGTTCGGCAGGGACGCGGCAGGCACCGCCACCAACGTTCGAAGAGGACGCATTGCCGACGCACCTCGGCCCGCCAGTCAAACAGCCCAGGTGCGACCAGGATCTCGTCGTAGGATTGCGGGAATTGAAATCCGAAGCGGTGGAGGTCCGGGGCGATGTTCGGCAACGTTCGTGCGATCAGTGGCTGTCGGGCGGCCGCGGCTTCCAGGTAGGGAAGACCGAATCCTTCTTGAACCGAAGTGAGGAGCAGACATTCGCTGGCGGCAACCAACTCGGGGACGGTCGGCTTTTTGGCTTCGCCGCCAGCCAGCAGGCCTAGCCGCAGTCGCCAGCGATGTTTTCGGGTTGCGGCGCGCAGTTTGTCAGCATAACGCGCCTCTTCGTTGGAGCTCACGTCCCCGGTGGTAACCAACCAGGCCTCCGGTCGCAGCCAGCGAGCCAGCACCAACGCTTCCGCGATGTTCTTTCTTCGCAGCAAACGGCAGGGAACGATCCACACCGGCGCCCCGCGCTCATTGAGCTGTTGTTGCAGCCAACCTCGGGCCTTGCGAACCCGAGCTGGCTCAGGATCCGGCGCGCGCTCGGTCAGATTGGGGACCCAGGCCGCTTTGAAATGCGGCTGCAAGACTCGGGTGTCGGCGTGATTAATCGTGAGATGGCGGACGCGGTCTGCTTTTGGAAAGACGGCTCGGGCAGCGGCGGCGAGGGTGGGGCTTCCTTCCCGGCGGATCTCCGGCCAACGGATCCAGCGATTATCGAACCACCAATCGTGATGATGTGCGGCCAAAGTGATGCTTTTCTGCTGGCAGATGCGAGTGAGTTCGCTCGTCAGGATTAGATTGCGTGCAATCCCCAAATTGTGCGCCCAGACCAGCGTGTCATCCGGAGCAGTTGCCGCAAAAAGCCGAGCCAACGCCCGCCGTATTCCTTTGCGCAAGGCTGCTGGGCCCAGCGGCTGCTGCGAGAAATAGTGCAAGGACGGTTCGATGAAATAATCCACCGGAACCGGGTTCATCCTGTTCTCAAACAGGGTGCGCCAGGTCAGGTCCGGGGATTCGCCCGTGGCCAGCGTGACACGTTGAATCGGCCGCTTAAAGCCGTGCGCGAGGTAAGGTGTGCCCAGTTCGATGACACGCCGGACGCCCCCTGGCCGAAGATGATAGTGAACGATGATCAATCTCAACTTGCGGCAAGTATCAGGGGAAGCAAAACCCAAATCAACCAGGCGATCCTGGCGTAAACACACCCAATCGCCGTGGTCGGCCCTATTCCCCGTTGATTTTTTTCCTGGAACGCCGACAACTTAAATGAATGGGCGAGCCCAAGCGCGGCGCTTGCCGGCAGCCTGATTAGCATGAAGAAACGCCAGCGTACGGTGGACAAGACGGTGGGCCGCTTCGTCCAGCACCTGATCAAGAACCTCGCGCGCGTCAACTTGCGAGCCCATCTTTCCAATGGTCAGGTGGAAGAGGAACTGCGGCGCATCATTGCGCATGTGGCCGACAGCGCCAAGTGCGTCAACCTGTTGCTCGACCACGTCAAACGCGACTACGCAGGCACCGTCAACGTCTATCAGGACCCGCAATTACTGCTGGATGTCTTTGCCGACGAATTGATCCGGGAACGTCTGGCGGCGGAAACCAGCTTTGGCGTGGCGGAGTTCGCCAGCGAAGAGCAAGGGGAAATCCTGTTGTTGCGCGATCACGGCGGCGAACAGTACTCGCTGACTGTCGATCCGCTCGACGGCAGCAGCCGCATCCGGGTCAACGGAACAGTTGGCACGATCATCGGCATTCATCGCCGGCCCATCCTGAGCGGCAAACCGGCGCGGGAGAATCTCGTGGCCGCCATGTACATCGTCTTCGGCCCGCTGACCACGCTCACCTACACCACCGGCGACGGCGTGCATGAGTTTGTCCTTGATCCCACCGGCAATTTCGTGCTCTCGCAGGAGAATATTCAGATGAAGAACAAGGGCAGCATCTACAGCCCTGGCGGCCAGCGAACGGCCTGGCTGGATGCGCACCGCGATTTCATCGGTTACCTGGAGGCGCGCGACTACAAGCTGCGTTATAGCGGATGTTTGGTGGCCGATTTTCATCAGCTGTTGATCGAAGGCGGCGGGCTCTTCTGTTATCCGGCGTTGAAAAAAACTCCCGAAGGCAAACTGCGTCTGCTGGTGGAAGCTCAGCCCCTGGCCTTTATCGTCGAGCAAGCCGGAGGCGCTGCCACCAACGGACACCAGAACATCCTCGACTTGGTGGCCCAAAGCGTTGCCCAGTGCGTCCCTCTCTACATCGGCAGCAAATTTGAAGTGAGCGAAGCTGGCGAATTCCTACGCAAGACCACCCGCCCCAGATCAACGGCTATCGCCGATTCGCACCTCGATGACTGAAGCGGAAAGGGAACGCGGCCTGCCGCGCCGTAGCCGCAGGCGAGGGCGGGAACAGGCGGGCAGATAGGGGCAGGAAAATGGCTGGCAGAAAAATGAGGCTGCGGACCGAAAGCACGGGCTTAGATGCGCCTTGCGCGCCACCTACCGGCAACCCGGAGCCGGACTCCTCGCAAACCCACATTCAACCAGAGCCTGCAGGCACCGCACAGGCGTGGGTCTGACAAGCGCTCAAGAGCCAGGGCTGGCCCGCTTTACCCCGGTTTACGGATGAGTTGACACGGGGGGGACCTTTGTTAGTCTCGCCGCTCGTTTTTCACAGAAAATCTCCGGCAGCATGAAAACAGGCAAAGCATCTCAACGGCGCAACACGGTGCGCGGCCCGCGGTTCTCGTTGGGCCGTTCGCGAAGCAAAGTTATGGCAAAAGCATCAAAATCGAACCAATACGTTTACCTTTTCGGCAATAAGAAGGCCGATGGCGATGGATCCATGAAAGCCCTGCTTGGGGGCAAAGGCGCGAACCTGGCCGAGATGACCCGCATCGGCTTGCCGGTGCCGCCCGGCTTCACCATCACGACGGAGGTATGCACTTATTTTTACGCCAATAAACGGTCTTACCCCAAGGAACTGCAGGGTCAGATGGAGAAGGGCGTGGCCAACATGGAGGCCAGCATGGGGACCCGGTTCGGAGACACCAACGCCATGCCGCTCTTGGTGGCGGTTCGCTCCGGTGCACGCGATTCCATGCCGGGCATGATGGACACGATTCTCAATCTGGGGCTCAACGATCAGACGGTGCTGGCCTTGGTCAAAGCGACCGGCAACGAACGTTTTGCCTGGGATTGTTACCGGCGTTTCATCCAGATGTACGGCGATGTGGTGCTCGGCGTGCAAAAGCGTCCCGATGAAGACCATGAACCGTTCGAAAGCGTGATCGGTGAATTGAAAGACGAACGGTACGGCAACCACGATCTCGAAGACACCAAATTGTCGGCTGAAGATCTCAAGGTGCTCGTCTCCCGCTTCAAGAAACTGGTGAAATCGCGCACGGGCAAGGAGTTCCCGGAGAGTCCATGGGACCAGTTGCGCGGCGCCGTCGGGGCGGTGTTCGGCTCCTGGATGAACGATCGCGCCATCGTTTACCGCCGCAAGTATGGCATCCCGCAGGAGTGGGGCACGGCGGTGAACGTGCAGGCCATGGTCTTCGGCAACACCGGCGAGCAATCGGGTTCCGGAGTGGCTTTCACCCGCGACCCGGCCACCGGTGAGAAAGTGTTTTATGGCGAATTCCTGATGAACGCCCAAGGGGAAGACGTCGTGGCCGGCGTCCGCACCCCCGAGCCGGTGGCCAAGCTCAAGGATAAGCAGGCCGCTTCCTATCACGAATTGGAGCGCATCCGCAAAGTTCTGGAATCGCATTTCAAGGACATGCAGGACTTCGAGTTCACCATCCAGGATGGGAAAGTCTTCATGCTGCAGACTCGCAACGGCAAACGCACCGGCGTGGCGGCCGTCCGCATCGCGTGCGAGATGGTGAAGGAGAAATTGATTGATTGGGAGACGGCGGTGACGCGCGTTCCCGCCGATCAACTCGATCAGGTGCTGGCGCCGATCTTTGATCGAACCGCCTTGAAAGGGGCGCAAGCTATTGCCACCGGTCTGCCCGCCGGCCCGGGCGCTGCTTCAGGCCAGATCTACTTCAATGCTGAACGCGCGGTGGAGGCCGCCAACAAGGGCGAGAAAGTCTTGCTCGTGCGCATCGAGACTTCCCCCGAGGATCTACGCGGCATGATCGCCGCCGAAGGCATCCTCACCGCGCGCGGCGGCGTCAGTTCGCATGCCGCGCTGGTCGCCCGTCAGATGGGCAAGGTATGCGTCTGCGGAGCCAGTGCTCTGGAGATCGATTACCACGCCAAAACGTTGACCGTGAGCGGCCAGGTGTTTCGCCAAGGCGATTTCCTGAGCATCGACGGCACCAGCGGCACCGTTTACGCCGGGCAGGTCAAGACGGCTGCCAGCGAAGTGATCCAGGGCTTGATCGAAGACAACAAGGAAGCCCAGAAATCCGGCACCTACCGGAATTTCGCGCAGTTGATGAAGTGGTGCAGCCAGGCGACCCGGCTGCAGGTGCGCACCAACGCCGATAATCCGGAGCAGACCTCCAATGCGGTGGCGTTTGGGGCCAGCGGGATTGGGTTGTGCCGCACGGAACACATGTTTTTCGAAGGCGATCGCATCGATGCGATGCGGGAGATGATCCTGGCCGAGAAGACGGAGGATCGTCAGCGGGCTCTGGCCAAGTTGCTGCCCTATCAGCGGGAAGATTTCTTTGGCATGTTCAAGGAATTGAAAGGCCTGCCGGCGACCATCCGATTCCTGGACCCGCCGCTGCATGAATTTCTGCCTCACGATCACGCTCAACAATCCGCCCTGGCCAACAAGTTGGGGATCAGCGCGGACCGGATCGCGCAGCGCGTGCATCAGTTGCACGAGTTTAACCCCATGCTCGGCCATCGCGGCTGTCGCCTGGGCATCGCGTATCCCGAGATCAGCGCGATGCAAGCGCGGGCGGTCTTCGAGGCCGCGGCGGAGTGCCAAAAACGCGGCATTAAGGCGCGGCCGGAGATCATGATTCCTTTGGTCGGGTTCAAAAAGGAACTCGACCTGCAGGTGGCAGTCGTGCACGAAACCGCCAAAGAAGTGGAGAAAGAACGGAAGCTGAAGTTGAGTTACCTGGTTGGCACCATGATCGAAGTGCCGCGCGGTGCTCTCACCGCCAACGAAATCGCCGCCACCGCCGAATTCTTCAGCTTCGGCACCAATGACCTGACGCAGACCGCTCTGGGCATGAGCCGGGATGATTCGGGCTCGTTCCTGCCTCACTATCAGGAGTTGGAGATCGTTAAGAAGAATCCCTTCGCCACGGTGGACCAGAGCGGCGTGGGACAGTTGATGGAGATTGCCATCACCAAAGGCCGGAGCACGCGCCCGGACATCAAGCTGGGGATCTGCGGCGAGCATGGCGGCGACCCGGAAAGCGTGAAGTTCTGCCATCGCTTGGGCTTGACTTACGTCAGTTGTTCGCCGTTCCGCGTACCTGTCGCCCGCCTGGCCGCCGCTCAGGCTGCCATCGAGGAAAAGCGCAAAAGCAAGGCCAAGAAATAGGCGGCGAAAAAGCCAGCTGACTCGAAAATCAATGCAAGCCGGCCAACTCTATTCAACACACCAACGGGGCAGTGTCTAAATGCACCCCGCACGCGTCGCCCACCGCATTCCGCACGATCAATCTTATCCAACGCCGAGCAGAGATATCAGAAGCAAGAGTCCGTGCGAGGAGATAACTTACCAACGCGTCCTCTCCGTAAGATTATATCGCCTGCTGTCGGCAATCCCCACCGAGCAGAAGCGATGGCAAAGCGCCAAAAGAAGGCCACCCACCGGACCGAGGTGGCGCTGGCTCCCGGGGGGCAGAACGTGAATGCGCCCACGCGTGCGCGGTTGCTCCGTATTTGCTTGTCTTTCGCAACCGGATCAACATGATGTCGGCGTTGCCCAGCGATTAGCCAGGAGTGGCCCTCCCCAGAGGCGACAAATTCGTGTCGGAGAACCAGTCCAAACCAATGATCCTAAATCGAATACCAGTTGTTACCATGCAATCACACTCAGATCCATCGCGCGCTGTCCCGTCAGTATCCCGCCCTAACCTCGCCCCTGCGGCGCGCCTCTTTCTACGTTACTGGACCTCGTGGCAATTCGCACTATTCGTGCCCGCCCTCTTGTTGGGCGCCCTCGGGGCCGCGCACGCCGATTCGCTGGTGGCCTGGGGCGATAATGGCAATAGCCAGATCTCGCCGCTGCCGTCTGACACGGATTTGATCACGATCTCTGCCGGTGGTGGTCACAGCGCAGCCATCAAAGCCAACCACACTGTGGTGGTGTGGGGGTTGAATGTCTTCGGGCAGCATGACATTCCTCCCGGCTTGGCCAACGTGGTCGGCGTCGCGGCTGGATATGACCATACGGTGGCCCTGCGGAGTGACGGCACCGTGGTTAGTTGGGGACGAAATCAATTGGGGCAGACCAATGTTCCACCTGGCTTGGCCAACGTGGTGGCGGTGAGTGCCAATGGTTACCATAGTCTCGCGCTCCTGGCGAACGGAACCCTCGTGCCCTGGGGCGACAACTCTTCCGGGCAGGGCAACATCCCGGCCGGATTGACCGATGTCATCGCCATTAGCTCGGGACCGAATCATCAGTTGGCGCTGCGTCGCGACGGCTCGGTGGTCGGTTGGGGGCGAAATGACTTTGGGCAGAGCGACACTCCCCCTGGACTGAGCGGCGTGGTGCAAATCGTGGCGGGCGGCGAACATAACCTTGCCCGCAAGGCGAACGGCACGGTGGTTGCCTGGGGCCACAATAACTTTGGCCAAACCAACGTGGCGGATGGGCTCAGCGATGTGATTGGCATTGCCGCCGGCTGGGCGCACAGCATGGTCCTTCGAGCCGGCGGCACCGTGGTTGCCCGTGGCTGGAACGATTTTGGACAGGCCACCGTTCCGGCTGGCCTCTCAGGTGTCACCGCGATCTCGGGAGGGTATCAGCACAGCGTGGCGCTGGTCGGCACGGGTGATCCGCGGCCGGTCATTCATTGCCCGGCTGATGTGCAGTTGACCTGCACCGACTGCAACACCGATCCGGCCAACACCGGCAGGGCTACGGCCGAAGACAATGGAACCGTCCGCGTCTCTTACACTGACGCGGTCTCTGGGGATTGTCCTAAAACCGTTCTCCGAACCTGGACAGCCACTGATGACGCGGACCAGACGGCGACCTGCTTGCAAACCATTATCTGCCGCGCCGACCACACGCTGACGATCTCTTGCCCGGCGGACGTCATTCGCCCTTGCACGGACTGTAACCTGGATCCCAGCCAAACTGGTACCGCCACGGCGACCGGTTCCGGTCAGGTTCAGATTTCCTACATTGATTCCAGCAGCGGTGACTGTCCGAAAGTAGTCAAACGGACCTGGACGGCCACTGACCAAGCCGCACAGACGGCGTCCTGCGTGCAAACCCTCACCTGCCGGGCCCAGGATACGAACACAACGCTGACCATCACTTGTCCCGCCGACGTGATTCGTACCTGCGCGAATTGCAATCTGGATCCCAGCCAAACCGGCACGGCTACTGCGACAGGATCCAGCCCGATCCAAATCGCTTATACGGATTCCAGTCAGGGAGATTGTCCCAAGATGGTTCAGCGGACCTGGACGGCGACCGACGCAGCCGGACAGACGGCATCCTGCGTGCAAACGCTCACTTGCCTGCCTGCGAATATGATTACGGACGGTTCAGGATGCGCATTCGATCTGGACCCCAGCACGCCGCAGCAGGATTTTCGTCTCAGCTTCAGCTTGGATCCGCATAACCCGTCTTGTTTCCGGCTCGGTGGCAGCAACCCGAGCGGGTTCTTCTATGCCGTGCTTCAGACTGGCACGCCCGGACAATCCCTCACCTTGAACCTTAATTTGCCGTATCCGTTTGTGACTACCGGAGCCACCCCGTTCCGCGCCTATGATTGGGTCAAGGTAACCATCAATGATGTCCAGTCCGCGGGCGCCGGCGAGCAGGATCACAAAGGTCAGGATGGTGACGACGAGGAAGACGACCACACCGATCATCCGGACAGCGGGAGCGGGAGCCTGCTGTGTCTGCAGGTTGGGCAGGGGATCTTGGCCAGTGCGGACAACGTGACGCTGGCGGATTACGGCTCGCCGCCCAGCGCATTCACCACCGCTTCGGTGACGGTCACAGTGCCGGCTTCGGGCGTGGTTTTCCTGGCCGTGCGTTTGGATTACGGCTTGGAGAACACGACCGGCTACAGCAAGAACTCTGTCAACGACGCGGTCGACTGTGGCACGGGCCAGAATGTTCTCATTCCCAACCACGGTCAGTACGGCTTCTCCGTCAGCGGCGATCAGACTGCCGACATCACCATCGGGAACATCAACGCGTTTGCTCAAGCTCCGGGCGTATATGGGTACGTTCGCAACGCAAGCTCGGGTGCTCCGGTTCCCGGAACGGTGGTAACCTTCAAGAGCCCGCGAGGGGCGGTCATCGCCAAGCGCACGACTGGTGCGGATGGATTCTACTACATCCAGTATAAACATAAGGGGAAAGAGGCCACGTATTCGGTGTCCATCCTCACGCCGAGTGGGTATCAAGCGCTCAAGAAGGTGCCATTGAAGGCCAACCGTACCGTCGAAGTGGATTTCAACACGCCGTAGGCTGTCCCACACTGCGGGCCGTCAGCCTCTGGCGGCCGGCAGGAAATTTCCGGCCTCTGACTGCTCGAGCGGGTCAGAGAAACTTACACCAGACCTGCGTTCGGGGTCGGCAGGGAAGCCAGCCGAACATGTGGCTCAGCGGTGTCGCTGGGCGAAGAACCACATGACCCCGATCAGGGCAAGCGCGGCCAGGATGGCAGAGAGGATCTTGACCCAGCTCTTGGGGTAACGCCCGGCGATCTGGCCTGTATAACCGTTGATCAGGACTTGGAACACACGCGCTCCCAACGTGTAGGTCAACAGCCAGAGCGGAACCAGGATGTGCTTGAAGGTTTGTCCTGAGTAATTGGCGGCTACGGACAGGTTGCGGTGAGTGTCTCCGGGAACCTGGGCTGCGCACAAACTGCGCAACTCGGCATCCATGGCTGCCCGCGCCTGGTTGGCGGCCGCCAGCAGATCGATCTGATAATGTTCAACCACCCATCCGGAGAGGAATCCAGGATTGTATTCAACCAGTTCCTTGGTGGGAAACGGTTCGATGCGGCGAAGCAGATCGGCTTGCACACCACGTGAGGCCGGCACCAGCTCGTCATCAAAGAAGTGGCTGAGGCTGCCGCTGCTGGGTTGCCAGCGGATCTTCTGCACCTGCCGGGTCTGAGTCTTCCCCTGCGCATCCGTGTACTGCTCGGTCTCGTAGTAGTAATAGCCGGAGTCAGCGGTCCAACGGGCGTCGACCTGGGCATCAAATGTCCAGTAAGGGATGTAGAGTCCGCGCACTTGGTCAGTCATCGCACTGCGTTTGAGCCGGTTCGGAGCAAACCAACGGGAACCGTACCACGCCCGGATGCTTTCCCGCACCTGGGCTTCGGGCAGTTTCATGGGCAGGATGCTTTCGGGACGGAAAGCCGCTTTGATCTCTTCGTAAGGCACCAGCGCATTGGAGCCGCAAAAATCGCAGCGTTGGCCCACGCGTGCTTCGTCGAAAACGGAGATCGCCTGGCAACTTTGGCAACGGACGGATTTTTTCTGGGCCTGCCAGCCGCGCCGCTCGTCTGGCACCTGGCGCAGGGCCGTGACCAGATCGTGCTCGCGGATGACGGCTTCACCAGTGGCCTTGAGCTCGATTTGCGCCGGTGAAGTGACTCCGCAGAACCCGCAAATCAGCGCTTGTTTGGCCGGATTCCAAGTGGCTTCCGCTCCGCAAGCCGGACAAGCGAACTTGGGTTGGGCGGTGGCCTCGGGCATGAGCGTTCGGCTAAGGGAGCAGCGAGCTAAAGGAGCTCCTGATTTCCTGTGGCTCCGCTTTTCAGAGCATTAGCTCTTCAGGAACTCGTCCAACGCCGAGCGCGTGATGCGCCAGGCTGAGCCGATTTTTTTTCCTTTCAGTTCGCCGGCGGCGAGGCTGGACATGACGTCAGCCTCGGTGACCCCGAGGGCCTTGGCGGCGTCGGCGGGAGTGAGCAGTTCGGGCAGGCCACCAGTCGGTGCAGCCGCGCCCGGAAGCGGTGGCGGCGAGCCAGCGGCGGGGGTTTGAGCAGGGGTTTGGAGCGCTTGCATCATCTGCTGGCCCATGGCCAGGCCGGCACCGAATTGAGCAGCGGTGCCGGCCACGCCACTGCCGCCGCCATCGCCGCGGCCGATCGCATCGGCCATCTGCAGCTTCACGTAATCGTTGAGATTGCCGATCGCCGCCATGCTGGAACGTTTGTCGATCGCCTTCTCCACTTCCGGTGGCAAGGAAATGTTCTCCACCATGAAACTGGGAACCTCAATGCCGTACTTGGCGATCAAGGCGGGATTGATCAGCGGCAGCAACGCTTCCCCCAGTTCCGTGTAACGAGAAGCCACGTCCAGCGCCGGCACTTTGGCCGTCGCCAGCGCGTCCGTGAAGGCGCTGACCATCCGCGAGCGCATCGTGTCCGCGAATTCTTCAATGCGGAAGCTTTCGTCCGTGCCGGCCACTTCGCGCAGGAAGGTTTTGACGTCGACGACGCGGAAATCGTAGGTGCCATAGGCGCGGACGCGGACAATGCCAAAGTCCGGGTCGCGCATCATCACCGGGTTGGCGGTGCCCCATTTGTTTCCGGTGAACACGCGGGTATTCACGAAATAAACGTCGGCTTTAAAGGGGGATTCCAGCCCGTACTTCCAACCCTTCAGCGTGGAGAGGATTGGGATGTTGTCGGTCACCAAGGTGTGTTTGCCCGGACCGAAGGTGTCGCCGAATTGGCCCAGGTAAATGAATTGAGCGGTTTGCGACTCGCGGACGATCAACTGTGCGCCGCGTTTGATTTCCTTATCTTCATCCGGGAACCGCCATGAAATGGTGTCCCGCGAATCATCCTGCCATTGGATGATCTCCAACAGTTGCGTTCTCAGATAATCCAGTAAGCCCATAAGGTGTGCTCCGGTTCGAGGTTTGCCGCGTCTTTGTTGCGCTGGCGGGATGATAATCCGGCGAGCCGGGACCGCAAGGAAAGACGGGGGAAAAGCGGAAAGCGGAAAGCCGAAACAGGCTGCCGGGCCGCTTTCCCGCCTTCGCCTTGCGGCTACCCGCCTTGGCTGCTCCACGGCGTGGCAGTCCGCTTTCCGCTTTCCGCTTTCCGCTTTTCCTTCTACCGTTTGGCGGTCCAGGTTCCCTTATACTGGTCATCGAATCCTTTGACCGCGACGTCTCCCGCCAGTCCATCATCCTTGAACTCGCCAGTATAGATGAAGGTGGCTTCTGTGCCTTGGATATCGCGGACCATTTCCATGGCCAGTTTGCCATCGGCGAAGGTCACGGATTTGAACTTATGATCGCCGCTGCGCGAGCTTGTTTGGACGGCGGTCAAAGCATCTCCTGCCTGCGCAAAGGCCAGATCATAATCCCGGTCGGCATCTCCGATCCGCACCACCATCTTCCATTTGCCGATCAACTTGTCCGCGTTGCCAGCCGTCTTCGGGCGAGCGGTGCGTTTATAGGTGTCCACACTGGGTTTCTGATTCTGGCGATCCTTGTCGAAGTTGCTGGCCAAGGTCAGCGTGTCCTCATCGAGGATATAAACGGTGGTGCGCTCGTCCTCGACGGCCTGGCTATCGGTGGCGGAACGGCCGGCCTGGATGTCGCTGAGTTTCATGACGTGAAATGGGCCGAGCATCTCCACCTTAATGGTGCCTTTGGCAAAGAGACGCACCTCACGGTCCGAGTTGGCCAGCGTATACGCGAGTTTGTCGCCGGTGATCTCGATCGTTTGCGTGAGCTCCGTGCCATTGTCGGACGTGCGTTTGCCGGACCAAGTGCCTTGCAGGCGGTCGAGCAGGCGCGAATCGGCCGCCGATGCCACGGGCGCCACGGCGAAGACCATGGTGAGGGCGATCAAAGTTTGATGAAGCAGGTGAACCATAGGGTGAGCGGTTGGGGGTGAGCGGAACACGGCAGTGGCATACCATGCGGACTGCTCCGGGACAACAGGGATCTGGCTTTCCGCTTTTTCCCATGATTGGCCTTGCCGGCCAGGAAAAGAATCGGGACCTTCCTGCGAACTTGCATTGCCTTGAACATCGAAGACCCAACCGAGCTCCTGTCTTATCTGCGTCGCAACGGGCGCTTGAAAGGCGACGAATCTGTGGTCTGCACGCCCTTGAGCGGCGGCGTCTCGAATCGGACCGTGCGGGTCGGGTTCTCTGGCGGTGGCGGCTGGGTGTTGAAACAGGCTTTGCCCAAGCTGCGTGTGCGGGAGGATTGGTTCTCGGATCCGGCTCGAGTCCATCAAGAAGCGGCCGCACTGCGCGTCACACGCGAGTTGGCTCCGGCGGGCAGTGTTCCGAGGTTGGTTTTCGAAGATCCGGAGCATCATTTGCTCGCGATTGAGGCGGTCGCGGAGCCGCATGAGAACTGGAAGCAACGTTTGCTTCGCGGCCTGGTGGAGCGCGCACACATCGAGCAATTCGCCCGGTGGTTGGGCCAGGTCCATCGCCGGAGCGGCGAGCAATGCCCGGCGCTGGAGCCGCTCTTAGGTCCGCGCACCTTTTTCGAGACGCTGCGGCTGGAGCCTTATTACGCATTCGCCGCTTCGCGCAATCCAGCGCTGCAAGGTTTCATGGCCAAGCTGATCGCGGATACCCGCGCGGCACGGCTTTGTCTGGTTCATGGGGATTATAGTCCCAAAAACGTCCTGATCCATCAGGGACGCCTGATCGTATTGGACTATGAAGTGGCTCATCTGGGGGATCCGGCGTTCGATTTGGGTTTCGCGCTCACGCACTTGTTGAGCAAGGCACATCACTTGGCGCACTGCCGCGCGGGGTTTCTGGAGGGCGCCGGCCTTTTCTGGAAGGTTTACCAGACGGCGTCGGGCCATTGGGGGGCCGACCCCGGCCTGGAAGCGCGGGCGGTCCGGCATACCTTGGGTTGCTTGCTGGCCCGCGTGGACGGCCGTTCGCCGCTTGAATATCTCCGGCCGAACGAACGCGATCGCCAACGAGCAGTGGTCGCGCAGCTCGCTGCTGAACCACCGTCATGCCTGCTAGAACTCATTGCCTCCTTCGCAACGTTGCTGGAAGCTGGGGGCCGGATTGGAATCAGCGCGGCGCAGCGCGGCGGTAAGCATGGCGCCGGTTGACTGGGCGCGCCGTCTTCCACACCGACATGAGCCGCTTTACAATCGAAAATCTCGACGCGCTGGAGATCCTCGATAGCCGTGGGCGCCCGACTGTGCGGGCGACGTGCGTTCTGCGCGGAGGCGTTGCGGGTACGGCCTCGGTCCCCTCCGGGGCTTCAACCGGCAGCGCGGAAGCAGTGGAGTTACGAGACGGCGATCCAGGCCGCTATCAAGGACTGGGCTGCCGCCGGGCCGTGGCCAATATCAAGGAAACAATCCGGGCCGCTCTGGCCGGACGCGTGGTGCGGGACCAAGCCGAGCTCGATGGGTTGCTGATCGAACTGGACGGGACAGATAACAAAGCGCATTTGGGGGCTAATGCGATCCTGGCGGTATCGTTGGCCTTCGCGCGCGCGGCAGCCCGGGAGCAGGGCGTCCCGCTCTACGAATACTTCGCGGCCGGCCAGGGGAGCAGACCCACACGATTGCCCCGTTTGACGGTCAACTTATTCAGCGGCGGCAAACACGCAGGGGGACAAGCCCCTTTGCAGGATATTCTGATCGTTCCTGCGGCCGCGCGCAGTATCGATGAATCGCTCGCCATGACGTTTGCGGTTTACCAGGCGGCCGCAGAATATGTCAGCCAAAAGTACGGCGTGCGTCTTTTGCGCGCTGATGAGGGCGGGTTAGCTCCGCCGTTCCCAAGCGCGGAAGCCATGATTGAGGATGCCGTGGACTGCATACGCGCGGCAGGGTTTAAGTCCGGAACCGATGTCGCCTTGGCGGTTGACGCGGCCTCGACGCATTTCTTTGACCAAGGTTGCTATCGATTGGGTTCAAAGGTTCTGGATAGCAGGGCCATGATCGACGAACTGGCGCGTTGGGTGTCGCGTTATCCCATCGTGAGTTTGGAGGATGGATTAGCGGAGGAAGATTGGGAGCATTGGCCGCTGCTGGTGAGGCAGTTGTCTGGCCGTTGCCTGGTTGTGGGAGACGATTTTCTGTCCACGCGGCCGGCGCGCATCCGGAAAGCTGTGGAGCAAAATGCAGCGACCGCGTTGTTGTTGAAGGTAAATCAAGTGGGAACACTGACCGAAGCTGCGGAAGCGCTGCGTTTAGCGAGGATGGCCAACTGGGACGTGACGGTGAGCGCCCGGAGCGGCGAGACCGAAGACGATTGGCTGGCGGACCTGGCGGTGGGTTGGGGTGCGGATCAGATCAAGATCGGTTCCATCACGCAATCAGACCGGCTCAGCAAATACAATCGCTTGCTGGCGATCGAAGCGGAAACCAACTGGCCGGTCTGCTCCTGGCCCGGGCCCAGACACAAGCCGAAGTGAACAGGAACCTCAAACCACATGAAACCTTTGGAATCGTACCCATTGCTTTCTGCCTTGCGGGAACGTCGTTCGCGCCGGTTCGGATTGGGCATGTGCATCTCGGACGGGCCGCTGGCTTTCCGGAGCCGCCGTCCACCGCAACCTTTGAGTGAAGAGGAGGAAGCGGCCCTGGTGTTTGCGGCCTGCGGGATCACTGGTTTTGCGTTGGCCGATTTGTGTTATGCCCCTCAAGGCGGTGGCAACATCATGGCCGGCTTGCCCGCACGCACCATTGCCAGCGGAGACGGATTGCAGACCGTCGCCTGCGCGGTGATCAATGACCAAGCCACGTGGCTGATCCGGCGTCCGCAGGAATTGCCATCCGGCGAATTGCCGGAATTGATCCGCCTCGGGCAACAAGGGGCGTTTCGTGAGCTGTATCGTCGTTGCCGGGTGAAGCTTAAAGCTGGCCGGGCGGCGCCACCGACCGAGCCGATCTTTAACATCAATGCCAACCGTTGGTCGGCTCACGCAGCGGGGACCACCTACTTCCTGCCCATTAATGATCTCACGTTCATGTACATCAACGGACTGCTGGAGATCCTCAATGAAGCCACGGGCGTGTTCATCCTCGACGAGCGCAACCATTATGTGCCGGCGGGCCTAAAGCAATTTGCCCGCAGCCGCGGCGGTCATCTGCACGATCATCCCCACGACGGACGCCTGATTACCATCCGGCATGTGGAACAGTTCGTGACCGAATTCGTGACGGCGGAGCAGGGGATGATGTTGCAGAATCTTGGGCTCATGGCCCAGGCGCTGGGCCTGGGCGGATTCCCAAACTTCGCCAATCACGAATTCGGTTGGCTGCAGGCCTTGGGGTTTCGTATGACGCAAATGCCGGCCAGCCGTTATCTGGGCGTCAGCCGGTGGGTGGCGCTGGGGATGCGCTGGCTGAAGCGGGATCCCATCGTTCCGTACGTCCAAGGACTCGAATGCGACGGGGAAGTGCTGCTCAGACCGTTTTGTCCGCCCTACTATGCGAGCATGAGGGCTGCAGTGCAGGCTGTCGCCGAAACGAAATTCGGCGTTGGGGGTGTTTTCCGGGGGCGTTTTGCCGGCAGTGCCTGGAAGGAGCATGACACAGTCAGTCGGGCGGTGCCGGCCTATAGCGCGACAAATGTGGCGGCGGTGACCGCCTATTGCGAGTACGTCTGGACCCGGTATGGACGATTTCCGGCCTACTTGCCGCCCTACCGCACCGTCCTCGGATTTCAAGCCTGCCACTTGGACGCCGAATTTTACGATCACTTCTATCGGCCCGAAGCTCTGAGCGAAACTCAGCGCACGGTGTCGGCCCAAGGATCCGCTGGGACTTGCCACCCTTTGCCCTGAGGCCGCGTAGAGCACACCAGAGTCCTTGATTCTGAAAAGAAGGCAGATCAAGCTCTGCCTCGTTAGGACTAGGCAGTCACAAAGCGAGCGAGGGCGTGGTCGGTGGACAAAATGGTCAGCAGCGTGCATCCGCTGGCGCTGTAGTTCACGCCGTGTTCGGTGCCAGGGTCCGAATGATGAAAATCGCCAGGCCGCATAACATGGCCGCCGACCTGCAAGTCGCCGCTGAGCAAATAAAGATCCTCCGAGCCCTCATGCGTATGCGCGGGGTAACGCGTGCCGGGAGCGAGTCGGCCAAGTGCCACCACGTAGCCGGCGGCATGGTTGATCGAAAGCAACTTGATCCAGGCCCCCGGCACCGGCAGGGCCTTCCAGCCGCTCGGGTCAGCAGCCGCCACGAAGGCGAACCCGATCGATTCCCGGCCCAGGCTTGGCGAGGCGAGTGCCGTCTCGGGCGAGCTCGCCTGGTTTTGGCGCGTGTCCTGCGGAACAGCATCGATGTGACGCATGATCCGTTGCTTCAAATCCGCCGGCGGTTCGTGACGCGGAACGGCTTGTAGCAGCAGATGCGCCGTCTCGCGCAACGTTCGAACCAGCTCCCGCAATTGGGCGTGGTGACTCAGATCCTGTTCGAACGCCGATTCCTCAGGGCCCGTGAGCGCACCCAGGACATACAAACTGGCTTGTTCTTGCTGGCGTTCAGTGATCATAGGTACGGCTGCAAACTGTCCCGGAGCTTGAGCATCCCCCGGCGGATACGCGCCTTAATCGTGCCCAGCGGCTGGCCGAGCGCGTCGGCCGTCTCCTGGTGGGTCAGTCCGCTAAAGAATGTCATCTCGATCGCCTGACTCTGTTCGACGGGCAAATCCTGGAGGGCCTTGCGGACCGCCACGGCGGCATCCGGATCGAAGGCCAAATCGGCATTCTCGGCGAAGAAGGCGGGACTGGCCTGTTCCTCCCCCTGCAAAGTCTCGGTGAGCCGTTGACGATTCTGGCGAGCTCGGATGCGGTCGATGGCACGATTTCGAGTGACGCAAGCGAGCCAGCTGGTGGCAGAACCCAGCTGCGGATTGAAGCGGTCGGGCCTTTGCCAGACCTGAACAAAGACCTCTTGCAGGACTTCTTCGGCTTCCCCGGTGTCACGGAGCACTTTCACGGCAATGGAGAAAAGCAACGCGGAATACTGATCGTACAATTCCTCCATGGCCCCCCGGTCCCCCCGGGCGATGCGATGCAACAAAACGTCGCCAGGCTGCTCCGCCGCGGATCGGTTAGCCATAGGATGCCGATGCCGCGCCCGCGTTGAAGGCCCCGCGCAGGCGTAAAGGCGCCGGGACCACGGCATGGCCTGAGCCCAAGGTGGACGCCTGGCACCCACGGCCCTCTGGCGATTTCCTGCTCATGGTCCGTTCTCTCACCGCTCTGGTACCTATTTACGTGGCCGGCGTCTGAGCGGATGCATAGAAGTCCGGCGTCAGCTCATGGCCGAAACGATCCCCCACGCGGCCGAATCCGGGACGCAGCAGCGCTTTAGTTAGTTTAGTTAGGGAGTCGGCGCTGGAATAATCACCGTCTGTCCGACTTTGAGCCGGTTCCAGTTCACGCCGGCGTTGGCGTCCATGATCTGTTTTTGAGTGATCTTGTAACCTTGAGCGCGCAGGTCCGTAACGATGCGCACCAACGTGTCGCCGTCCTTGATCTTGTAAGAATAAGATTCCTTAGGCGGCGTGGACGACTCAGCCTTGGCCGGGGCGGGCGGAGCCGCGGTCGGGAGGTCAGCCATCTTGTTGACGCTTTTGCCGATTTCCTTAAGGCGTTTAGTTACCGACTCGCTGTCGGCCAGGCGTTTTTTGTCCACTTCCTCAATTTTTTCGGCTAGGCGCTTGAAGCTTTCCTGGGTGGCGACGCTATCATTGCGGCTTTTAAGGCGGTCGACGTCTTCGCGCAGGCCGTTGATTTCGTTGCCGAGTGTCGCGATGCGTTTGGACTGGGCCTGAAGGCTTTCTTCGATCCCTTCCATTTTCAGGAGCATGCGTTTGTAATTCGCCTCGCGCTCTTCGCGCTCGGCGGCGGCGGCCGCGCCGGTGTCCTGGGCGCCGGTGGGGCAGGCGGCCGCAAGCAGGCTGGCCAGGAGTCCAATCAGAAGGTTATTCCGTTGCATGACGCGAAAATAGGAACCACAAGCATCACCGGCAAGCAGAGAAGCAAAGAAAAGCCGGATTGACCCGGGATTGGCAGTTCGGGTAGGGTCCCTGGCCGTGACCCTGCAA
>DATLUX010000328.1:0-4429 GCA_035577805.1 Verrucomicrobiia bacterium
CGTTTGGTTCTGCGGCTGCTGAGTAATGGCAGGCGCGCTGCTAAAGCGAACGCGATAGACCGAACTGCGTCCGCGATCCAGGTAGTATAACGAACCGTCCGCACTCACTCGCACATCGACGGGGCTGGACAATCCGGTGGCAAACGTCGTCACCTGATTGCCGTTATCCGGATCGAGCATCCGGATCCAGGCCCCGCACAGGTCGGCAAAGAAATAGACTCCGACGTACTCGGGTGGGAACTGAGCGGTGGGCGGATTGTAAAATGTGCCGCCAACAATCGCGCAACCTTCCGCGTGCGAGTATTGATAGATTGGATCGCGAAAATTCGGGGAGCTGCACGCCCCTTCGCAATTGGGCCAGCCGTAGTTGGCGCCCCGGATCCCATCGTTGATCTCCTCCCAGGTATCTTGCCCAACGTCGTTGATAAACAGTCGGCCCGTGCCGGGCTGGAATCCGAACGTGAAAGGATTGCGCAAACCCAAGGCCCAAATCGCCCGATTTACTCCACTGGCCGTGTTGAAAAATGGGTTGTCGGTCGGAATGGCTCCGCTCGCATCAATCCGCAAGATTTTGCCCAGCAGATTCCCCAAGGTTTGGGCATTGGTCGAATTGGCATTCTCCCCCACCGAGATGTACAGCTTGCCGTCCAACCCAAAATGCAGCGCGCCGCCGTTGTGGTTCTGCGCGGTGCTCAGATTGTTTAGCTCCAGAAGGATGGTTTCGCTCCCGGACACCGCGACATCCCCTGCTGCGGTAAAGCGGCTGACCCGGTTGTGAGCAGGCGAACCCGGCACCGTGTAATAGATGTAGACCCATTGGTTGTTGCCAAAGTTCGGATCGAACGTCACACCTAACAAACCCCGTTCCCCGGCTGAATCCGTGGTGACGCTGAGGAACGGCGTAGCTAACAGCACATCCTGCTTGATCACGCGCAACGCCCCGTTCTGCTGGCAGACAAACAAGCGGCCGTCTGGGGCGAAGTCCATGGTGGTGGCATTCGGGATGCCGCTGGCGATCACCGTCTCATTGAACCCGGTGGGCAACGTGGCGGCGCGAGCGATTCGGGCACTCAGCACGAGCGCCAGAGCGAGGGCAAGGATGAGGACGATGGCATACAGTGTGGATGGGGAGGGGCGGAGCTTCGATTTCATGCCTAGGGATCTCCTGTTTGATTGTTTGCGTTGATTATTGGCTGCATAGTGGGCGCCCACCTTTTGCAGGGGCCATGCCAACGGAGGACGACGGACAAGCAAGGAGTCGTTTCGGGACAGCCACACGAGGAGGTTGTTGCCTCGGCTATCTCAAAGCCGCTGCATTCTGCATGGCTGCATTTTGCGTCGAACACAGTAACCAAGTGCAAATAGTTGGGGGACGGCGTCGCGGGCCGATGCACGAGCGCGCTGCTTCCGCGTGCTTCGGGGTGGTTGCGCGTGTCGGAATGTCTCTCTGTGCGGCGCAGCCCACCTGCTCGGACCGTGATGCCCAGCGGTTTTGGTGGTCATGGTGGTCATCTGCTTGCTAGCACGAGAGAAACTGCCAATCTAAATGCGGTGCATTTTGCAGCGAGCCGCGCTCGTTTAACTGCAGAATGCACAGTGCAGATTTGCAGAACGTGAGCGAGCCAATGGAAATGCGCACTGTGCAGACTACTTGGTTCGCGGCTGGAACACGGCGGCAGCGGCTTCCGCCTCGCGGATCTGTTGAGAAGAAAGCAGCGGCCTCAACTGGGTCATGGTTTGTTTCGCATCCGCGATCCCTTGTTTACCCGCGATGGCGAACCATTTATAGGCTTCGACCAGGTTGGTGGGCACCCCTTGGCCGAACTGGTACCGTTGTCCCAAATTAAATTGCGCTTCAGCCAGCCCTTGCTCGGCTGCCGCGCGAAACCATTTCACCGATTCTTCCTTCTGCCGTTCCGTGCCGCGGCCCGTGGCGTACATCACGGCCAAACTATATTGCGCATCGCGATGCCCGCCTTCCGCTGCCTTGCGATACCATTGCAGCGCGTTGGTGTCGTTGCGGGGCAACCCGCGGCCGGCCTCCGCCATCATGCCCAAATAATAATGAGCTTCGACCACCCCTTGCCCTGCGGCGGCTTCAAAGTAGCGGACGGCTTGAGTCTGCTCCGAACGCGGTCCTTCGAGGTAGATCTTGCCTAACAAAGTCTGGGCTTGAGCATCGCCTCTGGCGGCATTTTCCTCCAGTTGCGGACGGGTCAACGTTGAGGTGCTGACAACCTTGGCCGAGCGTCCGCATCCGACGAGCAGCGCGCCTGCGGCGAGGGCGGTCAGGGCCAACCGCGCGCGACCACGCGACCACGGGGGATCTGCCACAGCCGGGCCCAAACTTGCGAGTGACGCGGTTGGATTGGAAAACACAGACGACAATGCGCGGCCAAGCATGGGAACCGATTAGCGACGACCGATATCGCACACAAGCCAAGAATGCGGAAGGCGGAGTGCGGACGAACGGGGTTCCCGGGTCTCTTGTTTCCGAGTCAACACATTGGTCTTTGGATTGAGAGGACCGCGGATTACGCGGATTACACGGATTTCACGGATACCGAAGCATCCCTAGCGCTGTGATCAGGCAAACACACCAAAAACTCGAGACAAGAATCCCGTCGGAACACCAACCCAGAATATGTAAAACTCTGGCCAGTTGACAAAACGTTCGACGTCCAACGGCGGAATCTCACCTGCGTCAATCTGCGGGCCCCATCTGCGGTCCAGATGCATAACCAGAAAGGGCTATTGCGCGTGAGGGAGGGAGTTTGATACGAACGAGGCTGCTTTCCGTGGTGTTGACGACACGTTCCTGGCACAGATTCGTTGCGTTTAATTGCGGCACGTCTTTGAAATACGACTTGAGCGTGCTCCTGAGAAGTGATACTTATAAAGCTTGCCGCCACCGAAGCAACCTCCTGGGCTCAGACCATGTTCGAAGCCCATACTTGCAGACCAGACGCTATGGCAATGGGGAGAGAGAATGCGCGGCACGGAGCGCCAGCGTTCACCTTGGTGGAAATGCTGGTTGTGATCGCGGTCATTGCGATCCTGGCCGGGTTACTCCTGCCGGCCTTGGCCAGGGCCAAGGAACAAGCCAAGAGCGCCAAGTGCGTCAGCAATCTCCATCAAGTCTTTGTGGCCATGACCATGTATGTGGATGAGAACGAAGGCTTCTTGCACAACGTCAATGGCAGCATCCCCAACTATGGGCAATGGACGGCCAATCCGCGCTCCAGTCTCATCCTGGCCCCGGACCATATCTATGCTTACTGGGGCGTGGCTTACTACGAATACGCCGGACGCACCAAAGACATCTGGCGCTGCCCCAGTGCGCGAGTCGTCGATGAATGGCGCGAAACCGGCCTGACCTATCCTTCGGATTTCTGGTTGGATGCCAGTTACGGGATTAACCAGTTTGTCGTGACGCCCTACGACCAAAGCAAGCAGAGAGGGCCTCTCGGGCTGGGTGCCATGATGTACCCGGCCTCCACCATCCTGGTTCAGGACGCCGCTGAGCAGAAGATGGAGGGGCCTGATGATAGTTGGGGACTGTTCCCCGGCTCCGGCGAGATCCTCAAGCAATGGAAATATGAGCTGTCCGGATTGTATCCCGGCCGGGCCATCTGGATGGAATGGTTCAGACATCGCAACCGCGGCAACGCCCTTTGGCTCACTGGCAATGTGTCGTCCTACGGAAATATGCGCGGCTGCGATTATCGTTGGTACACTGGAGAAGCCCCTGTCGAAAGCCCGCCCTGATCGCCGCACCTGACGTTGAGTTTGTGATGTACCAGCAAAATGATGTTGTCCAAGTGATGCGCCCGCACTGCCTACCGGGCCCACCCTTGCCGGCACAACTGAAAGGCTCGGCCGGGCCTCACGGCTCGTGTGGGCCAGGCAAATTCTACCCGCCTTCGCCCTGCGGGCTACGGGCGTGGCAAGCTTGGTATGGCCTACCAACCCCCTCTCCCCTTAACGGGGAGAGGGCCGGGGTGAGGGGTGAGAATCTCAAAAATGCCCCGCTCTGGATGATCGCTGGCGTATGGCTTCTGTTCGTGGCCGGGTGCAGCCGGGAAACCCCGCCTGCACCAGCCGGACTGGCGGTCGAACAGGTGCCTCTGACTTTCAATCAGGCTTTCGCGGAAGCAGCGCCCGAGATTAAGCAGGTCGCTCAGGACGTGGTCACGGCCGTCCAGGGTGATGATGCGCCCAAAGCGTTTGTGGACCTGCAGCATCTCAACAATCAGTCGACTCTAACGGGTCCCCAACGCGAAGCCGCACTGCGCGCCATGGTCACCATGCACGAACGACTCCAGGCGGCGGCGGATAAGGGAGACAAGAAAGCAAAAGAGGCGCTCGAGCAATATGGCGCCAGCAAGTAGTTCGTCCTAACCCAGATCATCAACCACTTATCTCCAAA
>DATLUX010000329.1:0-2349 GCA_035577805.1 Verrucomicrobiia bacterium
TGTTAGGTCGCGTGGTCATACTCAATACAGCTTCCGAATGTCGTATTCTGGGTTCGAGTGCTCCTCCGTGATGGTCCGCGGCTTCTCTGTCAGCAAAAAAACAACTGCGAGCATGACAAACACCGGGTGGGGCACGAGCAGGACGCTGCAAAGCCACTCCATATATCCGAACGACTGCGGCCAACCATCCCAAAATGGGAACGATGCGCCAATGGAAATGAATAACCAGATGACGGACAGGAAACCAAAGAAGCGTGCTCGCGGTCGGCCGACGGTCTGCCGTGTAATCCAGCCTCCGCCTTCGACGATGTCTGATTGTGGCTTCATGCAATACGCGCAACTCGGCCTAACGTTCCCGCTCAGGCACGCCGGGCCAAGGGCGAACAGATCGAACCAGGAGCCTCAACCGGCGTTGCCCTGCAGCGGGCTTGTTGGGCGCTACCATAAGCTCCTCACTTGCTTTTGTCCTTGGCAAGGGACTGCTCGAAGCCTTGAATGAAATGCCGCTGGACCACGCGCTGCATTTCCTCCTGCGAGGTTGGAGTGCGAAAGAAGAGGTGATGAACCGCCAGCGTGACCGCGGCAATTCCGAGTAGGAACACCCCGACATCCCGCATCATCCGGCAGACCTTCTCAATTTGTCTCATGTGTAGTTCTCGATGTTGATTGTCCTGATTGCCGTCGCATTGGACCCGCCCAACGATGCCGCTCAGTGACGCGCCGCCAAGGGTGCTCATCATGGAACCAGAGTGCAATTGGCGCGTTCACTGGAGCAGCCTGATCGGCACGGCGAGTATCATGCGGCTAAATCCAGGCGCGATCATGATCATTAAGGTGATTGGCTGCAAGCTCAGTGAGCGCCTTGCCCAATCCGAACGAACTTCCCCTGTCAGGGTCCGACTCGCAGAGGTAAAAACCGAGGCGTGCGTAGTCCACGCGGTGATCTCGTCGCAATGTTCGGATAACCTCTGCCATCTCCGTCGTCATCGGCTGGATGCCATACACGACATCGCACAGATGCGACGCGGCATAGCGGCGAACAATTACTGGAGCGCTTCCATTACTCATGGGCCAAGTCCCGCCGAACGACGTTGCTCAGTGACGCGCCGCCAAGGGTGCCTGAATTGGAACCGCGGCGCAATCGGCGCGCTCACTGGAGCAGCCTCGTTAGGCACCACGGCTGACTCCTTCCTGTGCGGCTGCGACGAAGTGCGGCCACAACAACTCCCGCAACTGCTCTACCTCCAGTCGCGACTTAATCAAGAAAACCTCTCTGTCCATGTGGGCGACCTCAGTAACACCGGGCGTAGATGCAAAGCGGCGCTCAAGTGATGCAAAAGACTCTGCGCCGAGATACGGCTCAGCCCACTCCTCCACCCAAAGGCGATAATCCCAACCCGGGTCGTGCGGCGAACCAGTCGGCTCGACCTCTCCAAAGAAGTCATCGATCTTCGGTGGGAATCCATACTCAGCGCGAACGTCGAAATCACTCATAGCGTGTAGTAATGCCTAACGCCAGAACTGAGCGATGCGGGCGGTCCAGCGCGTCCGAAATGCCAACAGGCGTGCCCCGCCCGCGTTCCCTCCAGTGTTTTGGTTAGTCCTTGTTCCAGAAACGAGCATAGGTCCTCGGGTACCGCCTCTGCAGTTCCTCTTCGTCTTCTCCATCAAATTGTTCACCAAAGGGCTGCTTTGGATGTGGACGAACGCGTTCAGGATATCCTCCGGCTTTCTTTTCATAGATCTGTGCCGACACGTATTGAAAACCCTCGGCGAACATGTTGTCCACTTCCTGTTCTGGGATATCAGCTAACGAATCCGGGTCGATAAGAGCATTCTCGAAAACCTCTCGGCCTTGTGAGATCAAGGCGCTACGAAAATCCCAGAATCCATCATCCCCACCGCAACCATCCATAAAGACCCACGAAGCTCCCCATAGGTCCCAACGATAGGCGCTATCAAGCAGGTTATCAAAATGATGATCGAAATCGAGCACCTCGCCAGACGGCAACTTCATCAACTCGTCGCGCAAAATATCCATTCTCAGCTCGATGTTGCCAGGCGACCGGTCTCGAACCCTTGCAATCAGTTCCCAAAAGCTGTCGATGGTCATGTCGCTGCGTACACTGGACTAACGTCGCTGCTCAGTGACGCGCCGCCAAGGATGCCCAATTGGGAACCACGGCGCAACCGGCGCGTTCACTGGAGCAGGGTGGTTCGGCCAAGGATCGAAGGTCGAGATCATTTCACTGGTGCGATTGGAGAACCACCTAACATCGCAACTGCTCCGGCACTCAAGAGCGTGACGACTTGGGCGCGTTTGGGGCACATATCCGTGAAACAACAAGC
>DATLUX010000330.1:0-9407 GCA_035577805.1 Verrucomicrobiia bacterium
TGGGGAACCGAGACCACGCTGCGGTTGACCAATGTGCAACCCACCGCCCGCCAGTTTGGTGTGGTTGTTTCCGACGCGTTTGGTTCCGTCACCAGCGTGCTGGCGCGCTTAATGGTGCTCGTGCCGCCGACCATCACTGCGCAGCCGACGAATCAGTTCGTGGATGTTGGCGCCACCGCAATCTTCACAGTGCAAGCCAGCGGCACCGCGCCCTTGATATATCAATGGCGCATCAATGACGCGAACATCCCCGGCAAAACCAACGGCGTCTTGTTGTTCGCCAACGTGAGTTACACAAATGCCGGCGGCTACATGGTTCTCATTACGAATGCCGCCGGTTCAGTGACCAGCCGCGTGGCGACGTTGTCAGTTGTTCCCACCCTCCACGGGTTCAGCGGCATCAAAGCGCTCGGTGACGAAGGCATTTTGTTGAGTCTCACCGGCAGTGTGCGCACTCTGTTCATGCCATATTTCGACCTTTATCCCGTGGAAGCCTCCACCAATCTCGCGGATTGGACACCGCTCACGAGCCTGCTGCGCACCAACGCTGCAACCAACGCCCTGACCTATCTTGACCGCGATACCACAAATTTCGACAAGCGCTTCTACCGCACTTTCACAAATCAGCTACCCACCGCTATTCCTAAACCGACTGGCCCCTACGCGGTGGGTACTTTCTCCCGCCAGGTCATCGATGCGACTCGAACCAACCGTTACAACATTCCGACCAATAGTTCTTTCATGGTTTCCTTCTGGTATCCCGCGAAGGCTGAAGCCGGTGTATTGCCAACCGACTATATGGAAAAGAAGCTAGCGAGCTTCATCTCGATTCCCTATTTCGTGTGCCATTCCTACTCGAATGCTCCATTCGCCGATGGGCTAACGAATTGCCCCATCATAATTTATTCGCACGGGGCTGGAGGATATCGAGTGGAGAACACGGAGAAAGCAGAGGAGCTGGCCAGCCATGGCTATGTAGTCGCAAGCGCGGATCATGAGGATTGCGGAGCTACTGTGTTACCAGGCGACAAGCTGGTGCTTGGGCTGGAGCTAACTCCATTCGATGCATTGCCAAGCCGACTTCGGGACATTCAGGTTGTTATGGATACATTGAGTCAACTAGAACTAGACGCCAGTGATCCCAAATGGGCGGGTCGGCTGAACTTAGGTTGCGTCGGGATCCTGGGATGGTCGCGCGGCGGCGGCATTGCAGGGGAAATCTGCCGGGTTGATGATCGCTTCAAGGCCGCCGTGCTCTTTGCTCCAGCATTGTGGTGGGCCACCAATCTCTTACAGACCGGAGTGGGGAAGCCATTTGTCTGCATAGTTGAATCGACAGATCCAATGCTCACCGCCTGTTGGCGAGTCTGTAGCGAATCGCTTTTCAATAAAGCGACCCAGGATGCATTCTGGTTCCAGATCCAAGGAGCTCTGCACTACACCTTCTCACAAAACGCCTGGATCATTAACGACGAGCAGCCTCCCGTGGGGGAAAGCACGCCGACTGCAGCTACTCGAAGCGCGGCGGTAACAATGCGAGCTTGTATGCTGTCCTTCTTCAACAAATATCTTAGAAACGAGGACGATCATTTGCTGGACGATCTCTCCACCGTTTACACCAATGTGTATAATTTCAACAAAAAATAAATTCGGGGATTTTGGTGAGTCTGCTCTGGGCTGCCTTAACGAAAGCCAACGGCCACGCAATCGGTAGCCTGCTTGAACATTCTGCGGCAATTGCAACTGGGCTGGTTGATGCCTTTGCTGTATCGGTCGGCTACGTCCAGGGCGTGCCATTCTCCCTCCACCGTTCCCTGTCGCTCAGCAGCAATAACTGGATCAAGATCCCGGCGCGTTCTCAAAGCAACAATTTTATCGTGACGCTGACAGACACCAACGCGGCGGACGTTCAAAACTTTTATCGCGTTTCGGCGCCGGCCAGATGATATCAACGCCTTGCGATCTAAACCCTGATCATTGACGTTGAGAAGCGACGCTCTTCTGCCCTTCCCACCCCTCACCCCAGCCCTCTCCCCGTTCAGGGGAGAGGGAGTCCGCTGCGCGCTTCTGCTTTCCCTTTTGACCTGCCGCCCTGGTGCCTAAGGCGCCCCACATGCCAGCTTGCCAGCGGAGGGTGGGTAGCTAAGATCCGGAGCGTGAACTGCGGCGTCAGGAAATTGGCCGTTGCATAGGGCGCATTGGGCGGTGAGACGATACAGCTGGCAAATCAGCATGCAACACACTTCGACTCGAATCTGGATGAACAGATCTCTTCTGTGCTTAATGGTTTGCGCGCTGGCGCAGCGGGTCGCACAGGGGGCACTCGCGCCGCAGGAAAATCCGGATGCCGCCCGATCTTCTCATCCTGCAAATCACTGGGCTTTTCAGCCGGTCCGCCCAGGCGAGCCGCCCAAAGTGAAGAACAAACCCTGGCCGCGCGGTCCCATCGATCGTTTTGTTCTGGCCAAGCTGGAGGAGAACCACCTGACGCCCTCGCGCGAGGCGGACAAACGAGTCCTGCTGCGCCGTCTGACGTTTGACCTGACCGGCCTGCCGCCGTCGCCGGGCGAGGTGGACGCCTTTCAACGAGACGACTCACCAGCCGCGGTGGAGCGCGTCGTGGATCGGCTGCTGGCTTCCCGGCAGTTTGGAGAACGTTGGGGCCGTCACTGGCTGGATGTGGCACGCTACGCCGATTCCAACGGATCGGACGAGAACTTCACCTACTACGATGCCTGGCGCTATCGCAACTACGTCATCGACGCGTTTGAGCGGGACAAGCCGTTCAACCAATTCGTGCGCGAACAGATTGCGGGCGATTTGCTGCCCGCCGCCAGCCAGGAGCAAAGGGACGAACAGATTACGGCCACGGGCTTTCTGGTGCTCGGTCCCAAGGTCATCGGCGACGACGACAAGGAACAACTGCGCATGGACGTGGTCGATGAGCAGATTGATACCGTGGGCAAAGCATTTCTCGGCCTGTCGCTGGGTTGCGCGCGTTGCCACGATCACAAATTTGACCCCATCCCGACCAAGGATTACTACGCGCTGGCGGGAATCTTTGGCAGCACCGAAACCGTCCATGGCCAGCTGCTGCACCGGCGGGATCTCTCCGGCTGGAATTTGCGTCCGCTTGGTCCTGAGGGCGACAAGCTGTACCGGGACTGGGCGGCCTATGACGACCGGCTCGATGCCCTAAAGAAAAAGCGCGAGGAACGTCAAACGGAGATGGCCGCGCTCAAAAAGAAGATGGAGACGGCCACCAACGAGGTAAAAACAATCGCGGCCAAAGAAGTCGCAGTCAACCCATCCACCCTCCCACCATTACTCGCGACGAACCTCACCACCACTCAGGATGAAATCTCGAAGCTTGAGCAAACCTTGAAATCGCTGGCGGACGAGATCAAACAACTCTCGGACAAACCGCCGCGCAAACCGCCTCTGGCCATGGCGGTGTCCGATCGTGAAGTCATTGGCGACACGCCGATTCGCGTGCGCGGGGAAGTGCATCGACCTGGGGCGATGGTCCCGCGCGGTTTTGTGCAGGTGGTGGGGCAAGGCGCGCATCTCAGGCAACCCGCGCAACAGAGTGGGCGTCTGGAGCTGGCCGAATGGCTGGTCGATCCGGCTAATCCGTTGACCGCCCGGGTTGCGGCCAACCGCATTTGGCATCATCTCTTTGGCGCGGGCTTGGTGCGTTCGGTCGATGACTTCGGCCGGCAAGGGGAGCTGCCATCGCATCCCGAATTGCTCGACTATCTGGCGGGGCGATTGGTCGCGGTGGATTGGTCGTTTAAGCGGATGATTCGCGAGATTGTGCTGAGCCGCGTCTATCAAATGAGTTCCGAATACCGCGCGGACACGGTCCGCGTTGATCCGGAGAACCGTTTGCTGTGGCGGATGAATCGCCGCCGGCTGGACGCGGAAGCGCTGCGCGACAGCCTCCTGGCCATCAGTGGTCAGCTCGATCTTTCCCCGGCGCAATCCACGGCCGCTCACCTGCCTGACCAAGCGACCGGCGTGGGGGACAAACCACACAAGCCATTCGAGAGCGCGCGGCGTACGGTTTATCTGCCAGTCATTCGCAACGATCTGCGACCGGAGTTTGTTCTCTTTGATTTTGCGGATCCCCAGACCGTGACGGGGCGCCGCAACCAGACCATCGTGGCGCCGCAGTCACTCTTTTTGTTGAACAGCCAGTTGCTGCGCGACTCGGGACGGAGCCTCGCGCAAAAGTTATTGGAGCGGGCCGGTTCGACGGACGCGAAGGACGGGAAGGAACTCGCGCGGATGGCTTACCGGGCCGTGCTCGCGCGCGCTCCCTCGACCAGCGAACTGCGGTTTGGCCGGGACTGGCTCGCGGCGTGGTCACGTGAGGAAGACAGTAGATCCAGTCCGACTGCCGCGCTGGCCGCGTTCTGCCAGGCGCTCCTGTGCAGTTCGCAGTTCCTTTATCTCGACTGAGTCCGCCAAAGGCATGTTATGAACTTGAACAATTGCTGGGGAGAGCCGGTTTGGTTGAATCGCCGGGCCATGCTGAAACGGGCGGCGACAGGGTTTGGTTATCTCGCCTTCGCGGGCCTCTGCGCGGAAGCCAGCCAGGCCGCGGCCGCGCCCGGATCGTTGTCCCCCAAAACACCCCATCACCGGCCGCGGGCCAAGCGGGTGATTTTCCTGTTCATGCACGGCGGGCCGAGCCAGACGGACACGTTCGATTACAAACCGCGCTTGAATCGCGAAAGCGGCCAACCCTGCCCCTTCAAATTACCGACTGCATTCGGTGACGACGAAAAGTACAAAGGCAAAAACATCCCGCCGCTGCTGGGTTCCCCGTGGAATTTCCGCCAGCGCGGCGCGGCGGGGCTCTGGGTTTCCGATCTGTTGCCGGAGATCGCCACCTGCGCGGATGATCTTTGCGTGATTCGCAGCCTGCACACCGAGGGACAAGCCCATGGCGAAGCGACCTTGCGCATGCACACCGGCGCGTCGAACCTGGTCCGGCCGTCCGTGGGTTCGTGGGTCACCTATGGGCTGGGCTCCGAAAACGACAGCCTCCCGGGGTTCGTCACCATTTGCCCGCCCCGTGCCCATGGCGGCGCGCAGAATTACTCGAACGCCTTTCTGCCCGCGGCCTATCAAGGCACAGCCATCGGGACCGCGGACGTTCCGATTACGCAGGCCGAAATTCCCTTCGCCAAGAACCTGGACTTGTCTTACCGGCGGCAGCGACGTCAAGTTGATCTGATTCAACACTTGAATCACGAACATCTGGCGGAGGCCCGGCGCGATCCAAACATCGAAGGCCTGATCGAATCGCTCGAGCTGGCCTTCCGCATGCAGGCCCAAGCGCCGGGCGTGATGCAGCTGGATGACGAATCGCCCGTCACCAAGGCGCTCTATGGCATCGGCCAGGAGGAGACAGACGATTTCGGGCGGCAATGCCTGCTCGCGCGACGTTTCGCCGAAGCCGGCGTGCGCTACATCCAGGTTTCCACCGGTTACAAGTGGGACCAGCACAAAGATCTCGTTCCTGGCCACAACAAGATCGCCCGCGCAACAGATCGTCCAATCGCCGGATTGTTGAAGGACCTCAAAGGCCGGGGATTGCTCGATGACACACTTGTCGTCTGGGCGGCGGAGTTCGGCCGGACCCCCTTCGCGGAAGGCGGGAATGGCCGCGATCACAATCCGCAAGGCTTCACCGTCTGGCTGGCCGGCGGGGGCGTGCGCGGTGGCGTGGCCCACGGCGAGACTGACGAATACGGACACCGCGCGATCGTCGACCCGGTTCACGTCCACGACCTGCACGCCACGGTGCTCCACCTGCTCGGGCTCGATCATCAACGCCTAACCTATCGTTACGCCGGACGAGATTTCCGTCTGACCGACGTCCACGGCGAAGTGGTCCAGCCGATCCTGGCTTGATCGACACAACGATACCTAACGGGACACGCTGCGCTAATTAGAGCTTGTCCCTAAAAGGGCGATTTCGGCCTTTGTCGGAAACTTCGTCGGAAACTTTGTCGAGGACTTTGTGACAATGTTGGGATTTCGACAAAGTTTGTCCCGAGAACGTTCCTGGGACAGGCCCGGGACAGGCCCTAATTAGCGAATGGGTCCTATATTAAGCGTTAGCCGGCCAAAGCACATTGGAACGAGTTCATATGCCGCGTTTCGCTACATTTGATCGACGCAACTACCGCACCGTGGCTGTGCGTGAAGGCTACGCTCAATGGGCCGCGACTTACGAGGACACCGTAAAGCGTGACATGGATCTGCCGTTGCTCGACCAGATCCAAAGCGTCAGGTGGAGTGCCGTCGAGCGTTGTGCGGATCTCGGCTGCGGAACGGGGCGCACTGCCGCCTGGCTGGCGAGCAAGGGCGTACGGGTGATCGACGGCGTTGATGCCGCGCCCGAGATGCTGGATCAGGCTCGCAAACGGGCCGTGTTCGCGTCCCTCCGCATGGCGGATGTTTGCTCGACCGGACTGCCAGCGGCTGGTTACGACTTGGTCACCACGTGCCTCGTTGACGAGCATCTCTCCGAACTTGCACCTTTGTACGCGGAGGCAGCGCGGCTTGCCCGGCGTGGTGCGGCATATGTGCTTGTTGGATTTCATCCATTCTTCATCATGGCGACAGGTATGCCTACGCACTTCCAAGGAGCCAATGGCGAGCCGGTCGCAATTCAGACGCACCTGCATCTGTTGTCCGACCACGCGAAGGCGGCGCTCGCGGCGGGCTGGCAACTGGCCGAACTGCGGGAACAGGTTATCGATGATCGCTGGGTGGAGATGAAGCCAAGCTGGGCGGCCTATCGAGATGTGCCAATCAGTGTCGCGTGGGTGTGGCAGTGGTGTCAGATTTGAGTCGGTATTCGGTGCTGCGGCAAAGGGCGCTGCAGCGGCACGGCTCGCCCAGCATTTCGAGGCAAGCCCATCAGTGCCGCCATCATCGTGCTTGCTGGCGCTATCCTCATCCTTGGCGGCTCATTCATCCGCCACGATGACACTAAGCTTCGTTCAGGTCGTCGGCTGTATCTTCGGAGCGGTTGGCTTGGTCGGCTGGCTTTCTTACGCATCGCAAGGACTTGAGGTGCAGCCCCTCAGCTACAGAGAATTTAGTAAGTGAAGCTTTAGATACCGAGGCGGTTCGGAGTTGATAACTCTGCCTGCGGCTGGCGGACGTATTGTAAGAATTGGCGGATTTTCCGTTGGTAAGTACGGAACTCAGGTCCGAAACTGAAGGCTGTTATGAGACGAGTTATTTACAGATTCCATCGCTGCTTCGAGGTTCCTTGATTCCGCCTGATGAAGATTTCGCGCCGAACTGTCGTAGTCGTGTTTGCTGTCGGCGCTCTGTCAAAAGCGTTTGCCGTTGTCGAACCATCGCAGCCGGCCTTGACGAATTTTGATACACGGCAAACGGAACTCGTTCGACCGGTGCCTGCAGAAAAGCGTGACGCGGCAAACAAACTCCGCGAGCGGCTTACTCAAGCGCAGATCGACTTCGATGAAATTACTGGCAGCCCGAAACGCATCTCGGCGGCGCACGGTTTTCTCACCGGGCCGAACGGCATCGGGGGCGCCGTTTCAGAGAAGAGCCTGCGCGGCTTTCGAGCTGATGACTCGAATCGCGCTACAAAAGCATTTTTGAAAGAGCACAAGCTGCTCTTTGGCCACGGACCGGAGGTTTTGGCGGCCGCTCGTGTGAAGCGAGAACACACCACGCCACACAATGGACTGCGGACGGTGATCTGGGAGCAGCAATTGGATGGCATCGCTGTATTCGAAGCTGTGCTCTTATCGCATTCTACCAAACACGGTGAACTGGTGAGCGTTTCCAGTCAGTTCGTTCCGGACGCAGTATCCGCCGCAAACAAAGGACATCGGAATAGAGCGCGCCAACGCGATGAGCCGAGGCTTTCCGCAGCCGAAGCCATCCTCAAGGCAGGCGAGAACGTTGGCGAGACCTTGCAGCCGGCTGATATTCAGGCACAGACTCAGGCCCAGGGAGCCGAACGAAAGCAGAAGTTCAAAGCGAAAAATCTCAGGGGCGACACGACAGCGAACTTGGTGTGGCTACCCATGAGCGCGACGGAAATGCGTTTGTGCTGGGAGGTCATCCTGACGAGCCGTTCTCGTGGGGTGATGTTTCGCGTCCTCATCGATGCGGAAAGCGGCCAGGCGCTGGTGCGCCATTGCCTGACTAATCATATCAGTGATGCAACCTACCGAGTATTCACTGGTGACAGTCCATCGCCGTTTTCTCCTGCACATCCTGCTCCGTCAACGCTCCAACCGCCGATCGTGGCGCGCCAGTTGGTGACGATGTCGGCGCTGAGCTCCAATGCATCGCCGAACGGCTGGATCAACGATGGCGCTAACGAGACGCGCGGCAACAACGTTGATGCTCACAGCGACCGGAATTCAGACGACGAGGCCGACCTGCCTCGGCCCCAGGGAGCGCCCTTTCGAGTATTCGATTTCCCGCTTGATCTAGCTTCGCATCCCACCAACTACACCAAGGCTGCCATCGTGCAGCTCTTTTACTGGTGCAATTGGATGCACGATCAGCTCTACGAACTGGGTTTCACCGAGGCGGCCGGCAATTTCCAAATGGATAACTTTGGTCGTGGAGGCGAAGGCAACGATCCGCTTCAGGCCGAGGCTCAGGATGGGGAATTCTTCGCCAATGCCAATTTTGCCACTCCCCCGGACGGCCTGGCGCCTCGGATGCAGATGTTCATCTGGACTGAACCGTATCCAGATCGCGACGGTGACCTGGACGCAGAGGTGATTTTACACGAGTACACGCACGGCTTAAGCAACCGGCGGGTAGGTGGCGGACTCGGCATTGGCGCCCTTTCCACTCGCGGCATGGGCGAAGGCTGGTCGGATTTCTACGCGCTTGCTTTGTTAAGTCAGGCGAGCGACGACGTGGACGGAACGTATCCCCTGGCTGGGTATTCCAGTTACCTGCTGGGGAATGCGGAGAACTATTACTACGGGATTCGACGCTATCCCTACTGCACGGACACGAACAAAAATCCACTCACGTTCAAGGATATTGATCCGACGCAAATCAGCGCTCACGCAGGAGTGCCGCGCAACCCACGAAGCGCCTTCAATACGAATCAAGCTTCCGAGGTTCATGCCCAGGGCGAGGTCTGGTGCAACACACTGTGGGAGATCAGGGCGAATCTGATCCGCAAGCATGGCTATCCCACCGGCAATCAACTCACGCTGCAGTTAGTGACGGATGGGATGACGCTCTGCCCACCGAATCCAAACTTCCTTCAGTCCCGCGACGCCATCATCCAAGCGGACTTTGTCAATAATGGTGGCGCAAACTTTCGTAAGATTTGGGCGGGATTCGCCAAACGCGGCATGGGCTTCAGCGCGCTC
>DATLUX010000331.1:0-14806 GCA_035577805.1 Verrucomicrobiia bacterium
CGCGTTCGCGTTTGATTTCATCTACCTCATCAACCTGAGCGAACGCCTGCGTCAATTCGCGGAAACCGCTCCGGAACTTTTATGGTGCAATACCAACAACTCTTAAGACTGGTGCTGGAGCATGGCAGGTTCAAGCCGGACCGCACCGGCACCGGGACCTACGCCGTCTTTGGCGCGCAAGCCCGCTTTCCGTTGGCTAAGGGATTTCCTTTGCTGACCACGAAAAAGCTCCACGTGAAGTCGATCATCTACGAGCTGCTCTGGTTTTTGCGCGGCGATACCAATGTGGGCTGGCTGAATGAGCACGGGGTTACGATCTGGGACGAATGGGCCGATGAAAATGGCGATCTGGGACGTGTCTATGGCGCGCAATGGTGCGATTGGCGAACGGCTGACGGACGTTCGCTCCACCAGATTGACCGGGTCATCGACGAGATCCGGCGCACGCCGGACAGCCGGCGCTTGATCGTCAGTGCCTGGAACGTCGGCGAACTCGACCAGATGGCCCTGCCGCCGTGTCACACCATGTTCCAGTTTTTCGTGCAGGAAGGGCAATTGAGCTGCCAGCTTTACCAGCGCAGCGCTGATCTGTTTCTGGGCGTGCCGTTCAACATCGCATCCTATGCATTGTTGACCTTGATGGTCGCGCAGGTCTGCGAACTGCAGCCCGGGACGTTCGTGCATACCTTCGGGGACCTGCATCTTTACGCCAATCATCTTGAACAAGCCCGCCTGCAGCTCGCCCGCGAACCCCGGCCATTACCGGTTCTCAAGATCAACCCCGCGATAAAGAACATTCACGACTTCAAATACGAGGATTTCGAGTTGGTCGGCTATGATCCGCACCCACACATCAAGGCCCCGGTCGCGGTGTAGTGGGCCGCCCTGCTCACCCCTCACGGCACGGAGCAGGTTCATGGTCCGTGGGCGCGCGTCCAATGTTTTCTGCTCGTGAAACACTTTAAAGCCATTGCGGCCATGAGCCTGAATCGTGTGATCGGTCAGGCGAACCGGATCCCCTGGCATCTGCCGGAAGACTTCAAGTGGTTCAAGAAAATGACGATGGGCCAGGTGGTGGTGATGGGACGTCGGACCTTTGAAAGCATCGGCAAACCATTGCCCCATCGGCTTAACCTCGTTTTGACTCGGAATCCGGAGGCATTGATGCGCGAACGGCCGGCCTTGTATGGCGGCGTGCCGATCCTGCAAGGCCTGGCTGAGGAGCAATTGGCCCAGCCGCGGTCGGATGCGGCCGCCGGAGCGCCGATTTGGTCGGGTCCGTCGCTTATGTTGGTTTCCAGCCTGGACCAGATTCGCCCGGACCGAGTGTCCGTCGAGGTTTTCATCTGTGGTGGCGCTCGGCTTTACGAGCAGACGTTGGCGCACTGTTCGGACCTGTTTCTTACGCTGGTGAAGCGGAATGTGGACGGCGACGCCTTCTTTCCAGCCTTCGAAAGCGGTTTTGAGCTGCGCGAGACGATTCTCGACCGCGCTGATTTCGAAATCCGCCATTACCACAACCAGCAACTGGCTCCTGGCCCGGCCAGCGATGCCGTGGCGCGCAGTTGACCCTTGCAGTTTGGGCGCCGAACTCCGAACAATCCGCCCCGCATGTCGCAGATGCTGAAATCGTCGGGCGCGATGGGAGCGGCGACCCTCACCAGTCGGCTGTTAGGTTTGGTGCGGGAGATCGCTTACACGAGTTTTATGGGGACCAGTTGGGTGGCCGACGCCTTTAACCTGGCTTTCATGGTGCCGAACTTATTTCGGCGTTTGCTGGGGGAAGGCGCGCTCACGGCCGCATTCATTCCGATCTTCAAGGAGAAGGAGAAGCTGGAAGGCGAAACGAAGATGTGGCATGCGGCCAACGCGGTGACGTCAGCGTTGATCGCCGCCACCAGCGTGGTGGTGGTGATCGGGATGACGCTCATTTCGGTGCTGTTGTTCGCGTCGGGGACAATGGGCGCGGCCTTTCGCATGGCCATTCGGCTCGAGGGATTCATGCCGATCGCGCTGGGCGCAAGCCTGGCTGGGTTAGGCCTGCGGTGGCTCGGGCGGCGCCGGGCGCTGCCGCGTTCGGCTTGGTGGACGATGGTGGGCGCGGCCTGGATTTGCGTGGCTTTCGTCCTGATGCTGCTGGCGTTTGGCGGGCTGATGCTGCAACACAGCGGAGGAGGCAAAACCCTGCTGATGCTGCGTTTGTTGCGGGTGATGTTTCCGTATTTGTTGTTGGTATGTCTGGCCGCAGCTTTTATGGGAATGCTCAATGCGCGCGGTCACTTTTTCGTGCCGGCGTTGGGGGCCGCGATGCTGAACGTGGTGATGATTGCGTCCGTCTGGTGGCTGGCGCCGAAGATGGGGATCAAGTTGGAAGATCAAGTGTTCGGGCTGGCTGTGGGCGTGGTTGTGGCCGGCTTGGCCCAGGCCGGCTTCCAAGGACCTTTGTTGCACCGTGAAGGATTCCAATTGCGCTGGGTCAACCCCTGGCATGAGCCGACCGTGCAGCGTGTCATCAAACAGATGATCCCCGGCACCATCGGCGTGGCCGCCTTTCAGATCAACGTGCTGCTGACACAATGCATGGGGTTCTGGGTCGGCGAAGGCGTGGTCGCATCTTTTGGCGTGGCGGTGCGCCTGATGGAACTGCCTCAAGGAGTGTTTGGGATCTCCCTGGCGACCTACCTCCTGCCCACGCTCTCGGGCATGGCTGCCGAAAAAAAATACGCGGAATTTCGCAGCACGCTGTCCCAAGGATTGGGCTGGTTGATCTTCATCAATCTCCTGGCGGCGGCGTTGTTGTTCACCTTGGCGGAGCCCATCATCCGCCTGCTCTTCGAACGGCGCATGTTTGACGAGGCGTCGACCGACGCGTCGGCCTTGGCGTTGCGCTGTCTGGCGCCGGGCTTGGTGGCTTTTTCGGTGGTGAATGTCCTGGCTCGCGCCTTCTTCGCGTTGGGCGACACCCACGCACCCATGCGCATCAGTGTGTTTTGCCTCGCGTTCAACGTGGGTTTGGCGGCCATCCTGGTCCCTTACTACAAGCAAGGCGGGCTCGGCTCGGCCAATACGATCAGTGCCGTGCTGAATATGGCGCTGCTGTTCTATGCGCTGCGCAAGAAATTGAAGAGACTCGAACTGGCTGCGGTCCGCAAAGACCTGCCGGCCTTGATTGGGGCCGCGGTGGTGGCGGGGCTGGCGGCTTGGGTCGCCGCCTGGCAGTGGGAAATGCGGCTCGGCCATCGCACCCTGCCCTTCCGAATCGGCGAGGTGTTTGTGCCGATGGCCTTGGCCGCGGCCCTTTACATCGGCATCGCCACCTGGACGGGCGTCGAACACGTCCAGCACTTGAAGAAATTGATCCGAGGCCGCTTCGCCAACCGCGAATGACACTGAGCACTGAGAACTGAACTCAGCGGAACCCGGCTTCAGCTCCCATCCAGATCACGATCAGAAGCCAGGCGAGGATCAAATGAATCATGAAAAGAAAGCAGGTGAGCCAAGGCGTCGTTAGCATCTGAATGTTCGTTCACTGGCTGGCCGACCTCATAGACCAATAAATTGAGCGACTAACCACAAGCCCGCGAAAAGCACGTACCCGATCCCAAAGTAGGCGAAGAGAAGCAGGATTGAGTAAAGCACCGTCTCCCGCACGAGCTCGCCGGGTTCGGCTGACCACAGGGTGGCCAGGCAATAAGCCGCTCCCACATGGCAAATGCAGAATGCCCCCAACATGCGAACCCAAAGCGGAATCCCATCCAGCGCGTGCACCGACAAATCGTTCGAGAGCCACATCGATCCGAACGCGACGATTGGCACGGACAGCGGCGCCAGCACAAACAAAGTCCAGAAACAAATCTGCAGCTGGCGCCGGTTTGCCCTGGGCAGCGCCGCTTCTTCCTTGGTCGTGTTGCTGGTGGTTGGTGGCGTCACGCGCGGAGTTCTCCTTTCCCAACTTCAATCAATGGAAAACCAACGTCGCAAACGCAAAGAAAAACAAAAAAATGGCACCCAAACACAAATAGACGATAAAGAGGAAACAAGAGTAGACCACGGTTTCTCCGATCGGGTCGAACGGCTCGCCGGCGCTGAGCTTGCCGAGGCAGTAAGCCGCCCCACCATGACAAAAAAAGAATGTGACCAAGACGCGAACCCAGACCGGGATCAGGTCCAGCGCAGCCAACGAAAACTGGCTTGACCACCAGGCTGAGCCGAACCACACCAGCGGGATGGAGAGAGGCCCGAGCACGAATAAGGTCCAAAAACAAATCTGCAGCTGCCGCCGGCTGGTCTTGGGAAGCAGACCTTCGGTGCCCGCCAACCCCTTGGGACCCGTGTCGTCCCATGCATGCTCGGGTCGATCCGCGATTTGAGCTCCGCAGGAACTGCAGTAAAGGCCGCTGGCCCGTTCATCCGCCGCGATGCTCTCACTGCAGCGCGGGCAGGGTCTTTCGACCTGCACATGGCTGGGACTGAGTTCCTGGTCGTTGGTCACGGGCTGCGCGCGGCTCAATTCCTGGCTTGTTCTGTAACCTGAGTCCGAGAGATTGTCCAGGGACACCCTGCGCATGCTGCGCATGTCTGGGTGGAACTCTGGTCGGCTGGTCGAACAGGCGCCTCGATCTGGCCTGGTTCGACAACCGTTGCTGACAAAAGTTGCCGACAAAAGTTTGGGGACGGATACGACTTAGACCGAGCTGGGGCGAGAGCGCTTGGTCGTTTTCCATGCCAAAACAAACCAAATCGCCGCGGCCACGCACAAGGCGGCCGGCAGAATCAACACCGCTTGACGCAAACTCCCCAATTGATCGCTTAAACGGCCCACGATTTGAGAAGACCACATGTCGCCAAACAGATGAATGGCGAAGATCGACACGGCCATCGCGCTGGCCCGCAAATTCACCGGGACGGTTTCCAGGATGAGAGTGTTGACCGGGCCCGTGCAAAGGAAGATGAAGAACATAGAGGCGGCCAGACAAACCATGGACACTGGAGGGCTGGCCGCGAGAAAAGCCGCGGCGGCAGCCGGCGTGGCCAGAGCAACGGCCAAGAATAACATCCAGGCGTATCCAGCCGGATGCCGCTTGTGCCACGCGGTCGCCACGAGTCCCCCGACGAATGTTCCGACCAAGCCTGCCACCACGAGCACCGCGCCAAAAAACTTGGCGGCATCCGCGATCGGAACCTCATGGACACGATAAAGGAAGGTTGGTCCCCAAACGGCAAAAGCGCCCATGGCGAAGGTGTAAGCAGTGTAGCCCCAAACCACCAAATTGTAGTCGACCAGCCGAAACAGTTGCGCGGCGTCGCCCAGGCGCGGTTTTTCCACCACGACATGCTCGGCCTGGCCGCGCTCGGGTTCCTGGAAGGGAAGCAGGACCAAGGCAAAAGCCAGGCCGGGCAGGCCGGCCCAGATGAACGCGTGCCGCCAGCCGTAGTATTCTCCCAGGAAACCCCCGACCACGTAACCCAGCGCAGACCCGACGGGGATGGCCACATAAAAGATGGTTAAGGCGACATTGCGTTTGCTGGGAGGAAAAACATCCGAGATCAGGCTCGGGCCGATGGTGGCGTAACTGGCCTCGCCCACGCCCACCAGGATCCGGTATATCAACAGCCAACGGAAGGTGGGGGCGAATCCTGTCAGGACGGTGCCCAGGCTCCACACGAAAATTCCAATCGCGATTAACCATTTGCGCGAGGTCCGATCGCCCAGGTAACCGAATACAGGCGAGGTGAAGAAATAACCGATCATGAAGATGGTGGTGATCAAACCCAGATCCTGGTCTTTCACGCCAAACTCGTTGCGAATCGGCGTGAGCACCGCGGACCCGACGGCGCGATCCAGATAATTGAACAGATTCAATCCGGTCAGGATGAACAGCAGCCAAAATGGTGAAAGGGTCCGCGTCATAGCTCATGGTTAGTGGACACCTTCAACTTTTTGGACGCGCATTGGGACCATGAACCCACCAATCTCACGTAGCAGCCGAGGTCACGAGGCTCTGATCTTTTTTCCGACGAACGCGTTGGGATAGAGTGAGCCCCTTCGACAAGCTCAGGGCAGGCCTCCTGACGTCGGCTGCTACCTGAGAGGGTCAGGTTCATGGACAGTTGCCATTTTGCTCGTGCACGGTGCAGGGACCATGGATCGGACGGAAGAAGCTCCGATGGCTCGGCCTAGCCGGCGACCGGTTGCAGAGCAGCACCTTCCTTGCGGCTATGCTGGCGCTGGCAGATCCCGGCAATAATCTCCGGGAGCGCTTCGAGGGTGGCGCGCGACCATTCGCCCATCAGACAGATCTGGATCCAGTTTCGCTGGAGGAGATAGCCGCTGTTGTAGCTGAGCAGGTAACCGGCAGTGCGCAGTTGGCGGCCAACGGCCTGGGAACAGACGTCCCGAGGCAAGGCGATCGTGACCACCGCCGGGGAGGCGTGGGCGTCGGGCGCCACGATCGCCAGGCCGACTTCCCGCAGGCATCGGCGCAGCCAGACGCAGACATCGGCGATCAGTTGATATTTCTCGCGCCAATCGATCCGGGTGAGCGCGCGCTGCAAGGCGTAGAGAAGATTGGAGGATTGAGTGAACGGCACGCCGGATTGCGCCGCGTAGAACCCGAGATCCAGATAACGAGGCAGCGACTTGGTTCCGGTTGGTTCCTGAGTGAAGTTGTGGTTATAGAACACCATCGACAGGCCGGGATAAGACGCCAGGGCCTTGCCACTCACGCAGGAAGCCAGGTAAACGCCGCCCAGATCCACTTCCACCGTGCCAATCGAACTGATGCAGTCCAGGCACAACTTGACTCCCCGCGCGGCGCACAGCTCTTTCAGGGTCGTCAGCTCATTGAGAATGCCCGTCGAGGTTTCGCAGTGGACCGCCCACAACCAACCCGGAGCGGGAGAAGCCCCCAACCGCCGTTGAATTTCGGGGTAATCAAACGGTTCGCCCCAGCCCATCTGGCAGATCTCGAAGGAGAGTCCCTGGCGTCGGGCATGATCAATCAAGCGATCGCCAAACTCACCGTTGCTCAAGATCAGCCCTGGCCCATTCAGGAGCGAGATCTGGCCGCAAATGGCGTCGTTGGCCAGGCTGCCCGACCCGAGCAACAGTTCGACATTTTGCGCGCCGGTCATCGCGCACAGCATCCGTTTGGTGGCCCGAAAGTCCGCCATGAAAGCGTCGGATCGATGCGAGACCGGGCCGCGTTCAAAGGCCTGGCGGACTTCCTCATGCACATCCACCGGGCCTGGCAGATAACTGGCCAGGATCTTTTCGACCGCCTCAGAAGGAGGCGACAGCGCTTTGGCCATCTGGAGAAACTTTTCCAGCGTGAGATACATGGGCTGGAACTGGGCTTCGCCCACCCCGACCAAAGGTCCAAAGGGCACAAAGCCCAGGTGCCGGTAAAGGCGTTGCTGGCGGACCGTGCCGGAGATGATCGCCAAATCGTAGCCCAGGTCCTTGAAATGCTGGGCCAGCAATCCGACCAGGCGCGAGAAAACGAATCCATTGCGATACTCTTTCTCCACCGAGAGCAGACGCACCTCCAAAACTTTGTGGCCCGGGGGCAGGTGGGCATCCAGGCCCGGCAGCTTTTGGTCGAGCGAAAAAGGTCTCTGGGCGCGGCCCGTCACCATCCCGACCAGTTGCTCGTCCTGCACACAGATGGCGTAGGTGTTCTCCTCGTGAAATTTGTCGACCAACCGTTGCTCGGCATTGCGAGCATGCTGCGGGATCTCTTCGACGAAAGTTTTATAATTGAGGCGATGGATGGCCTCGAATTCCTGTTGGTGAGTGGCGATTTTGAATCTCAGGGACGAGTCAGACTTCTTCATTCGGTCCTTTGTGCATTGGCGCCGGCGATCCTTTTACTGGGCGTTCTCCGGAAATCCGCGCGAGTTCCTCCCGAATGTTGCGGCGATGTGCAATCAACACGAGGATGGCCACGATCGACACCGCGGCCACTTTCACCTTATCCAGCCCGCACAGAAAAACCATCAAAGGGCCAAAGCCGTAGGCCAGCATGCCGCTGGTCGTAAACAACCGGGTGATAGCAAACAAGGGCAGGAAGACCGCGACCAGGCACAGCGCGATGAACGGTTCATACACCAGCAGCGCTCCCAGCGAAACGGCAATGCCTTTCCCGCCATGAAAACGCAACTGCAACGGCCAATTGTGCCCCGCCACCACCGCCACCACCGTCGCCGCCACCGGTTCGGGCCGCAGACCCAGCCAATGCGCCCCCCCCACCGCGGCCATCCCTTTGCAGAAATCCAGCATCAAAGTCACGGTAAACCCGCCCCAACCCAGCGCCCGCCCCACGTTGCGCGCCCCCACCGTGCCGCTGCCCAACTGCCGAATATCCTGCCCGGTCCGCCAGCGAGTCCAATAATAGCCCGCTGCGAAACATCCCAGACAGTAACTGAACAAAATCCACGAAAACTCCCTGCCATCAAGAGCAGAGCTGGACGGTAAGTGGAAGCTCATCGTTCGCTTTGGCTGAGTATTAGCAAATCCCCGACCGGCTTGGCAACGACTGTTCTGGGGTCCCTGGGGGTTATTGCTCGTTTAGCACCGGATCGACGACCTCCGTCACGGCGCCCGCCAAACGATAGCAGTCTTCCACCAATGCCACTGTCTTCAGATAATCCCGTCCGTCGCTCTCGCTGGCCTGCCCGCTGCTCAGCGCCTCCAGCAAATGAGCTTGAGCGGCATAGACGCTGTCTCCGCGATATCCGGCCGTGGTCGGCTCGAACGGGACTTGTTCTTCCTCCTGGCCTCGCCGGGCGACCCACAAGGTTCCATCGCCGGCCAGACGCAACGTGGCTTCCTGTCCTTCCAAAATCAGGCTGCCCATGGTGACCGGCGCGGGGACCGGCCCGGTCACGCGGTTGCCGTCAATGCGGCCCACCACGCCGCCGTTGCGGAATCGAACCTGGATCCACGCCAAATCTTCGCCGGCAATCACCGGGTTGATGCGTCCCAACTGACAATCCACCACTTCCAGGTCGCCGAGCAAATACCGGTAGGTGTCCAGGACGTGCACGAGGCTTTCATAGACCAGAAGTCGCGGCATGGTTTGAAAGTATGGCTGCAAGGCGTACGGCTCCGCCCCGCGTCCATCGCCGCTGCGCCAATAAAATGAAGCATGCACGGGCTGGCCCAACCAGCCCTGGTCCAACCAACGCTTGCTTTCCCGATACCAGGGTTGCCAGCGCCAGTTTTCGTGAATCAACAGACGCACGCCGGCCCTCTCGCAAGCGGCACACATGGCCAGGCAATCGTGCAGAGCCGGGGCCATGGGCTTTTGACAGATCACATGCGCGCCGTGACTTGCCGCCAGGCTGGTTAACTCCAGGTGCGTCTCGGGCCGCGTCACGATGTCCACGAAGTCCGGCCCTTCCTCGGCCAGGGCGGAGGCTGCTGAAGTATACGCCCGGCGAAATCCATGCCGCCGCGCAAAAGCCCGGGCCCGGCCTGGATGAGAGTCGGCCACCGCGATGATCCGCGCGCCGGGCAAGCGCTTCCACGCCTCCGCCTGGAACTGGGCGAAGTAACCCGCCCCGATGAGGAGGCCTCTCCGAACTTTTACGGCCGAACGACTCGGAGACATCAACCTATCGCATCGGAATGTTGGAACCCCTCTTCATATCTCGGTCGCCAAAGGATGCTTGCGCCGGGCCAAAGGAAACGGCACGCGGGCCCGCTCCAAGCCGGCTTGAAACACGCCCAGGGCCATCTCCAGCGCCTTGGCCCCATCCACGCCGCTGCAGGCTGGCGGCCGGCGTTCTCGAATTGCCCCCAGCCAATCCTCCAGCACCCGCCGATTGGCCGCCGGAAAACCGCGTTGGTCCGCCGGCAGGCTTGGGCCTGGATCCCCGGCCAGGGGGATCCAACGTTCCGTGCCGGCCTCCGCCTTCCATGCTGCGTTTTGGCGTAGAAGAATTCGCGGATCAATCTCCCACAAGATGCGCACGACCCCCTGGTCCCCCAGCAACGTCAAGCCCCAGGGACCTAACGTTTCGCGCAACCGCCCCCGGCTGGTGAACGCGCCGGTGACCCCGCTGCGAAATTGGAACTGGGCCTCAATCTCGTCGCCCAGCACCAGCCCAATCGCTTCGCTGGCCGCATGCGCATCGCTTTTCATCACCTCGCGGCCGCGTTGCCAGATCTGCGCGGTGGCCGACGCCACGTCGCCGGCCAGATAACGCATCAGATCAAAAAGGTGCGTGCCCAGGACAATCATATCTTCGCCGCCAGCCCGGCGATCGTCCTGTTTGCCATGCGCCTGGATGGCCACGAGTCGGCCGATCAATCCCTCGTCGAGCTTGCGCTTGAGATGCTGGATGGAAGGCGCCAGCCGCAGCTGATGCGCGACGACGATCTGCAGGTTGCTCTTCTGAGCCAGCGCATTTAGTTCGTCGGCTTCCGCCAGGGTCTGGGTGAACGGTTTCTCCACGATCACGTGCGCGCCGCTCCGCAGCACGGCGGAAACGATCGCGTGATGTTGATCGGTATGCCGCGGTCCGACCGCGACCAACTGCGGCCGCTCCGTCGCCAGCAATTCTCCGTACTCAGCGTAACTGCGGGGAGCATGACAACGCGTCTGGGCTTGAGCCCGGCCCGTCGGGTCCGGATCAGCCACCGCCCGCACTTCCACATCCGGGTGGCCGTTAAAGATGACGTCCAGTCCATGGCCGTAATCGCCCCGGCCGGTATGGCCGATGATCGCCGCGCTGAACCGGCTGCCGCCGGCCGGACGATCCGCTTGCGCTTCGGCCGGGAAACACGACGAAAGGACGGCGACACCGCCCAAAGTCAGGCCGCGCTGAAGAAAGCCGCGGCGGTCGAGTGTAGTCCCCGCATCCATGGAAGCATGCAACCCGGTTTAGGCGCCTGAGGCAAGCCGGGAAAGTGAACAAGGTGTGAACAACTCGTGCTCATTGCACGGTGACAATCTGGTAGTCCCGCGCTTGCGGACCGGTTCCCCACTTGAAGCGTTCGCCGGCTTTACGTCCGGTGAGCTGCTGGCCTAACGGCGCGTGGGTGGTGATCACGGTGACCTCTTTGCCGGCGTGTTGTATTTCCAGGCCGCCCTTGCACGGGCCGAGGAAAAAGAAAATCCGCTCACCCGCCGCTTCAATTTCTACCAGAGCGCAGAGATCGATAGGCTCTCCGGCCGCAAACTCCTTCAAAGGCAACTTCTCGAAGGCTTCAATCGCACTCTGCGTTTCGGCGGCTTGACGGGACTGGGCGCCGGCCAGATAAGCGGCCTCCAGGCCGCGGGTGTCATACTTGTTTTCGGCTTTGCTTTGCGGGTCGGTCGCCTCGGCATGAGCGGCGCGGGCCGCGCGCGCGTACGAGTGCAGTTCGGTCTGCAGTTGATTCAGGATCTTGCTGAGCAATGCGCGTTTGTTCACGGGCGAGGGAGCATAACGGCGTCGCGTCGAAAGTGAAGCCGCGACTGCGGATCGATCAGCTACGGCGGGGCGCACGTGTAGATCAGATCATCAAAGTAAACGGTGACGCTATTGCCGTCGATCCACGGTGTACAGATGCCAAACCGGTTGAAGCTGGTGCCGTCGATTTTGTCCCCGGGGGCCAGGTCGAGAGCGCAGGTTTGGGTGTCGAGTTGGAGCGTGATCTGTCCGCGACCGCCCGCGGCGGACGGATCATACCGTAAGCGCCAGTCGTGCACCTTGCCGTCGGGATGGATGCGGGGCGCGCCTCGAGGATTTACGCCCGCGTTGCCACGGTGAGTTCGGTAAACGGGGTAAAAGAAGAATCCCTCGGAAGATGGCCCTTCCACGTTGATGCCGAGATAGTCGCGGGGAACCGACTGAGTCTGGTCGGAGTTGGTTTGCAAGCTCCAGCTCGAATGATAAAACCCGATGGACGCCGTGCTGTCGCTGACCCCGCGGAGCATGGCCACTTTACCCTGGGCTTCGAGGGGGTGTTGCAGGGTCAGTGTCTCCAGTCGATCTCCATAGCTGGCGAGGCGCGGTGTTTCACGGCAGTCGCCCCGGAAAACCAAGCCGCCCAGCTCGCCCGGCTTTTCTCCGCCTGCGAAGTGGGTGGCGCTCCAACCGAAATCGAACTTCGGCCGGACATTGTTCGAGACGTAACTGCGGCGATTGTTAGCTGCCTCCCAGCGTGGATCGGCGCTAAACGTGAATCCGACGCCATTAATCGTGAGATCATCGATCCACACCTCACCTGGGCTGTCCCAACTTTTCAGCACCGGCACCAGACCGAAGTGAGTAACGAGAGCGCCTTCGCGTCGATGCTCGGGCGGCACGTCGCACACCGCCGTGAGGTCATCCAAGGTCAGCGTGAGCCGTCCGCCTTCGCCAGAGGTATCCGGCGCATACAGCAGCTTCCAACGATGCGGCCGCTGGCTCGGGATTTCGCGCGCCTTGATACTGCGGCCCGGCACCAGTTCGCCAATCACGCCCGCGCCCGCGCGCCAGCGGCTGGTGCAATACTCGAAATGACAATGGAAAGTTTCCCCGCGTCCGTTGAGCCGAAGCACCACGGTGTTGGGAGTGCGCCATTCATTGAGCGTGTTTGTGTTGAAGAAACCCACCAGGACATGACTGCTGCCCGGCGCCACATACAAACGGCCCTCCGCCGTCATCGTCGTGTTCAGATCCAGCGGGACCGGGAGTCGATACCCGTAAAAAGCCGGTTCACCTGCAGGATTTATCCGCCCGCCTATTTCGCCAGGTTGCCCGCCGGCCCGCGCGCTGGCGGGGCTGTAGCCGAAATCTTGCGTGACGGTTCTGGCGGCGAAGAAATGGTTGCGATGATTAATGCCTTCCCAGGAAGGAGGCTCCCGGTCGAAGTGCTCTTCCCGGACGGCGGAAGGACCATTGATCACGGACAGTGCCAGGCAGCCAACCACCTGCACCGCTCTCACCAAGCTCCGGGTTGGGTCCATCAGGGAGCGGCCGGCCTGCGCGGCGTGACCAGGCGATAAAGGCGATTGGTCGGGTGGGGATGAGCGTCGGACACCTGCACCGGACCGCTGGAGGGCCGGGCCGGAATATCCGCCAGCCGAAGCCAGCGCGAACCGACGGCCAGCCCGTCGGTGTATTCGATGGCATAGGTCAGATTAGACACCGCCTCAAAGGTGAGAACAGTGCCGACGGGCGTGAGCGATTCGAGACGCAGATAACTCTGCGGGTCGGTTGGATCGGTGCCGGCGATGTATTCCTGCCAGTTCAAGCTGCCGTCGCCATCCGCATCTGCGTCCGGATCGGCGTTGGTAAGGCCGCCAAAGAAATTTTGCTCCCAAAGGTCGGGCAGGCCGTCGCCGTCGGCATCCGCCAGGATGGTGACATTAAATGAGGCGGCGATCGTGGCCGTGGGCGAGGCGGCGTTCGTGACGATGATGCGGTAGAGGCCGCCGTGATTGGTCTGGAGATTAGAGCGGGTGAAGAAATTGGTGCCGCTCTCCGAGACGAAGCTGGCGAGGTTCGAAGAAGTGTGGCGGAACTGAAAATAGAACGGGGGCGGGTTGCCCTTGACGACCAGGCTGGCGGTAAAGCTGCCTCCCACCACAACGGCTTGATCCCTCGGCGCGACGACGATGAGCGGATTGAGCAGCACCAAGAGGCGAGCGGGCGGGCTGGTCACGGAACCTTGCGGGTCGCTCACCACGACGTCGTACCAGCCGTCGTCCGTCACCGTGACGTTGGTCACGGTCAACGTTGGATTGATCGCGCCCGGAATGGGTGCGCCGTTGAAGCGCCACTGGTAAGAGAGCGGCGACGGGCTATACGCGGTGACATTAAACGAGGCGCTGCGGTTGGTCGTGCTTCCGTAATCGATCGCATTGGTCGAGCCCCGGAGAGAGACGGATACCGGCGCGCGCAGCAGAGCCGGCGGCAGGATCAAGGTCAAGGTCATGTTGGAGCTCGCGACCGAGCCTGCCTCATTGTAAACGACGACTTGATAACTGCCGGCTGCTTCCGGCGGCACATTCGAGAACTGGAGCATCGCGTTGGTGGCCCCCGGCAGGTTTTCTCCGTTGCGCTGCCACTGGTAACGCAGCGGGCTGGAACCCCCGGCCATCACACTGAGCGTGAGCGAACTGAAAGCAGGGACCGTCATGCTCTGCGGTTGGACCAGAAACGTCGGGGCTGTGCCGTTAGCGGGGGCCGCGCCGGCCGTGGGCGCGCCGGCAAACCAGTTGGCAGGGTCATTGCCGTAAGCCGTCGGGCTGCGCCGCTGCAAAGAAAGGCCCGTGCCATCGGCTAGTTCAGGCCAGGGAGCGGAGTCCGCATAGTTCACCGCGTCAATCAAGACCTGCGCAAGGTTGGAGCCGTTGAGCAGGATCGGTTTGGTCAATTCGAGCGAATCCTCGTCATCGTTTAGAACACCTCCGTAAGGGCCAAAAATTGGAACTGTCGCCCCCGGGTGGTAGCGGACGCGGAAGCTGGCGAGCGCATTGGTATCCAGGGCCGGATCAAAGTTAACCAGCAGCAAGGTTCCACCAGCGGCTAATTGTTGTTCTGGCGGAAACACGAAGCGGACGCCGCCGCCCACGCGCCAGGTGTTGGTAGGCGCGATGGGGTCATAAAGCGGAACGGTGGCGTTGCTCACGTTTCGGATCTCGATGAATTCGCTCAGGTCGCTGTCGTTGGTGCCCGATCGCGGTGGATGATAAAGAATCTCCGAGAAAACAAGCGGGCCAACCCGAGGCCCGGCATTGGACGCGCCGAGCGTCGGCGCCGTTTCCGCCACGAAATGTTCCCGCCCCTCGCTGCTCACCAACCGGCCGAAGGACACGCCGTTCTCGGC
>DATLUX010000332.1:0-31869 GCA_035577805.1 Verrucomicrobiia bacterium
AGGTGTCTCATAAACTTCAAAAATCTCTCCTCTTAGGTAAGGCCCAACCCGATCCCCAACAATTCGCATAACTACCTTGTCGTCCCCCCGCAGAGTTACCGGCACGGCCATAGGGGATTTACCGAGGCGCGAAGTGGGCCGCCCATGGATCACCAAACCGGTGCAACCAACCGATAGGCGGCAACCTTCTAGTGATCAGACCGGGCAGGAACAGAGGGCAGGAAAATAACTGGCAGGAAAATGACGCCGCCCAAGGACGGACGCATCGGCGCGCGCCTTATTAATTTTGTGGCCTCCAGCTGCCAGGCCATTTTTCTGCCCCCCATCTTTCTGCCCCACCTATCAGTCTTCACCGGCCCGCACGGCCTGTGGCGTGATCCGTTCCCGGACGAAGCTCAAGCTGGTGGGGACAGCGGCTTCTTCGAACCCATGAAGGATAAGCGCACCGTTAAATCCGGTCCGGCGCAGCAGTGAAAAGTAGCGACTCCAATCCAACACGCCCGCACCCAAGGCCAGATTTCCAGCGTGACCGTTGGCGGCCAATTCCTTGCCGTGAGCCAACACCAGATCGGGGGCCAGCAAATCAAACGCTTCGTCGAGCATATCCCGCATGCGACCGAGGTCGCCCGGATGAAAGAGATTAGCCGGATCCAACACAACCTTCAGATGAACAGAGCGCAACTCATCGAGCAGGCGCCGCGCGCGGGCGGCAGAAGAGATGACATTGGCGACCTCCGGTTCGAGGCCCAGCGTGACGCCGCAGCTTTCGGCCACACCCAGCGCCTGGGTCAGCGACTCGAGCAAATCCCGCCACGCTTCCGCGGTGATGTTGTCGGGGTGCTGCCGCCACATGTCGTGCGGATCCCGGGTGCCCGTGCAGAGCGTAACAACCCGAGCGCCCAAGGCGGGGGATGCTTCGCACACGACTTTCAATCGCTGCAAACCGGCACGCCGCTGGACCGGGTCGGGGTGAATCAGGTTGCAGGTTCCGGAAACCGCGGCCAGGGAGAGTTGCCGGGTGCTGGCCGCCTCCCGGATCTGTTGGAGGACCGCGTCGTCAAGTTGATCCGGCAAGCTGGGCAGACCGGCGCAGGCGAAGTTGAATTGGACGGCGCGCACGCCCTGCGCGACGACCGCATCGAACACTTCCTCCAGGGTGGGGCGGGCGAAGATTTTGGCGAACAACCCGACGATCATACCGAGTCGGCGAACTTTTGCATGGCGCGTTCCTGTTTCTGGATGCTTTCGACCAACCGGAACTGGGTGCGGCAACGGTCCAGATTATGGAACGGGCGATGGACGCGGAAATAGTTATCGCCGCTGAGGAAGTCGGTCAGGAACCGGATCCCGATGGTGTAGGTGATCAGTTTCCCCGCGAAAGCGATCAGGTTCCGTTCGCCTTTGGTGAGAAAGGGACCGGCGTTTTCCAGGTAACCGCGGGCGAGCGCTTTGAACATCGGCATGCGCATCTGGACCTTTTGCAGATCCAATTCATCCTCGAGGGTTGGGCTGGTGGTGGTGCGGACCATATCGCCAAAATCGTATAAGGCGCAGCCGGGCATGACCGTATCGAGGTCCACCACGCAGATGGCCTGTCCGGTGACCACATCGAGCATGACGTTGTTGAACTTGGTGTCGTTATGGGTGACGCGTTCGGGGATTTTCTTTTTAGCGAGGCAGTTCAGGATCACGTCCACGATCTTCTCCTGGCGCAGGGCAAACTCGATCTCGGGTTTGGCATCCTTGGCCCGGTTGGCATGATCCTCCTGGATGGATTTCTGCAACGCCTGGAAACGTTTGCGGGTGTTATGGAAATGCGGGATGGTCTCGGCCAGTCGGCCGCCCGGCAAATCCACCAGCAGCCTCTGAAAATCGCCGAACGCCTTGCCTGCTTCGTAGGCTTGGGCGGGCGATTCCACCGCCTCGAAGGTGCGCACGCCTTCCACAAAAACCAGCGTCCGCCAGCATTCGCCATCGCCATTGCGATAATACGATCCGCCGTGGCGTGTCGGGATCACTGTCAACGTCCGCCGCGACGCGTCGCGCGCCCCGCTTGTCACCAGTTTCCGCCGCTGATGCGAGGTGACCCGCACGAAGTTGTTCATCACGGCGTCGGGATCCTTGAAAACGTGCGTGTTGATCTTCTGATGCACGTAACGAACCTGGATGCCGCCCTGATTGTAGGTCGCGATGTAGGTCTCGTTAATGTGCCCGATCTTGCACGGCTCGGCGTGAAGCAAGTCGCCATAGATATGAAACTGCCGCGAGATATCGAGCAGTTTGGATTCCTGATAGTTATTCATGACCAATGGACCACACTCGACCGCGCCGGGCGCGTCAGGAATTACCTCCTGCCCGCGCCTCCAACGTCGCGTCGAAAATCATACGCCGCCCCGGACGTCAGCCAGACGGACCCGCTGATCGGTCTCCGCCGAGCGCGCGATGGCGACCAGCGCGCGCATGGCCGCCAACCCGTCGTCGATGCCCGCACCCGTTTGCGGGGCCCCCTCCAGGATGCACGCGGCAAAACTCTCCAACTGCAATTTGTAAGTGTGCGCGTCTTCACCGAGCGGACGCCGGTATTGTCGTTCCCGGGCGGAGAATCCTTCGACCAGGCTGGCTTTGTGGTACCAGGGCAGAAAGACCTGGCCTTTCACGCTGCCCTGTTCGCCCTGGACCTGGAAACCCTCCTCGAAATCGCCCCGCACGGGGATGGTCAGATCCAGGTGCCCCAACACGCCCCCGGCAAATTCCACGTCCACATACCAGCAAAACGCCCCGAATCGTTCCCGCAAACGCGCGTGGACACTCAGAATCTCTCCGCCCAGGACCCGCGCGGTATCCACCAGATGACTGGCATGCGTGAGCAGGAAATAACGGCGCCGGTCCGCTTTGGGATTGCCCTCCGGCCGGCGCGCGGCCGCGCTTTGTTGAACGAGTGGTTGCAGGTTATCGGTCATGCTATAGCGGAACACGCTGTCCCAGTACCAGACCTTGACCGACAATAAACTGCCAAGTTCCTCGGCGATGAAACGGCGCGCAAAAGCCACGCCCGGATCGAACCGCCGATTGTTGCCCACCTGCAACACCTTCTTGGCCGCCAACACCTGCCGCCGCAATTCCTCGGCTTCCTCGATGCTCACCCCGAGCGGTTTTTCGACGAGCACGTGTTTGCCCGCCCGAATCGCCTGTAAGGCCAACGGGACGTGGAACTGGTCCGCTACTCCGATAAGAATCGCCTCGATCCCAGAATCGGCCAGCATTTCCTCATACGCGCAGTAGGTGACACGCGGTTGATGGAGCAACGCCATGCGATCACGAAGATCATCCGCCACATCACAAATGGCGGCCAGCTCCACATTGCGCGCCTTCCGAGCAGCCTCAAAGTGCGCGATCTGCGCGATTGGTCCGCACCCTAATACCCCCAGCCGGAGCAACCGGGTGTTTTTGTTGGTGGCGGGCATCGGGCGGGGACTGTAGGGGACGCGGACGCCGCGGGCAATCCGGGAGTGCATTGCATTGTCGACGCCCGAATGCCGATTGTCGATTGTCGCATGCCGAAACCCTGGAACCTGCCTTTCGAACCGGGACCACGCCTGTGGCGAAGACCAGCCGCTGCGCCCGGCTCACTCCGCACTCCGCACTCCGCACTCCGCGTGGGTTAAAGCAGGCCCAGGCTCACTCAAAGCCGCCAGAAATCCGGCGGCCTTCGCCAGGGTCTCGTCATATTCGGCCTCGGGCACGGAGTCGGCCACGATGCCGGCGCCGGCATGGTAATAGATGCGTTCAGCCATGCAGACGGCCGTGCGGATCAAGAGGCTAAGCTGACTCTCCCGGTTGAAGCCCAGATACCCCAGGCAACCCGTGTAAGGGCCACGCGTCACGGGTTCCAGTTCATCAATGATGTCCATCGCTCGTATCTTCGGCGCACCCGTAATGCTGCCTCCCGGGAAACACCTGGCCAAAGCCGAAAAATGCGTCTGCTCCCGCCATAACCGCCCTTCCACGGTCGAGACCAGGTGTTGCACTTGGGGGAACCGTTCTAGCCGGACCAACTCCGGCACCTGCACCGTGCCATACTCGCAAACGCGCCCAAGATCATTGCGCAGCAGATCGGTAATCATCAACAGCTCCGCCAATTCCTTTGGACTGGATTGCAGTTCGTAGCTCAACTGGGCGTCCCGCACTGGATCGCTGGATCGAGGGCGAGTGCCTTTAATCGGGCGCGTCATTACATGACGACCGCTTAGCCGCAGAAACATCTCCGGGGACGATGAAGCAATCTGAAACTCGCCGGCATCAAGGAAAGCGGAAAAAGGCGCGGGCGAAACGGCGCTGAGTCGTTCGTAAAACTCCCACGCACCGCAAGGCGCGGCGGCCGCCAACCGCTGCGCCAGGTTCACCTGATAGATGTCGCCGGCCCGGATATAGCGTTGGGCCGCCTCCACCGCAGCGATGAACTCGGCCCGGGAAAGAGTCGAGGTCCAGCCCGGCGCAACGGCCCGGGCCAGCCCCGCCGAATGTGGCCTCGGCTCCGTCGCAAGCAAACGACGCCACCAAGCGAGACGTTCCCCCGCCGCTTGCGGGTCACGCGACCCATCCACCTTCAACCCGGTCGAAACCACCCAGGTCTTGGCCAGGTGATGATCAAATACGACCACGTTGTCATAAAAGCCAACGTGGCAGTCAGGTAATTCCAGGTCATGGACGGCCCGGCGGGCCAGGCGCGGCTCCACGAAATTCTTCAAATCGTAACCCCAATACCCGAAGCAACCTCCCAACGGGAAAGGCAGATCGACGTGATCGAGCAACTCGTAGCGGGCCATCAAACCATCCAACACCGCCCAGGGATCTCCAAACTGCGACCAGGTCCGGCGCCCGGCGCTCAAGACACTTCGGGCACCAAATGAACGCAGGGAAAGAAATGGCCTGGCCACCACGAAAGAATAGCGAGCCTGCGCTGATTCAAAGAGCCGGCTCCGCAACAAGGTTGTGCCGGCGCCCAACCCGACGCTGGCCGTCAACGATTCGGGCGTATGGCTGGTGGCAATCTCCTGCAGGATGGGTCGCATCGTTCTTTTCGCGATCAACGTCTGACCAGTTTCCGCGCATCGCGCGCGGGCGCTCGCGGAGTGACCGCACGCTGTAGCGGGCGTCCGCCAGCGGCTAAGCCGCCGGAGCGGCCGCGGCGGGCGGGCGCGAGGCGCACCACAACATCCAGGCGGATTCATCGGCGAAAACCGCTTTGCTGCTGTAGAGCTGCGGGAGTGGCGCGCCGTTCTTCAACTGCGCCGCCCCGCGATTCAACAGCGCGTGGGGCCCTCGCGCCATCAGCAGCCGCACCAGTTCCGCCAACCGTTGATGGGCGTCCAGATCCGGCCGGTCCACCGCATATTTCCAAAGAAACTCGCGCGACTCCACCTGGAATCGCATGCGCCCGGCGGTCAGGACCACATCCAGCACCAACTGGGCATTGGTGTCCAGCTTGTGGTTAAGCCGCGTCACCACGTCGCGGCGGGTCCAGCCGTCCAGGTCGAGACTAATCTCCACCTCTTCCGTGGTGAATGACACGATGTTCACGCGAGGCACAATGCCCGCCGCGATCAATGCCACGTGCGCCCAGGGCACCGGCACCGGTCGCCCGATCGCGTCATAAACGGTCAATGCCTCATCCTTCAACTCCAGTCTCCGCGTATACTTGGGCTCCGGCAGCGGCGGGATGTCGCTTTCAGGCACCACTTCTGTGGTCACGCCTTGCCCAGCCAGGGAACATTGCACGGTCGTCAATTCCTCCAAGCTCAATCCGCGCACCAGGATTCCATACGCTTGGCGGGCGATCTTCTCTGCGTCCACGGCCGTGAGCCTTTTCACCCCGCGAAAGGCCTGCGCGAGTTGCGGCGCCGTCAGTGGAGTCGGGCCGATCTGCAAGAGCACATGATTCATAAGAAGCGTCCGGATTCGATTTCAGTTCGGTTTCCCAGAAACGCCACCGTTCCGGATGCGCCCGGCGCGCCCGGCTCAGGGCACCAGAAGATCGGCCAGACCGCGCGCGGACTTAAGCGGGCTAACCACGGCCAGGTTCATGCTGTGCGGGACGAAGATCTCGCGCGCCACGGCGCGCACCTGTTCGGCGGTGACCTGGGCCAATCGGCGTTTGGCCTGAGCCGGTCGATGAACGGTGCCGTAGGCGAGGAACTGTTCGGCGATCCAGGTCATCTGGCTCTCGGTGCTTTCCAATCCGAGATCCAATTGTCCGATCAGATAATCACGGCCGCGGCGCAGCTCGGCTGGGCCGATGGTCCGGTCGTGGCAGCGGCGCAGCTCGCGCATCATCAGCTTGAGAACTTGCCGAAGCTGGTCGGTGTCCAATCCGGCGCTGATGGTCAGGCTTCCGACGTCTTCGAAGAAGCTCAGATTACTTTGGATGGAATAAGTTAACCCGTGATCTTCTCGCAAGACCTGGAATAGGCGTGAGCTCATGTTTTCGCCCAGGACGGCATTGAGCAGCCGCAGCGCATACCGGCGGGGGTCATGCCGGGAGCAAGCGCGCACACCCAGCGCAATTTGCATCTGGGCGGTGTCCTTCGGGCCCACCTTAACCCGCGGTCCGTCCTGGCGGCCGGTAAAGGGAGCGCAATCGGAGCGTTTTCCGGACCAGACCCGCCCGGCATACCGCCGCACGGCGCGGACCACTTGCTTATGGCGCAGCCGGCCCGCCGCGGCGAGCAACACTCCGCCGCTAACATAATGCTGGCGCCGAAACCGGAGCAATTCCCGGCGTCCAAGCCCATCGAGGGTCCGTTCCGAGCCGGTCAGGGAACGTCCAAGTGCATGTCCGGGCCACAGGGTTTGATTGAGCAGCTCATGGACGTAATGGTGCGGATGGTCCAGGTACATGGCCAACTCTTCCTTGATGACCTCGCGTTCCTTGGCGATTTCGATCGGATCGAAGACCGAGTTGAGAAACATGTCCATCAACACCTCGAGCAACTCCTCCAGGCGATCATGGCGGGCTCGTGAATAGAAACAGGTGTTTTCCTCGGTGGTAAACGCGTTCAAGTAACCGCCAATCCCCTCGACCGCCTGCGAAATGGCTTTGGCGGATCGCCGGCGCGTGCCCTTGAACAACATGTGTTCGATGAAATGAGACGCGCCGTTGAGCTCAACCGGCTCGTAACGTCCTCCGACCGCCACCCAAAGCCCGATACTGACGCTGGCCATGTGGGGCATCTCCGCGGTGGCCACCGTGAGCTCATTGGGCAACCGCGTTACTTGGTACATGGCGCGCAACGGACGCAGGTCAACACGGAGTTTCCGCTTTCCGCGTTCCGCTTTTCACAGCTGGTTGCCTAACGCCGTCCGCGTTCTCGTTGGAAGACGGCCAGGTGCAACGAATGCACCACCGGCCATTGATAACGCTTGGCCGTTTTTTCGTTTGTATTTGACTCGGCCGCGACCGGCGGCGGCGGGTTCAGTGGTTGGTTGCATGAGCTTGCAGCCCGAGCCTGCAGAGCCCGGGCCTGAGGCGCAGTTTAGGGGCGCGGATCCGAAATAGCCATGGAAAGTTTTCCCGGTCCCACGGCCCGGGTTGTGATTGCCCGCCTCGCCGTGGCGTACGTGTTTACCGCCCGCATCGGCTCGGATCGCCTTCTCCCCTGAACGAGGTAGGTGCTGACCGCCGCTGCTCCTTTTCATTTCGCTTGTTCCGCGTCAGTGAACCAACTCATCATCGGGCGCGATGACGAAACCAACACGGATCGGGGAGTATCTCATCCAGCAACTCTACGCGCGGGGGGCGCGGCACGTGTTTGGGATCCCTGGGGATTATGTCCTGGGGTTCTACGCGCAACTGGAAGGCAGCAAACTGAAGGTGGTGACCACCTGTGACGAGCAAGGGGCAGGCTTTGCCGCCGATGCTTACGCGCGGGTGCGGGGATTGGGCGTGGTGTGTGTGACGTATTGCGTGGGCGGATTGAAGCTGGCCAATACCACGGCGGAAGCGTTTGCCGAAAAATCGCCGGTGGTGGTCATCTCCGGAGCGCCCGGCTTGAAAGAAAGGGAAAAGAACCCGCTGCTTCATCATAAGGTGCGCGAGTTCGATACGCAGGCAAAGGTGTTTAAGGAGCTGACGGTGGCTTCGGCGGTTTTGAGCGATCCGCAGAGCGCCTGTCGAGAGATCGACCGCGTGTTACATGCGGCTTCGCGTTACAAACGGCCGGTTTACCTCGAACTCCCCCGGGATCAGATCAACACGTTGTGTGTGCCTCCCCATCGTCCGGCGGATCTGCATGAAACCAGCGAACCACGCACGTTGCGCGCCGCCCTGGACGAAGCCGTTGCGATGATCAACGCCGCGCGGCAGCCGGTCATCCTGGCGGACGTCGAAGTGCACCGCTTTGGGTTGCAGGAAGTGCTGCTCCGGCTAGCGCGGGCCACCAATATCCCGGTGGCTGCGACCTTGCTGGGCAAATCGGTCATTGGCGAGCAGCATCCCTTCTACCTGGGCGTGTATGAAGGAGCGATGGGGCGGGAGGAAGTCCGGCGTTACGTTGAATCGAGCGATTGTGTGATCATGCTGGGCGCTTTTATGACCGACATCAACCTGGGCGTGTTCACCGCGCGCCTGGATCCGGCGCGCTGCATTTATGCCACCAGCGAACGGTTGGCGATTCGTTATCACACCTTCGAAGACGTGCGCTTCAAGGATTTCATGCGCGGCCTGCTGCGGGCGCGGTGGCGGCGGCGACGTCTGGCCCAGTTGCCGCGTCCGCATCCGCCCTCCGTCTTTGGCGCGGGCCCCGGCACGCGCAAGCCGGCCACGCAACGGTTAACCGTCAAGGCGCTCTTCCAACGGCTGAACTGTTTCCTGGATGAAGACACGATCGTGATTTCAGACGTAGGGGACGCTCTCTTCGGAGCAGCCGACCTGTTCATCCATCGTGGCACCGAATTCCTGGCACCGGCTTACTACACTTCGATGGGGTTCGCCATCCCGGCGGCCGTCGGCGCCCAGTTTGCCAACCCGAAAACGCGTCCGTTGGTGTTGGTCGGCGATGGGGCATTCCAGATGACGGGTATGGAACTGGCCACCTTGGCTCGTTACCAGCTTAATCCCATCGTGGTGGTGCTGAACAACCGGGGTTATGGCACGGAGCGCCCGATGCAAGACGGCCCCTACAACGATGTCTGGCCTCTGCTATATCATCGATTCCCGGAAGTGATCGGGGCCGGACGCGGTTTCCTGGCGGAGACGGAAGGGGATCTCAATGCCGCCTTGGTCGCCGCTGCGCAGCACAAGGAATGTTTCTGCCTGATTGAGGCGCGTTTGGATCCGTTCGATCGATCGCCGGCCTTGCAGCGGCTGACGGAGCGGTTGGCCAAGCAGATCTAAGGTCTGCTTCAGAAACCCAGGCTGACGCGAGCGCTGCGGTTCGTGCCCAACAGTTGGCCCCAACCCTCGGCCCGATCCTGCAGCACGGCGCCGGAGTAACGAAAGCTGTGCTGCGAGACAGGATCCGTGACGGTGCCGTTGAACAAACCATTGCCAAGATTAAACACGAGAGTGAGCGGATTATCCCCCAAGTTCTCCACGCGGCTTCCCTCGCCCAAAGAGACCGAATTGGTGAAGGAGGCGGCGAGATCGCCACCTTGAAAAGTCAGCGCCGTTTGGGTGAGCGGCAAGATGCGCCCGGCCCGGGCAGGCCGCACATACGGAGCCGCGAGCACTTCGACGACATTGGTGAACCCGTCGGGGTAAAGCAGGCGTTTCGTGCGGGAATCCGACGGAGCCAGCCAGGTGAGGTTTCCGGAAAGGATGTTCGAACTGGAGTTGGTCGCGTTCAAACTTAGCCAGCCTTGTATCAGTGCCTGCCCTGCCTGAAGCGGAATGGAAACAGGCCAGAACCCATCCGGACCAAGTGCGACTTTGCTCGAGACTTTGGTGCCGTCCCCCAAAACTCCAGTCAGTGAAACCCTGCCGAGCTTGTCGATCTTGAGCGCACCGAATCCGGCGCCCTCCGGTCCGAGATTGTCATCCAAGGCAGCCGGAAGAATCAGGGTATAACTTCCTTGGGCCGCCGGAGGATAACCAGCCGACCGGTAAGCGAGCATTTGTGCTTCGGGTGCAGCGCCCCGGATGTAACCCTGCAACGGTTCGGACGCGTCGGTGCCAAAGGCCAGTTCCACACTGAGAGTATTAGTGCCAGCGCGCACGATGGTGTTGGTCGCTTTACGATCGAAAGTCAGAACGCCGCTGAAGCCTTGCTTTCGTCGGCCCACGGTGTAACTGCCGCTATAGCCGCCAGTGCCCGTGACGGTCACCGTGACGGAGCCAGCCGAACCCGGGACCGGCCCGTCGGCCGGCCCGACCAGTCCCTGGTAGGTGCCTTGAATGGCCGGGAACGGGGTGGGAGCAAAGTAAGCTTCGATCAAAAACTCCTCTCTCATCACGAAGGTCATGGTGCGTGAGCTGCCGCTCAACGCGCCGCCCCAACCCACAAAGGCCTGACCGGGGCCAGGCGCCGCGGTAATGGTGTAACGTCGGCCGGAAACCAGTTCGTGCCCAAGATTCGGTCGAATGGAGCCTTCCCCGTGAACAACGATGGCCGGTCGTAAACTGTGCACTGCGTAAGGCAACACTTCGAATTCGAAAGAACTCACCGCTTCGTTATCGCCATCCGAAACCCGCACCGTGACCTCGGAAAGACCAAAAGCGCCGCGCGCCGCGTCCAGGACCAGCCAGCGATCGTTGTCTTCGCCATAGATCTGGACACGCCCTGGCGGCAATAAGGACGGGTTGGAAGAAGTCACCTCCACTTGAAGCGCCGACAGTGGCGTATCGCCATCGTCCACTCTGAACGGGATGGCCGTCGCCGGGTCATCCAGGTGAACTTCTTGCCTGGGAATCTCCGTCAGTGTCGGCGGTTCATTGGTCGCGGCCGTGCAAGGATCCCAATAAGGCCCCAGCGGATCGGCCGAGACCAGGAGCCGATAGTGACGCGTCTCTCCCGGGTCGGGCCGCGGATCGTCGACCTTCATGTCACCGGTCGCATCCGCGGACCCGCTCCAGAATGGATTCCAGGTCGTATTATCTTCAGTGGATTGCAGTTCATAGACGGACCCGAACACACCTTCAAAATGCAGCGTGTATCCTTGATCACCATTGCGGCTGACCGCGGGCGGATGCTTCGCTTCGTCGTAACGCCCGATGACCTGCGCCCGATAAAAAGGCGCGCCCAGAACCGTTTCGTCCACGAATTCAAAGACCGTCGGTCCCGTGTCCGGTGCGATCGGGCTCGTCCAAACCGGAGTCCAAGCCTTCAGATCAGGGCTGGCCAGAAGCTGATACTTGGTCCTGGGAACGCCAGAAAAGCTGACTCGCACTCCCTGGACTAAGGGGCTGACCGTGAGCGGAATGTCCTCGGCTTCGCATCCCGCAGGCAAGGTGGAGGAAACTTCGTCAGAGAAATCGCTGAACAACCTGGGCCACGCCACGGCGCGCACGGCAAAATAATAGGTTCGCCCTGCCTTCAACCGTGGGATGCTCACGCGGGTCAAGCCGTCGCTCTTTAAACTGAACGGAAGAAAGCCGCTGCGAGTGCCGTAAGACACCACATAATCGTAGACGAACGCTTCCTCGTTGGGCTCCCATTCCACGACTACCGACACCAGCGGAGCAGCAGCCCAGCAGCGAGTGGGGAGCATCCAAAACAGGGCAAGAACTAGCCCTATCCCAAACCCTATTCCCATCGGAACGCGGAACGACCTTGGCGCATGGTGAACTGACGTCATTAACACACCCGGCCGGCGTGTGACGCAACCAGCCACGGAGAGATTTTGAGCAAGGCAATAGATAGCGGAGAAGTTCAGACTGCGCAATGCCTGTTTGGGGATTGATGTCCGTAGCCGCGGTCCAACCGGCATTCACTCGGATGGCTTTGGTCCAGGACGGCAGGCGAAGATGATCTCGCGCTGGAACACCGCCCGGGCCAGGTCAGCTTTCCTGGTCGCCGCGGCGATCTCCCGGGAAACCAGCTTGGTGCTGGACAAGTAAATCAGGATGCGGCCGGGTAGCAATTCGGCGCTGACATGCGTAACATGTTGCTGGTGACTGCGGTCCAGGCCATCGGCGATGCGCAGCAGGGCGGCCAATTGCTGAACACGCAAACGTTCCCCTGGGGATAGGGCGGCGAACTCTTCATGCTCCAGGTCCGGAGCGCTTTTTCGATGGTAACGTGCGGTTTGGGCGATCAAGGCAACTGCCTCTGGCGTAAGATATTTCCAACCATGATCACGAATCAGGCGGGCGGATTCGCGATGGTGCCCTTTGCCAGATGTGGCCACGCTCCAGCCGATATCGTGGAGCACCGCCGCGGCCTCCAACAGCAGCCGGTCCTGGTCTCCCAGTCCGTGAAGATCTTCCAACTCATCAAAGAGTTGCAACGCGAGGTTGGCGACATGCAGGACGTGATGCGGCTCCTCTTCGAGCGTTTGCATGAGGGCGAGGAATTCCTCGCGAGCGGATTGATCATTCATGGGGCATCCAAAAGGGCCCCGAAACGCAGCCCCCGCATACTCACGTACAATTGCCCAATCCCGAAGTGCTGCATGACTGCCTCATAGATGGCGACTCCCATGATGATGACATCGGCGCGATTGGGCGGCAGGCCAGGGATCTTCTTCCGTTGGGCCAAAGGCAGGCTCCACAGGTGCACCATGTATTCCAAGATCTGCCTCTGCGAAAACAGCGTCCCCTCCAGACGAGCCCGATCGAAGTCGGTCATGCCCAGTTCGATTCGCGCCAGGATCGTGGTGGTGCCGCCGGTGCCCACCAGGGTCACCCCTTCACTGGTGGCCCGGCTCAGCTTCGCTTCCATGGCCGGCCCAATTTCCCGATCGAAAAACGTCGTTAACCAACCCCGACACCCGGCAATGTCCGCCAAGGACGGTGGATCCCCCGGCCGCAGGGCCTCCAACAAACGAACGCTGCCCATGGGAAAGCTTTGTCGAAACTGAAGATGATCGCGATCGCCCAAAATGAACTCCGTACTGCCGCCGCCTACATCCAAAATCAACAGCTGGCGTCCGTGCAACTTGGGATCGGAAGTCACTCCGCGAAAAACCCACTCGGCTTCCTGGTCGCCTGAGATCACTTCTACGCGCAGACCGGAGGATCGGCGCACGGCTTCGAGCAAAGCACCGGGATTGCGGGCATCGCGGGCCACGCTGGTGGCGATCACTCGGATGGCGCTGGCGTCGGCGTCCCGCGCCAAAGCCACGAAGCGCGCGACGGCCTCGGCCGTCCGCGCAATGGAGATCGGCTGCAGATCCCGCGTTTCATAGAAGCCTGCGCCCAGGCGGGTCTGTTCGCTGCGTTCCTCGACCGGGATGACCAAGCCACCGCACACGTCTCCGATCAGCACTTTGATTGAGTTAGTGCCGATATCGATGACGGCGCGGCGCGGCGGCTTTACTTCTCTTGCTTCCAAATCATGTCAGCAACGGTGCGCCCCGCGGGGATGAAGGGCAGCACGTGTTCGGAGTAGGGCGTGACCACATCCAGGACGTAAGCGGTCTCGGCATCGAGCATGCGTTGCAGGGCCGCGCGCAGATCGCGCTTGTACATCACCCGTTCGCAAGGCACGTTGAAGGAGTTGCAGACCCGCACGTAGTCCGGATAAATCTGGGCGCGATTTTCCGGATTGCCCAGGTAGGTATGGCCACGGTTGCCCTCGTAGAAATTATCCTCCCACTGCACCACCATGCCGAGGTGTTGATTGTTCAGGATGATGGCTTTGGCGGCGATTTTTTCCACATGCGCAGTGGCCAGCTCCTGGATGTTCATCAGGAACGATCCGTCGCCGTCGATGTCGATCACGTGTTTGTCGGGATGCGCGACTTTCACGCCCAACGCGGCGGGATACCCAAAGCCCATCGCGCCGAGGCCCGCGCTGGTGATGAATTGCCGCGGGAACTTGTATTTGTACCATTGGCCGGACCACATCTGATGCTGGCCCACGCCGGTGGTGATGTAAGCCTCGCCGGCCGTCAATTCGTAGAGCAGCTCGATGGCCATCTGCGGCAGGATCACCTGATCTTCCTGGCCTTTGAGATGATCCTTCATGTGGTCGCTGTTGGCGATTTCCTGCGTGACTCCGTAGGCAAATGGAGCGCGCTTCTTCCATTCGGCGATCTGCTCATGCCACGCGGTGCGTTTGTTCGGAAGCGGCCGTTTGGCCACCATCGCATTCAGACGGCGAAGCGCATCCTTGATGTCGCCCACCACCGCGAGATGCGCCCGTTTGTTCTTGTTCAACTCGGAGGCATCGATATCGATGTGAACGATCGTGCCCTGTTTGCAGAACTCCTCGAACTTCCCCGTCACGCGATCATCGAATCGAACCCCGAAGGCCAGCAGCAGATCCGCCCCGTCCTTGAGCTTGACCATCGGTTCAGTGGGGTCGCGGCGTTGTTTGTATTCGCCATTGACCGCCCAATTGGCATAGGCCGCCCCATGCATGCCCAGCCAGCGCAGGGACAGAGGATGCGTTTCCGGAAAGCCGCCGATCCCCATCAACGTAGTGGTGACCGGGATCTGCGTGGCTTCGGCGAACTGACGCAACTCGGCCGCGGCCCCGCTGGTGATGATCCCACCACCACAGTAAAGGACCGGCCGCTCGGCTTTGGCCAAAAGGCCCAGGATTTCGTTCAGGACCAGGGCGTCGGCGCTTTTGTCCGGCTGGTAACCGCGCAAATTGATGGCGGCAGGCCAGACCGGACGCGTTTTGGCTTGTTGGATATTTTTGGGGACATCGACGACCACCGGGCCGGGCCGGCCGGTTTGAGCAATGTGAAAGGCCTCCTTCACAATCCGAGGGATGTCATTCACATCGGTCACCAGGTAAGAATGCTTCACGATCGGCAGGCTCACCCCGATGATATCCGTTTCCTGAAACGCACCGCGGCCGATCATCGACTGATTAACCTGCCCGGTAATGGCAACGAGCGGGCAGGAATCCATGTAAGCATCCGCCACGGCGGTGACGAGGTTAGTGGCTCCGGGGCCGCTGGTGCCCATACAAACCCCCGCCCGGCCCGTGGCCCGGGCGTAACCCTCCGCCGCAAAGCTGCCGCCCTGCTCGTGGCGCGGCAGGATCGTGCGGATCTTGGATTTCGTGAGGGATTGATGGATCTCCATGCTGGCGCCGCCCGGGTACGCAAAGATGACTTCGACTCCCTCGCGTTCCAGGGCTTGCACCAGAATATCGCGCCCGGGCATCAGGGGGCCCACCTCGGCCTTGGGCGAGGCCAGGGTGCCCTTTTTGTGTTTAGCAGACGCGCTGATTTTGTTCATATCATGCTCGATTCCGGCTCCGGGACGCAGGCAATGAAAAAACCCACGACCGTTGCCAGCCGTGGGTTGGTGTCGAAAGCTGCTCTCAACTTCGACGCACCCCAACGGCGCCGTTTTTTACGACGACAACCAGGGTGACTTGTCGAAATTGGCCTGTCACGCGGCGAATTCTACGCGTTCCACCGAGCGGGGGTCAAGGGTCGAGTGGACTGGACTTTCCGCCGGCGCCACTGGGCCGGCCTTCCGTGCCTGAACGGCGGAACGCGGCAGGGATCACCAGCGCCGGGCTTGCGTTGGGGGATACCGATGAACTAGCCTGCAGTTTCGATGCGGTTGCTGGATCGCTATTTACTACGCGAATTGCTTATCCCGTTCAGCTACTGCCTGGTCGGTTTCATGGTCTTTTGGGTGTCGTGCGATCTGGTCATGCAATTGGCCGATTACCAGAAGCTGAAGTTGACGGCGGGGGACGTGCTGACTTACTACGCGATCAGACTCCCGGAGATTCTGGTGTTGATTCTGCCGATCGCATTTCTGCTGGCGTTGTTGTACGCGCTGACCAATCACGCGCGGCACCATGAAATCACCGCCATCCGCGCGGCTGGCGTCGGGTTATTTCGGCTGGCCATGCCGTATCTTGTGGTGGGGGTGTTGCTTAGTGGCGTGGTGCTCGCTATCAACGAACTGTGGGTCCCGCAGAGTTTGGAAGCCGCCGAAGCAGTGCTGGCCCGCCATAAGCCGGACCGGGTCGACCCCGACCAGCACACGACCGAGGACAAACTCGGGTTCTACAATGCGCTCGAGCGGCGATGGTGGTTTATCGAATCGTATGACCTGACCTCCGGCGGCATGCGCAAACCGCATGTGATCTGGATTCCGCCTCCCGACGGGCCGCGCACAGAAATCCTGGCTGAAGGTGCGGAGTACGCCGAGAGCACCTGGGTTTTTACCAACGGTTATCGGTTAGTGTATCCGCCAACCACCAACGGCGTGCCGGAGCAGCAGCCTTTTGAATCGCTGACCATGGCTTTGTTTAAGGAAACGCCAGAACAGATCCGCAGCGAGATCAAGATCAGCAAACTGAACCGGTTCAAGGAAATCAGGAAAGTCCAGCTCTCGATCCGCGAAATCATGGAATATAAGAAACTGCATCCAGGCGACCACAGTAAGTCGGCGATGTTGGAAACGAAGTTGCAGGGACGCTGGGCCGCGCCCTGGACTTGTCTGGTGGTGGTATTGATCGCGTTGCCCTTTGGCGCCGCCTCCGGCCGGCGCAATGTCCTGGCCGGAGTCGCCAGCAGCATTGTGATCTGCTTCAGCTACTTCATCCTTGCCCAACTGTCCTTGGCTCTGGGCACCGGCGGGCGCGTGGCCCCCTGGCTGGCCGCCTGGGCCCCCAACGGGTTCTTTGGGCTCGCCGGTTTGTTGATGACCCTGCGTGTTCGGTAATCGCACGGCCTCCCTTAATTCTGTCGATCCACGGTGTCGCCCTGTGTTTAATCCTTGCCGGTGAAAGACGAGTTGTCCGAGTTACGCGAACGTTGCGCGCGCCTTTCGCTGTTGAGCGAAATCGGCAACGTCGTCCATGCCACCTTGGATCCAAGCCAGGCCTTGAACCGCATTTTGCGCGAAGCGGTTCGCGTGATGAAAGCCTCCAGCGGCTCGGCGATCCTGGTCAACCCCACCAATGGCCTGCTGGAGATCCACGCGGCCCACGGACTCCCCGCCCATGTGATGGAGTTAAAGTTGCGGGTCGGGCAAGGGATTACAGGGTGGGTGGCCCGGACCGGCCGGGCGGCGCGGGTGAATGATGTGCGGACCGACCGCCGTTATGTGATGATTGATCCGGCGGTTCGTTCGGAGCTGGCCGTGCCGCTGGAAGTAGGCGGGGAAGTGCGCGGTGTCTTGAATGTCGATTCGGATCGGATCAGCGCATTCAGCGAAGCCGATCAAGAGTTGTTAACGGCCCTGGCCGTGGAAGCGGCCAAAGTCATCCACACCACCTGGCTCTACGAACAACTCCGGCTGAAGGCCCGTTGGTTCGAAGCCCTTGCCAGTGTCAGTCAGACCATCAACTCCACCTTGAATCTCGACGACGCGCTCCAGGTCATCACTCGGGAGAGTTGTCTGCTCATGTCAGCCAAGATGTGTTCGGTGCTGTTGCTCGATGAAAGCCGGGAGTGGCTCGATCTCCGCGCCAGCTTCGGCGCCGGGCCGGCTTACGTGCAGAAACCCCGGCTGACCGTGGCGGACAGCCTGGTCGGGATGGTCGTGCGCCGCAAAAAACCCGTGCAGATCGAAAATGTTCAGACCAGCAGTCGCTATCAGAATCTCGAGGTGGCCCGGCGCGAGGGGCTGATGTCCTTGCTGAGTGTGCCGCTGCTTTTCGGCGGCGCAGCGATTGGGACGCTTAGCGTTTACACCGGCGAGCAGCATAGCTTTTCCAACGAAGAGATCCGGGTTCTGGCGGCGTTGGCCGGCCTTTCGGCCATCGCCATCGAAAAAGCCCGGCTCTATGAACGGATCGTCGATGTCGAAGAACAGCTGCGCCAAAACGAGCGCCTTTCCGCCCTCGGTCTGCTGGCCGCCGAAGTCGCTCACGAAATCCGCAACCCGCTGACCGTGATGAAGATGTTGTATCATTCGCTCGATCTGAAGTTCGGCGAAGCCGACCCACGGGAACGCGACGCTCATATCATGGGCGAGAAAATGGATCATCTCAACCGCGTGGTGGAGAAGATCCTCGATTTCGCCCGCAGCACCGAACCCCGGCTCGCCCCTGTCAACGTCAACAAACTCCTCGATGATCTGAGCCTGCTCACGCGCCACAAACTCATGCAACAGAATATCGAGTTGATCCGGAAACAAGCACAGGACCTGCCCGCCGTGCCAGGAGACGCCACTCAACTGGAGCAGGCTTTTCTCAATCTGATCCTGAACGCCGTCCAGGCCATGCCGCAAGGCGGTCGACTCACCCTTACCACCCGTCTGCGCGCCCCCGACCGCCGGCGCAATCAGCCCGCTCAAGTCGTGGTCGAAATAGCTGACACCGGAGCCGGCATGACCCAAGCCATGCAACAGCGCGCCTTTCGCTCGATCCTCGGCAGCACCAAGCCGGGCGGCACCGGCCTTGGCCTCGCCATTGTCCGGCGCGTCGTCGAGATCCATCGCGGCAGCCTGGATATCAAATCGCGCCTCGGCCACGGCACCGCCATGGTGGTCACTCTGCCCGCTTAGTAGTCCGAAACTGCTGTCGGAAACTTCTCGCGCTGCGGGCCCGGTAAGTGAGGTTCGACAAAGATGGCCGACGAAGATTGAGCCAAGGTCCCAAGGTCCCAAGGTCCTCCCGCACTTGCCAGTCTATGGCCACCTGTGGTGTAGTGGCCGGGCACATGCCGCAGTCTGAACCCAGCCAAACCGCTGAAGACTATCTTGAGCGCATTCATGAGTTAATCGAGGAGAAGGGCTACGCCCGCGTGGTGGATATCGCCAATTCGCTGCACGTGCGCCAGGCGTCGGTCACCAGCATGGTGCAAAAGCTCGGAGAACTGGGTTACTTGAATTACGAGAAGTATCGCGGGCTGGTTCTGACGGAGCGGGGCAAGGCGGTGGCGACAGGTATTCAACGGCGTCATGAGACGTTGGCTCGGTTTTTTTCGTTGTTCGGCCTGGACCGGGAGACCCAGCAACGGGATATCGAAGGCATCGAACATCATCTGAGTCAGGCCACCGTCGAGATCCTGGCGGATCTGGCCACCTTCTTCGAAAATAACCCGCGCATGCTGCAAAGCTTTCAGGAAACCCGCCGGCCGATCTCGGAGAAGACCAAACGCTAGTGCTCCGCCCCCCAGATAACCATGCCTTACTCGCGTGCGGTCACCGACCGCTGATCTGGAATGGCTCCCCTTATTTTACTGGTGTTCACCCCGCCCGGCTTGTGCCTTAATTCCGGCGTCGCATCCTGTATGTGAGATGAAAACAATCTCGGACAAGCTTATCGATCGCACTTGGAAGCGCATCAACGAGTGCACGGAGGAAGATGCGCAGCGTTTGATGGACGAGATGGCTAAACATCAGCCTTTCATCGTGGCGTACTTGCTGGCGATCGAGGAAACGATGATGAGCGGGGAGCAACGGGGTCAACTCATGCTCATTGGCCTCATCCTTTGGAAGATCTTCTCGACCGAAAACTCCGCCCTGCGCAGCGTCAGCAAAGAAGATTTGGAGGCTGCGGAAGAAGCCAATATCCGTTTTCTGGAGGAATTGGAGGCAGGCTCCGAGATGGATCACATGAGCGCCCTGCAGAACCTGATGGCGACCTACAACCAGATCGAGATCCTCAACGCCGTGATCGAAGCCCTCATGGCCGGCCACGAAGATGAACCCGAATTGGCCGGAGAACACATCGGCCTGGCCCTGCTCCACCTGAAAACCGTCGTCGACACTTTGGACCAGTAACGGCGCAAGACGATCCCCTGTATCTGCACAGCGTGGGATTGGCGAACTGTAGCGGCGGTCATCGACCACCGCTACAGCGCTAACACATGCCGCGCTGATCCACCAAGTTTCAACCTGCCTTAGAACTGGTAGATCACGTTGGCGGCGATGAGCACGCCGTTGCGTTTGTTGGATGTGCCTGATCCGTAGCCAACCATGTCCCCATCTCCGGCGAGATGATCCCAGCGGATCTCGAGCCGGCTGATCACATTTTTCCAGAGGTCATATTGGATGGTGCCAGTCAACGCGAAGATCTCGTTGTTGCCGCCGGCGTTGCCGCCGACCGGGACCGTTCCGAACAGGTCAGTGTCGGTCCAGACATATTCGGCGCGTCCGTGCAGACTGAGTTTTTCGCTGGCTTGGAAGGAGACGTAACCGGCCAGGGCATTGGCGTAGTTATCGGCTCCGGCCCCCGAGCTGGTTGTGCCCAGGTAAGCATACGAACTGCCCACCTTGATGGCTTTGACCGGGGTGTTGAGCGTGATGCCGGCGTAATAGGTGACCTGGTTCCAATCGGTGTTCTCGTTATTACCACTGAGGAACCCGCTGTAGAGAGTGGATCCCGAGAGGAATCCCCAGTCTTCCGGCGCCGTTAATGCCATGGCTGCGGTGTAAGCCTTGTACGATTCGGCGCGAGGGGTAGTTGATTGATGCGCTTTGGCGTTGATGACGGGGCCCACCGTGTTGGCGATCGCGGCGGAAGCGCTGACCAACGGACTGAACTGATACGACATCTCCAGGCCCGTATGGGTGTGAGGCGTCAGAGCCAGACCATAAGCGCGGGTGTAGTTGGGGTTGCGTCCGGCATCATGGCTTTCATAACCCAAGAGCCCGTCAAACACGCCGAGCTTAAAGTCCAGGCCGTTGCCGATGGGCGTCCGCAGGCCGACATAGGCCTGTTTGATGGCCACCGGCGAACTGTCACCGCCACTGTCCAACGTGCTGCCGAAGGTGGTGGCATCGGGGCCGAACCAGAGCTGGACCTTGTAGCCCGCGGCCCACTGCGCTTCATCGAGAGCCTTCTCGATCGTGAGATCCACCACGTTCAGGTTGAAACCGTCCTGTTTGCTGGGATCGTTGTAGACGTAGTTAGGCACCCGCTCGTTTCCGGTGCCGGTGTTCCAATTAATGGATGTATTGACGTAGCCGCTAAGAGTCGTGGACGACAAAGCTGTCCACAATTGATTCATTTTCTCTTCGGCGTGACCGGGCGCTGGGCTCACGAGTCCAAGGGCGACCAGACCCAGTGTCCATTTACTCACTTTCATACTGTTCCTCCTGCGATCGGTTTGTTGATGTGCATTTGCGCGTTTTTTGAAGGGGCAAATCCGGTTTGCCCACGCAGCCAACGGTGCATTAAACGCGAAAATAGAGAAAAACGGCCGATTTTGACAACAGTTTTCTACGGACCCCCTTTGGCGATTTTCGATTGGCGATTTTCGTGGATTGGCCAATCGTAAAAATCGTAAATCGTAAATCGAAGGGTTCCGCTAAAACAGTTGGGGCACGCCTTCCTCAAGGATGCGCACGTGTTGCGTCAACTTTTGTTGATGCGCCAACTGCTTGAGGAGCCGCGGCGGCTCGTCCATGGGCTCGAAGGAGAGTTTAAAGCTGCCGTAATGCATCGGCACGAACCAGCGCGATCCCAACTCGCGGAACACGCGCAGGGCTTCATCCGGCCCCATATGCACATGGCGAAAGGAATCCGGGTAATAGGCGCCAATCGGCAACAACGCGATCTCCGGCCGCAGACGCGAGCCGATCTCGGCGAACCCTTCGAAATAAGCGCTGTCTCCGGCGTGATAAAGTGTCCGGCCCTGATGTTGAAGCACGAATCCGCCGTAGCCTCGATGTTCGTCCCGCAGCGTGCGCGCCCCCCAATGCTTGCAGGGCGTCAACGTCACGGTCCAATCGCTCTGACTGAAGCTCTCCCATTTCTGCAGCTCGATGATGCGCAGGAACCCCAAGCCGCGCGCCAGGTCCCCAACGCCCCACGGCATGATTCCAATCTTCGGCGCCGGCAGCCGGCGCAGCGTGGGTTTATGGAAATGATCGAAATGCGCGTGAGTCAGAAGCACCACGTCAATCGGCGGCAGATCCTTGATGCGCAGACCGGCGCGCTTGACTCGTTTCAATAAGAAAAGCCAGTTGGCGAAGTTGGGGTCCACCAGCACATTCAGGTCACTGAACTGAATGAGAAACGACGCATGCCCAATCCAGGTGACCGCCACGCGACCGTGCGACAGCCTGGGGAACACCGGACGCCGATGGTGCCCGGTCCGGGGCGTCAGCAGCGCTTTCCAAACCATCTCATAAAAGAACGTCCGCGGATTAAAATGGTTGGCGGGCGTCAGTTCTTTGAAGGAGCGGGGCAAGCGCCGGGGCCGCTGGCCATCAGCGTGACCGTGGGGGCCGTGCGGGCCGTGCGGGTTATGCGGGCCGTGCGGGCCGTGCGGGCCGTGTGTGTGTCGCGTCATTTACAAAAACAAAAGACGAATTTCAAGTGTCACATCCACGCGGGCGTGCCGAACAGATGCAGCATACAACTCGATCAAAGGGTTCGGCGCCACCAGTCAACGCCAAAGGAACACAAAACAAAATAGCAATCTTCGGCCTGGACCGGTTTCATCTCCACCGTTTGCACTTGCTTTGGCTTTATCTTCGGGGCCGAGGCTGCTATGGCTGTCTGGTGCATCCGATCGATCCGCAGATCCAGCATCAGCTAGATACGTACCTGCGCAAGCAGCCGGTGTTGGGCCAGGGGGTTTACCTTGCAAAGACAGCCGTGGTTTTCGGGGACGTGACGCTCGGTGACCATTCCAGCGTCTGGTATAATGCCGTCCTGCGCGGGGACATCCAGCGGATCGTGATTGGGCATCACACCAACATTCAGGACAACGCGGTGGTCCATTTGGCCGACGAATTTCCCTGCCTGATCGGCGATTGGGTCACGGTGGGACACTCCGCCATTGTCCATGCGTGCACCGTGGGTGATGAATGCCTGGTGGGCATGGGGGCCGTCGTCCTGGATGGAGCGGTCATTGGGCGCCAATGTTTGATCGGTGCCAAGGCGTTGGTGACGCCAGGGACGATCATTCCCGGCGGTTCACTGGTACTAGGTTCCCCCGCGAAAGTGACGCGCGCCTTGACGGACCAGGAACGTGGCAGTCTGCGGCTTTGGGCGGAGAAATACGTTCATAATGCCGCCTATTGCCTGCGCCACTCGCTCCATGTCGGCGCGCCACTCTGAGTGCCCCGTCCCGTCACTTGCCCAGGTAACGTTCCAGAAGCTCGTAGGCTGTTTGGCGCATTTCCGGAGGAAAAAGATGATTGCAGTCCGGATGCTCGACGATGAGATGTTCCGGCTTGCCATACAGCTGATAAACCAGTCTGGCCGCGCCTGTCACGTCATCCACGCTGCGCCATTTGAAATTGGCGTCGCCTTTGGGCGCGCTGATCAAGCACACGCGCGGCGCGAGGGCGCCGAGCACTTCCGCAAAATCGAAAGGGATCTGGTCGAGGCGCCCTGCATAGGCCAGCAGCTTCGGCATGTAACGTTGCTGGCACCAACCTCGATCCGGCTTCCAGACGGCCGCGTCCCCGTCGTAATAATCGACAAACGAATCCAGGCCGCAGCTCGACACCACCACGCCAATCCGTTCGTCGAACACGGCCGTAAAGATCCCATTATGCCCGCCCAAGGAATGGCCAATGACCCCGAACGCGTTCGTTCGCACGAAAGGCAAGCTCGAGAGAAAATCCAATCCTCGAATGTTATCCCAGATGGATTTCATAGTGCCGCTCTGATAGCCGAGCGCTTTGAGATCCGGCCAATAATTCGCCAGCATGGTGTAAGGAGGCGCCAGGACCACAAATCCACGCTCGACTAAGGCGACGCCATACTCGTCATTTGGACTGTTTGCTAATCCCACCACCACCTTCTGCCCTTCCGGACGGGTCTGGTGCAAAGCCAGCACAGCCGGCGCCTTGCTCGCACTGGTTAACGCCTGCTTGGGAACAAGCAGGAACGCCGGAACCCGCGAGCCGGGCTCGGTGGTGTAACTGACCGTGCGCCGGATGTAATGGCCGCAATCAACTTCCTCCGTGACCTGCGGATCCAACGCAACCCGTCGGTCCGGCCCAGGCAGCGGCCCCATGATTTCCTGCATGCCCGCAAGAATGGCAGCGCGACGCTGACGCCAATCCTCCACGCTGCGCACCGGGCGCAACGCGCCGCTCACCGAGCGGAGGACCAGAAGATTGGTTCGTTCCACACGCGACGCTGCTGGTGAACCTGATTCGGCGCCACGGGCGAGGCATACGACCAACGGCGCCAACCCGATCAGGCCGCCGACCATTGTTCCGGCGCGAGTCAGCGTGCGATCCGCACGCGTCTTCATAGAAACCAGCCAAACAAGAATTGAAGCAAGCCGGGATGAATTCGTGACGGGCGCAGATGTTTTCATGTGGGGTCTTTCCGCCGGGCATTTCCGCATAGACTGGCCATCACTGTAAGCTTTTTGCAACTCCCGGAGCGGCGCCAGCGGCGCCACCGCCGCGGACGACTCGCCCAGGCCGGGCCCATCGTCAGGCGAAATGCGTGCCGCGCCGTTCGGAAGAATTCCATCAAAGTCCGATCCAATTTTTCGGATCCCTCAGAGCCGATCCAATTCTTCACTGGGTCCCGTTTCGAGACACTGCGTCGTGTCTTGGGGCATGACGCCGGGGCAGAAGCCTGAATTCGCCGCAAAACCCCTTGGCATCCCGGTAGCTAAAAGTGGTGGCCATTGTTCTCCGAGGGGCAGCCCAGGAACCAGAGCCGGAAACAGTTTCATCGAAATGGTGACGCACCGAAAATTGAGCTTCGTGGGTACAGGCGCGGCCAGCCTGGCGCTTTTCCTTTTGCTCTTTTTGATCCGACTTTCCATTCAGATCCAAGATCAAGATCAAGATCCGGCGCGACCCACTCCAATCGTCCATGCCCGCGCCGTGACCAAGCCGGCGGACCTGAATGCCGCGCGCGCCGAGTCACGCCCGGCTGCCTCTGCGGCAACAAGGACGAAACCGCCCTGGCCGGCACTGGCCTCACCAGTACTCACGAACGCTCCAGTTTCCCCAGACAACCCTGACTCCGCGTTCACGCGATTCGCCAACTGGCTGAAACGGTATCTTACGGCAAAACCCGCCGAACGGGCGGCCCTCGAATCCGAAGGCATTCAATTGGCGCGCGAACGCCGGGAAGCTCTACGGCAACTGATTCAGTCTGACCCAGCCCGGGCCTTGACCCTTACCGTCTCGGCGGGAGCGCGCCGCAATCTTCCCGAGTCGATCACCTCGTTGCTTGAGGAACGAGTAAGCGGCCGCGGAGCACTGGACGTCTTCGCGGCCCTGGCTGAGCCCGGCAAGGAGGCCGAAGTGCGTCCCACATTTCGCGTAGCCACGATCAACGGCCGCGAATATGACGCGTATGTTTATGGACGGCGCCTGGGAGAACCCACCCGACGCAACATCTCTCTGAACGGCATCGCCATCGACCAAACTTTTGCCGCCAATGAAAGCCCGTTGCGGATCCTCGACGCTGAGGAGACCGCGGCGTTGCGCGCGGGCCCCAGCGAACCCGTCTGCGCCATCTCGGGCAACTCTTCAACCATCAACCAATCTCAGGTCGTGGCGGAAGTCGACCATCAGCCTGTCTTCCTGTGCGGCCCCACTCACGCCAAGGCGCTCGAAGAAAAATTGCTGGCCGCCGAGGCAGCCGGCGACACTGGGGGAGGGGAAGGCCAGGTCGCTTCTTCGGTGCGCACCGAAGGGACAAAAAAGCTGCTGGTGATTCGAGTGGACTTCTCGGACCTGTCCGGCGTGCCGGTCTCGGACGCCAACGCGGTGGCTATGATCAGCGGGGTGAACGCGTTTTATGCTGAGATGTCCTTCGGGCGGGCTGGGTTCTACGCGAGTGGTGCGGGCTCCGAAGTCACACCGACCTATCGCATGCCCCAGCCGGCGTCCTACTATGGACCCAATAACTTTTACACTCAGTTGCGGACAGACGCTCGCAATGCCGCGGCGTCGGATGGGTATACGCTGACAGATTATGATTATGACGTGATTTGCTTTGGGGCGGTGCCCGGCTGGGGCTGGGCCGGATTGGGTTACGTCGGCGCGTCCGGAGCCTGGCTACGCAACGCGTTCAGCGCTGGCGTGGCGGGACATGAGATTGGCCATAACTTCGGGTTGAACCATGCCAACTTCTGGGATACGAGCGGCCAGAGCGTCATCGGCAACGGCACCAGCATCGAGTATGGCGACATCCTTGACACGATGGGCTCGGCCAGCGCCGGGGCGAATCATTTCAACGCGTCCTACAAGCGTTATCTGAATTGGTTGCAGGGCAACGAAACCCTGACGGTCAGCAACAGCGGCACCTATCGCATCTATGCCCACGACGACACCAACACCATCGGATTGCGCGGTCTGCGAATCGTGCGCAGCAGCAGCACGAATTATTGGGTCGAGTTTCGCCAGAAATTTCCCGGCAATCGTTGGTTAAGCAGCGGCGCGGGCATCCGGTGGTCAGGCAACGGCAATGAAAAAAGTCATCTGCTCGACACCACGCCCGGTTCGCCGGACGGCAAAAACGACGCCGCCCTGGTGGTCGGAAGAACCTTCTCCGATTATGCCGCCGGCATTCATATCACTACCCTGCGCAAACCCGGCACCACCCCGGAATCGCTCGACATCGTCGTGAACCTCGGACAATTCCCTGGCAACGCGAACCCAACTGTGTCCATCACGGCCAGCACCAATGCCGTCGGCATCGGCAGTTTGGTGACGTTCAACGCGGCCGCCACGGATGCCAACGGCGACCCCCTGGCTTATTACTGGGATTTTGGCGATGCCACCTTTGGAACGAACGGAGCCGCCGCCAGCAAAAGTTGGAGCACGACGGGCGATTACGTGGTGCGCTGTGTGGTCAGCGATATGAAAGGCGGCGTGGGCAGCAGTTCGGTCTTCGTCCGGGTCGGTTCCCCGAGCACGTATCGTGTCAGCGGCCGCGTTCTCCACAACGGTTCACCGCTGCAAGGCGTGCGGATGGCGGCCTCGAGCACCAAGATGGGTTATACCGACAGCGATGGCACCTATACCATTGCGGGATTGGCCGCGGGCACTTACGCGATCACGCCGGTCCTGGACGGCTACACCTTCAGCGCCGCCGGATTCCTCAACCCTGTTTCGGTTGGGCCGGATGCCGTCGCGATTAACTTCTCTTCCGGCAGCCCGGGAGGCCCCGGCAGCGTCACGCTCACCAGCCCGCTCGGCGGAGCCATCTACGTCGCCCCAGCCAGTATCTTCCTGGCCGCCACCGCGTCGGCCAGCAGCGGACAATCCGTGACCAAAGTCGAATTCTTCCAAGGAAACAGCAAACTGGGCGAAGACCTTGCCGCGCCATACAGCTACACCTGGACCCCGGTCTCCGCCGGCAGTTATTCTTTAACCGCGCGCTTGACGGAAAGCGGCGGTCAAGTCGTGACGTCGGCGCCAGTATCCATCACGGTGACGGTAACCGCGCCGTCCATCACCGCCCAACCCCAGAACCAGACCGTCACAGCAGGCGGCAGTGTGACCTTCGACGTGACGGCGATAGGCGGGCCGCCGCTGAGTTATCAATGGCGTTTTGGCGGCGCGAATCTGCCGGGCGCCAACAGTGCGAGCCTCAGCCTGTTCAACGTGCAAATGAACCAGGCCGGCGCTTATTCCGTGGTCGTCACAAACAGCGCCGGGTCGGCCACCAGCGCGGCAGCCACCTTAACCGTCGATTGCGGCTACAGCTTGTCAGCCAACAGCGCGTCCTTCGATCTCGACGGCGGTGCCGGCAGCGTCAACGTGACCTCCGGCGGTGGCTGTGCCTGGACCGTCAGCGGCGTGCCGGCTTGGGTTACCCTCGCCAGCCCGGCCAATGGAAGCGGGAACGGAACGGTCTCCTACACCGTCGCTCCCAATGAAGGCAGCGCGCGCAGCGTAACGTTGACCATCGCAGGACATCCGTACGGCATTAGTCAAGGCGGCCCCGATTTGACCCCGCCGAGCGTGGCGATCACGACGCCGGCAGCCAATGCCACCTTCACCAACACAACCATCACCGTCACCGGCAGCGCCAGCGACAATGTCGGCGTCGCTCGCGTCGAGTGTCGCGTCGGTTCCGGAACGTTCACCCTCGCCACGGGCACGGCCAACTGGAGTTCGTCGCTGGCACTGACTCCGGGCACCAACGTGATCAGTGCCCGCAGCGTGGACCTCACCGGCAATACCTCCGCCACCAACACCCGCACCATCTTCTGCGCCGTCCCAGGCACTCTCAACCTCGACATCCAAGGGAAAGGCTCGGTCAAAGGCGGCACCAACGGCCAGAAACTCGATATCGGACGACCCTACAGACTAAAGGCCACACCGAACGTCGGTTTTGTCTTCTCCAATTGGACCGGGGATGTCTCCAGCGATTCGCCGGAGCTGAGTTTCGTCATGCAATCGAACGTCACGCTCTCGGCCAACTTCGTGACCAACCCGTTCGTCCGGGTGAAGGGCGCGTTTAACGGTCTGTTCTACGACACGAATGAGGTCAACCTGGCTTCCTCTGGGTTCTTCACGGTGAAACTGACCGATCGCGGCACTTATTCGGCCAAGTTGACGATGGGCAAGAAACGGCTGTCCACTTCCGGGCGTCTTGATCTGGAAGGCCACGCCACCAACCAGATGATCCGGCCGGACCTCAATGCGGTCACCGTCCGATGGACGGTTGATCTGCACGGCTCAGACCAGATCAATGGCAACGTCACGGACGGCCTCTGGACCGCCGACCTGGCCGGTGACCGGGCGGTGTTCACGCACACTCAACCCGCGAGCCAGGCGGGCTCCTACACCCTGGTGCTGCTGGGCAGCCCCGGCTCGGCCTTCGCACCGGGCGGGGACAGCTACGGCACGGTGGTGGTCGATGCCCTCGGCAATGTAAAATTGAAGGCTTATCTCGCCGACCAATCGACCATTGCCACCAAGGTTTTCCTGTCCAAACACGGTCATTGGCCGCTCTATGCACCGCTCTATGGTGGACAGGGAGCGATCCTCGGATGGATCAATTTCGCGGATCAGCCCACCACCGATTTCTCCGGCGTGGTCAACTGGACCAAACCTGCCATGCCCACGTCGCATTATTATCCGGGCGGGTTCACCAGCGAGGCCGCCCTGCTGGGCTCGCGCTATACGCGTCCGCCTGATCACGTCACTCCCATCCTTAATGTGGGCAACGCCTTGTTGACCCTGACTGGCGGCAATATGGCTCAGCCGGAAGTCGACAATCTCACGCTGGGCCTGGACAGCAAGGTGTCGAACCTCGGGCCCGATGATGTCACGATGCTCTTCAACCTTTCCAGCGGCCTGTTCACTGGCCATTGCAGCCCGCCCAGCGGCGGCGCGGGCCTAAACTTCAAAGGGGTGGTGCTGCAAAAAGCCAACAACGCTTCCGGCCATTTCCTCGGCACAAATCAAAGTGGCCAGGTAACCTTCGTGGAGCATTGAAGCCGGCTCACCAGCCGGCGCGAGGACGCCACCGCGCTCTTGCGGTCCGCGGGGCCGGCGACGCCTCAAAGGAACTCTGGGCAAAGATCTGGCGCGGGTGCGTGTGCAGAAACGCCACGATTTCCGCCATGAAAATGGGGCCGAATTCAGACCACTTGCGCTCGCCCACGCCACTGATCCGCCGGAATTCCGCCTCCGTCATCGGGTATACCCGCGCCATCTCGCGAAGGGACACGTCTGAGAAGATGATGTAGGGCGGCAACTGCCTCTCATCCGCCAAACGCTTGCGCAATTCGCGCAATTGCTGAAAGAGTGTTTCGTCGCAGGAAATTTCCCCGCGCCGTGGGTGTTTGGTTTCCTCAAGCGATCTGGTCAAGGCCACCGCCTTCCGCTCGCGCAGACAAGTTCGGCCTTCGGTCGTCAGTTCAAGAACGTTGAAGCGAGCTGCGTCCTGCTGCAGGTAACCCAGACGGATCAGTTCGCGCCCGATCGCCATCCATTCCGCGCGGCTATGCTCGTGGCCGATGCCGTAGGTCGATAATTCCTGGTGTGCCCATTTCCGGATCTTCTCCGTGTCCGCGCCCGTCAACACGCCCACCACATGAGCCATCCCGACGTTAAATCCGCTGCGTTCGCGAATCCGATAGACGCAGGAGAGGAATTTCTGGGCGGCCAGTGTGCCGTCATAGGTTCCGCGCGGGGTCAGGCAGTTGTCACAGCCCTGGCAACTGGCTCCAGACAGCGTTTCGCCAAAGTAGGCCAACAACGCGGCGCGCCGGCAGCCGCTTTCCTCAGCGTATTGGATCATCCGTTGCAGTTGCGCCCGGGCAACCTCTTGCTCCTGCAGATCCGGCTTATCCTCGATGAACCGGCGTTGCTTGACCACATCAGCGAAGCAAAACAGCAGCAGACAATCGCTCGGCAAGCCGTCCCGCCCGGCCCGGCCCGTCTCCTGATAATAGCTCTCAATGTTCTTGGGCAAATCGTAGTGAATGACGAAGCGGACATTCGGTTTGTTGACGCCCATGCCGAAGGCGATGGTCGCACAGATGACTCGCACTTCGTCGCGCAGAAACAATTCCTGGTTTGCCGTGCGAGCAGCCGCCTCCATCCCAGCGTGATAGGGCGCAGCCAGAATGCCGTTGGCCCGCAACCGTTCCGCCAGGCTCTCCACGGCCCGCCGGCTCTGACAATAAACGATGCCGCTCTCCAAACGGCGCGCCCGGATGAATTCCAGGGTTTGTTCGAACGCCTCCTGCTTGGACCACACGCGATAAGTGAGATTCGGCCGGTTAAAACTGGCCACGTAACAACGAGGGTCGCGCAACTGCAACTGTTGAATGATATCGCGCCGGACACGCCGGGTCGCTGTCGCCGTCAAGGCCATGATCGGCACGTTGGGAAACAAACCGCGCAGCTGGGAAATTTGCCGGTATTCCGGGCGGAAATCGTGGCCCCATTCGCTGATGCAATGGGCTTCGTCCACTGCGATCAGGCGCACTTTCCAACGCTGCAGATCCTCCAGAAACCCCGAAAGTAGCAATCGTTCCGGCGCCACATAAAGCAACCGGACCTGGCCCTGGTCCAGTTTCCGCAGCCGTTCCCGGGCTTGGCCCGGTGCGAGCGAGGAATTGAGAAAGACCGCCTCCACGCCGCTGGCTTGCAAGGCGTCCACCTGATCTTTCATCAACGCGATCAAAGGCGACACCACTACGGTGAGCCCCGCCTGCGCCAAGGCCGGCAGTTGAAAACAAAGCGACTTGCCTCCGCCGGTCGGGAGCAACGCCAACACATCCCGGCCAGCCAGAGCGTCCGAGATGATCTCTTCCTGGAGGGGCCGGAAGGACGCGAAGCCAAAATGTTGCTTCAACAATGTCTGCAGCGAAACGACTTCCTTGGTCATGCGAACAGCAGCACTGTAGAGATCCACAGCTTCCCAGGCAACCTCATTGTTGATCCCAATTCGGAGTGCGGAATGCGGAGGGCGGAATGCGGAGTCTGCTACGCGAGACCGTGCATTTCTGCTTTCTAAACTCTAGCAATCGACAATCGACAATATCGACAATTGACAATCGAATGATCTGTCAGATCTCGATCCTGCCGCTGTAAACAAACTCGGCCGGGCCTTTTAACGTCACGTTGCTGAAGCCTTCCGCCGTTTCCGTCCAGCTGACCTCCAGCACATCCCCGCCTTGCACTTGCACTTTGACCGGAGAAGTGAACTGGTGCAGGCGCGCCACCACCAGCGCGGAAGCCGAAACTCCGGTGCCGCAAGCCAGCGTCTCCCCTTCAACTCCGCGTTCGTAAGTCCGCACCCGAATGCAATTCGGACCCAGCACCTGGACAAAATTCACGTTGGTGCCCTTGGGCTTGAAATGGTCGTGATACCGGATCTCGGCCCCGAGCTGTTGCACCATGGCCCGGTCGGCATCGGGCACCAGGATCACCGCATG
>DATLUX010000333.1:0-4014 GCA_035577805.1 Verrucomicrobiia bacterium
CGACTGGGCCTATCTCGAACTCGCCGACCTCGATGTCGCGCAATACAACAGCACACTCACGGGAGAGTGGACGCGAGGGTTGCTGATCCGCCGCAACATTGCCGATGGTGCTATGGCGTTCTTCTCCACCTGGTGCCCCAAGGGCACGCCCGCGAAAAAATTGATCGCGGTGGAAGGCCGTCGCTGGGCCATCGAAGACAGCTTCGAGTCCGCCAAGAACGAACTCGGCCTCGATCACAATGAGAGCCGTTCCTGGCATGGCTGGCATCGGCATGTTTCGCTGGTCATGCTCGCCTTCGTCATGATGGCAGCCATCCGTCATCACGCCAATGCCGCGCCGCTCAAAAAAACACTGCCACGCCTTCTCAAAGGACGCCACTCCTGATTTGCTGCTGGTCGGTTCAGGAAATCCGTCGTATCGCGATCAAGCTCACGCAACAGCGCATCCAACCTGCCCATGTCATTGCCTGGTCGCTCTGGCGACGCGCTCACCAGGCCGAGGCGCGCCGGGCTCACCTCAAGAGAAAAATGCAACTGTAATGTTAGTGTCCGTCCGGAGAGTTCTTGAATCAAGTGAATCAGTTGTGATTCAAGAGTGGTGGCCTTGATTCGAGGGGGCACCAATGTGGACGAGCAGGAATCGCGCGCGCTATGACCGCAGCAAGTTGCGCTATCCGAGCGATGTGACCGACGAGGAATGGGAGCTGATTGTACTGCTGATCCCGCCGGGCAAGTCTGGCGGGGGCAAACGGACGGTGATCATGCGCGAGGTGGTGAACGGTCTTATGTACGTTCTGTCCACCGGCTGTCAGTGGCGCGCAATCCCGAAAGACCTGCCGCCGAAAAGCACCGTCTACGACTATTTTGATTTGTGGACCTATGACGGCACATTGCAGCGCATCCACCACGCGCTTTATGAGCAGTGTCGTGAACAAGCGCAACGGGAACCCAGTCCGACTGCCGCCATCATCGATAGCCAAAGCGTGAAAAGCGCCGAAAAAGGGGGGCCTGCATCGATGCGCCGGGTTACGACGCCGGCAAGAAAATCAAGGGTAAGAAGCGGCATGTTCTCGTCGATACATTAGGCCTGCTGCTTCACGCTGTTGTCCATCCTGCCAACGTCCAAGATCGAGATGGAGCCATTCTCGTCATGGCGACCCTGTTCGGGATGTTTCCTTTTCTTCAAAAACTGTTCGCCGACGGTGGCTATCAGGGACCGGAATTCAGCACCGCGCTGGCCGAAGTTCGCCCGCATCTGAACGTGGAGATCGTCAAGCGCTCTGATCGGGCCAAAGGGTTTGTTGTCTTGTCCAAACGCTGGATTGTGGAGCGCACGCTTGCTTGGCTCAATCGCTGCCGAAGGCTCGCTAAGGATTGGGAGAACCGCAATCGAAAGGCGCTTGCATTCCTGCACCTCGCCTCAATTCGGCTCATGCTTAGAAAACTTTGTAATCCGGCCTAAAGTGTCCGGACAGACTCTAACATTACAGTTGTGATTTTTGTTTGAGATGAGATTTCTGTGCTGCGGCCTGATGAGCGCGCCGCCAGAGCGACCATGCGATGACATCGGCGGGTTGAATGCGTTTTCGCGCGAGACGTTGAGCTATGCGGCGGATTTCCTGGATCGACCAAGGGATGAGATCGGATGTCTTGGCGTTGCGCTCGACTTGGTTTTTTTGGGCGTCGGCTTGTTGGCCTGATGTTGGATGGCAGCCATCATGGCGAAGGCGAGCATGACGAGCGAGACGTGACGATGCCAGCCGTGCCAGGATCTGGATTCGTTGTGGTCGAGCCCGAACTCGTTTTTGGCTGTCTCGAAGCTATCCTCGATCGCCCAGCGATGGCCCTCGACGCTGACCAGGGTCTTGATCGAAGTCCCTGCCGGACACCAGGTGGTGAAGTAGGCGAGATCGCCGTTGGCGATATTACGCCGGATCAGCAGGCCTCGTGTCCAAAGGACTTGGCTGTGATGGTTGGACTTTTCGCCTTCGAGATCGGCCAATTCGAGGTAGCACCAGTCGTGCAATCGCGGTCCTTTGGTTCCGGCGCCGGCCGACAGACGCCGCCAGTCAGATCGTCGCTGCGTCTTTGCGATCTCCTCGGCGGTGCCGACAACCCGTTGCGGCTTGCCCCATGATGCAAACCAATGATTGGAATTGACGCCGAGTACATAGCCTTTACCGGCTTGGCGTAGGTCCCGCTCGATATCGCCGACCCCATAGACGCTATCGGCCGCAACCCAGCGGAACGGCACGCCAGCTGCAAGAGCGCGCTCGATCATCTCGGCTGCAAGCTGGGGCTTGGTCGAAAAGCCGATGTCGCCCGGCACGTATGTGGCTTTCAGGCGAGCCGGATCGTCGGTCCAGCCCTTCGGCAAATAAAGCGCCCGATCGATGAAGGCATGGCCGTGACACGACACGTAGGCAGCAAAAACACCGATCTGACAGTTCGTAATTTTGCCCGCCGAACCAGTGTATTGCCGCGCTACCCCGCATGATGCCTTGCCTTGCTTGAGAAACCCGGTTTCATCGATCACCAGCACTGCGTTCTCGTCCGCAAGATGCTCGGTGGCGTAGTCGCGCACCAGGTCGCGCAGTGCATCGGCATCCCACCGGTTACGGCCCAAAACCGCCTGCTGCCGCCAAGGCCCAGGATCGCCCGCTGCCTCCGCGCGCATCCATCCGGTTTTACGACGCTCGTCGCCAAGCAGCCCGTCCACGAACAGGCCCGCGTTCAAAGCTGCGCGCTCCTGCGCGAACAATGGACGTATCCGCTTCTTTACCTCTCGCAGCGACGATGCCCACAACTCACGCGTCGTCTCAATCGATGCTCCGATCATCCATGATCTCCGAATCATGGTGACCCATGGATTCAGAAATAAAACAAATGTGCCAGCAAAAAATCACAACTGTAATGCTAGGGCGCGTGGACAAACCTATTGACGTAAGAATCGCGAATTGATTCAAGGCTGCTCTTTGGGAGGCGGCCTTGATTCGCGGACTGATGACCGACGATGAGTGGGCGTACTTCGAACCATTCCTGATCCATCGCGGCGGCGGACGGCCGCCACGCAACCATCGCCGCGTACTCGACGCGGTGTTTTGGTTGATGCGAACCGGCGCACCGTGGCGCGATCTGCCGGAGGAATTCGGCAACTGGAACTCGATTTTTCGGCAGTTTCGGCGGTGGGCCGACAGTGGCGTCTGGGACGTGATCCTGGAAGGGCTCGCGGAAAGCGGAGTGGCGGACGCCACGCTGCAGATGATCGATGCGACCATCATCCGCGCGCATCATTGCGCGGCTGGCGGAAGGGGGGGACCGAGCGCAACGCGCTCGGTCGCTCGCGCGGCGGCTTCTCCACCAAAATCAACGCCCGCACCAACGCCGAGGGCCTGCCAATCGGGGTTGTGATTACGCCCGGGCAAGCACACGACGTCACCGCGTTTCCGGCCTTGATGCAGGAGATCGACCGCGATCCGGAACAGATGCTCGGTGACAGGGGCTACGACAGCGAGGCCGTTCGCAACGAGATTGAGGAACGCGGTGGTGAAGCCGCAATTCCCAGCACTGCGAACCGGAAAGTACAGCATGTCGTCGACAAGGCTCTTTATGCTTTGCGCAATCGCATCGAACGCTTCTTCAATCGAGCGAAGAACTCACGCCGTGTCGCTACCCGCTACGACAAGCTGATGGAGAGCTTCGCCGCCTTCGTGCTGCTTGCCTGCATCAGAATCTGGATTAGGTTTGTCCACGCGACCTAGCATTACAGTTGTGATTTTTGTTTGAGATGAGATTTCTGTGCTGCGGCCTGATGCGCGCGCCGCCAGAGCGACCATGCGATGACATCGGCGGGTTGAATGCGTTTTCGCGCGAGACGTTGAGCTATGCGGCGGATTTCCTGGATCGACCAACGGATGAGATCGGATGTCTTGGCGTTGTGCTCGACTTGGTTTTTTTGGGCGTCGACTTGTTGGCCTGATGTTGGATGGCAGTCATCATGGCGAAGGCGAGCAT
>DATLUX010000334.1:0-13724 GCA_035577805.1 Verrucomicrobiia bacterium
TTGTTCATCCCCCAACAAAGGAGCTCAGAATCCCCCTTTGAAAGCTTCAATAATTATGTGGAGTTCGATGCCCTCAATCCTCTGTGTTTACGCGCCTTTCTCTCCGGAACTCCACATAATTATGATGTCCACATAATGTCGGTTATGTGGAGCTCCACATAAGCGACAAAGATTCCGACAAAGTTTGTCCCGAGAACGTTCCTGGGACAGGCCCTAGCTACAAGTAGCGGGCGACTGGGCGAATGGTGCGTCGGTCGTTTTGTAGGCCTGTTTGCGCCCTTAAGTCATTGAGCTTTCAGGTCGTTGAGTCCTTTGAGTAGTAAATCGAAGGCCCAGAAAGCCCGAGCAGCCGCTCAATCAGGGGAATTCGAAGCCTGCGTTTCAGCTGGACACCAGGTCCCGGGAGCGTGTGAAATGGCGAAATGTTGATTTGGCTTAAGCCATTGCCGCGGGCAGGAGCTGGTGCTAGTTTGGCTGACAATTAGGCAACTTAAGCGCCCAACGACATCCGACATGTCTGAAGAGAACAAAAACCGCGACGATGATCGCGGCAAACGCGGAGGAGACTTCCGGGTTCCCCCGCGCACTTGGATTATTTGGATCGCCATTCTCGGCTCGATCCCGTTGTTGATGATCTTCCGGACGGCCGGCCCCACTTCGGCCGAGCAGCTGAGCCAGATCCAGCTCCAGCAAAAGGTGGCTTCCAACCTCATCGCGCGCGGCACTATTATCTATGACCCGCAGTCGCCTTATTTGCACGAAGTGCGCGGCTGGTATTACAAAACAGATAAGAATGGGAACCGCATCGAGACGAACGGCAAGCCCGAGGAACAGGCTTTCGCCGCCAAGGTGCGGCTGACCGAGAAGTTCGAGGAAAGCCTGATCGCGCTCAACGTTTTTGAGACCCGCCAGCCCAACACCGTGCTCCTCGGATTGCTTTATAGCCTTGGCCCAATTCTGCTGATCGGCCTGTTGATCTGGTTCTTTGTCTTCCGCCAAATCAAGATGGCCGGCAAGGGCGCCCTCAGCTTCGGCAAAAGCAAGGCCCGCATGCTGACCAAGGAAAAGAACAAGACCACCTTCAAAGACGTCGCTGGCGTCGAGGAAGCCAAGGAAGAAGTCTCCGAACTGGTCGAATTCCTCAAAGACCCAAAGAAGTTTCAAAAACTGGGAGGCCGCATTCCCAAGGGCATCCTCATGGTCGGCGCCCCCGGCACCGGCAAGACGCTCCTGGCCAAAGCGATCGCCGGCGAAGCGGACGCGGCGTTTTTCAGCATTTCCGGCTCCGATTTCGTCGAGATGTTTGTCGGCGTGGGCGCCAGTCGCGTCCGCGATATGTTCGAGCAAGCCCGCAAGAATACTCCGTGTTTGATTTTCATCGACGAAATCGACGCGGTCGGGAGAAGCCGCGGGCATGGGCTGGGCGGCGGCAACGACGAACGTGAACAGACGCTCAACGCGTTGCTGGTGGAGATGGACGGGTTTGATACCACCGAAGGTATTATCATCATTGCGGCAACCAACCGTCCCGATGTTCTGGATCCGGCTTTGCTGCGTCCGGGCCGGTTCGATCGCCAGATTACAGTTAACCTGCCCGATGTTCGCGGCCGCGAAGCCATTCTGAAGGTCCACGCCAAGAATGTTAAACTGGACCAGACCGTCGATTTGGCGGTCATCGCCCGGGGCACCCCCGGCTATTCCGGGGCGGAACTTGCCAATTTATTGAACGAAGCTGCTCTGTTGGCCGCCCGCACCGGGAAAAAAGCCGTGGGCATGGCCGAGTTGGAGGAAGCGCGCGATAAAGTTCGCTGGGGCCGCGAACGACGCAGCATGGCCATGACCGACGAAGACAAGAAATGCACCGCGTGGCACGAGGCGGGGCATGCGCTCGTCAATGTGCTCCTTCAGCACACCCATCCGCTTCATAAGGTAACGATCATCCCACGCGGCCAGGCCCTGGGTTCAACCATGTATCTGCCCAAGGATGATATCCTCAATCGCAAGCGGAAGGAAATGCTGGACATCATCGCGGTGACCATGGCGGGCCGCATCGCCGAAGAAATCGTTTCCGACGATATTTCCAGCGGCGCCGCCGGCGACATCCAACAAGCCACCACCATGACCCGGGCCATGGTGTGTCAGTGGGGGATGAGCGACAAGCTGGGCATGATCCAATACGGCGACTCCAATGAGTACGTCTTTCTCGGCCGCGAGATGGCCCGCAGCAAAGATTATAGCGAGCACACCGCCCAGGAGATCGACAACGAAGTCAAACGCATCATCGATGAAGCCTACGCCCGCGCCAAAACGCTCATCGACGCCAATCGCGAGATACTCGAGTTGATCGCCAATTGCCTGCTCGAATACGAAACCCTCGAGGGTGCGCAGGTCGAAGAGATGGTCCGAACCGGCCGTTTCACGGCCCCACCGCCGCCTCCCGCCGTCACCCCGCCTTCCGGCGCCCAAGCGGCCACGCCATTGCCGGAAGTGATGAAGCCGTCCCCGCCCAAGATCGACCCGGGGCTGGGCTCCGCCGCTCCCGCCCCCGCCTAAGCGCGGAGCATCGGTCTGCGGTCTCCGTCCTCGGTCTGGATTTCCATACAGCGCTTCCGGTGAGCGCCCCTCCATAAGGAACTTACCCAAGCCATCATCGGTGCTGCCATCGCCGTCCTCAAGGAGCTCAAACCAGGATTGGATGAAAAGCTCTACGAGAATTCCTCTCCGTGCCCTCCGTGTCCTCCGTGGTAATCCTCCCCCTCCTCGGTCGGTTGCGGCTTTGCCGCGCTGGGAAATCCGCGGTCTCAATATGAATAGTCGCATGATGTTTACAGCGCTTGCAGCCACCGCCACAGTTGTCCTTCGGAGAATCCTGCTACCGCGAGCCACTTTTTTGGTTACGCGAGCAGAATTTCTGCTCCCGCGGCCAGATTTTCTGCAAGCGGACCACAATTTCTGGTCGCACGAGGACTCGAAGTGCTTCGCGACGCCCAAATTCACCTTGCTTGCCCACTTTTTGTGTCCGTTGACGGAAGATTCCGCGGGCCGCAGCCAGATTTGCAACTCCGCTTAGGAAAATCGTGCTTCACCAAGCCAAAATTCTGGTCCGCTAACGAGAATTTCTGCTCACGTAACCAGATTTCCTGGTGCATGAGCCGTTGGAGGATGGGCAATCGCTTGGGGGCTGAGGGTTTTCGATGTCCAAGTCGCGCCAATTCCCTTGCCCAACCCCGGCAGCTTTGTCACGCACGCTGGGTTTGGGAGTCGGCCGATTGCCAGGAAAGCCGCGCTCCAGCGGGGCGCCCAGGGCCGTGCCGCCCCAGAAACCATGCTCGCCTTTATCGTTCCTGCTCCCTAGCCTCCGCCCATGATTATCGCGCCATCGTTGTTGGCCTCCGATTTTGGCCGGATCGCCTGGGAAACCATCCGGGCTGACAAAGCCGGCGCCGACTGGCTGCATTTGGACATCATGGATGGCCATTTCGTGGACAACATTTCGTTTGGCCCGGAAGTCGCCCGCGTGGTGCGTCCCCTCACGCGGATGAAGCTCGACGTGCACTTGATGTGTTCCAAACCTGAGATTCTCCTGGAACCGTTCGCCAAGGCCGGCGTGGACAGGGTGACCGTTCATGTGGAGTTGGGCGACAAAGTGACACCGCTCCTGTGGAAAATCCGTTCCCTGGGCTTAAAAGTGGGGTTGGCGGTAAATCCACCGACAGGCATCAGCCACGCTCAACCGTACCTGGATGAAATTGATCTATTACTGGTGATGACGGTCAACCCCGGGTTTGGCGGCCAGCCTTTCATCCATGAGATGCTGCCCAAGATTCAACAAGCGGCCGCCTGGCGCCGCGAAAGGGATCTGGCCTATCGGATCGAAGTGGACGGCGGGATTACTCTGGAGACAGCGGTGGAATGTGCGCGCGCCGGCGCGGACACCTTTGTCAGCGGCACGGCGTTGTTCAAGCAACGGCAGATGGGTCGGGCGGTGCAAGCCATGCGCCAGGCGGTGTTGAAGTGCGCCGCCGGTGGCGAAACCTGTGGCGTGGGCCGCTAAGGGATTCTGCATGTCGACGAATTCCCTTAATCGTAATCGTAATCCTAATCTCCTAATCCCCGCTTCCGACGGCGTATTCAGATGAATGCACCTGCTCCCGACCTCTCGAGGGCGCATTCGGATACTGCCCCCGGGATCGCGGCCTTAAGGCCGCTTCGAGATGGGGATCGGAGGAATCGTTGGGTAGCTCCTTGGTCCTCGAGCCGACGGGCGATGAAGCGGCGTAAACCCCGCGCACCAAACTGCATTGTTCGGGGGGCAGTGCCTAATACGGCCACCTCTCGAAAGCGGGCCACTGGAAGGTTGACCTCCGGTCCCCCTGTTCTTACTCTGCGTCCTTCCGAGGTCCCCCGTGCGGGAGACGTTCAAGACCGCAGGACGAATCGTTCGAAACGAGGATGTTGAGATTATGGCTACAACCAGCCGAAATGAAGGAGCTAAGGTTATGACAGAAGTTGAGAATCCCGAACAGGAAGTGACCATGGGTAAACTGGTCCAGGACTTTAAGGTCGTGATGCACGACGCAGAAAGCTTGTTGAAAGCGAGCGCCGGCGAGTTGGGGGAGCGCGCCCGGGAAGCGCGAGTGCGCTTGGCCGCCAGCCTGGAGAGCGCGCGGGCGAATTTTCAAAAGGTCGAAGAGCGCGCGGTGGAAGGCGCTCGGGCCACCGATCGAGTGATCCGCGAACATCCCTACCAATCCATCGGAGTCGCTTTTGGGATCGGGTTGCTGATCGGTGTGTTGGTCACGCGCCGATAAACCGGCATGGAGCCTCCGCAATCTCCCTGGCAGCTGGGCTCGTCATTCCGTCGAGTCTGTGAGGGTATGCTCATGGCGATGGAAAATCGCATCGAGCTCTTTGCAGTCGAACTGCAGGAAGAGAAAGCGTGGCTTGTTTCCACTCTCATCTGGTGTGCAGCCGCCATATTTTTCGGGGGCCTGGCCATCCTGCTGGTCGTCGGCGCGATTGTTTACCTGTCTCCGGAGAGCGCGCGCGGCTGGATCCTGGCTGCCTTCGCGGTGGTCTTCAGTTTTATCACCATTAACGCCGTCGTCGGTTTGCGCCGCTCGCTGCGGGACAAGCCGCCGCCATTCTCGGACACCATCGGCGAACTGAGGAAGGACATCGATTGGATACGGTCCCGGGATTAAGGGAGTTGCAGCAGCGAAAAAAGGAGCTGCTCCTGGAAAGCGACCTGAACCGGCAGGCCATCCGCCTCGAGTGCAGCCGCATCGGCTATCGGTTGGCGCAACTTCGCCGCGGCTACGGCTGGGCTCAACACGCCTGGACTTGGGCGGTGCCGGTGGCCGGTTTTCTTCTCGCCCGCAAACTGAAAACGCGCAGCGGCCTTTTGGCCAAAGGTTCTCTGATCCTCAGCCTCCTCCGGTCCGGCTGGCGCTTTTGGGAACAAGCGCGTGACCGTACGCAGAACCACGAACCCAGGCCGTGAGTTCCATCCGATTCGGCACTGATGGCTGGCGGGCGGTGATTGCCGAAGACTTCACCTTCGCCAACGTGGAACGGGTCGCTCAAGCCACCGCCGATTGTTGGGCCGACCAACCTGAGCCAGGGACAAACCGCCAGGTCGTGATCGGCTATGACCGCCGATTTTTGTCCGACCAATTCGCTCGCCGCACCGCCGAGGTCTTTGCCGGCAATGCTTTCCAAGTGGAACTCACGGCCCAGCCGACGCCCACCCCGGCGGTTTCCTATGCGGTCAAGGCGCTGAACGCCGTGGGCGGGGTTATGATCACGGCGAGTCACAACCCGCCGGCGTTTAATGGATTCAAACTGAAAGCGTTTTACGGCGGCTCCGCCGAGGCCTCCCTGTGCCAGGCCGTCGAGTCGCGGATCGATCGCAAGCCGCTTCAGCGCGCGCCGCTGGAAAAGCCGCGCCATCGTATCATCGATATCCGTCCCGCCCACTACGCAGCCATCCGCAAGCTGGTCGACTTCCGGCTGATCGCCCGCTCCAGGCTGCGCTTCGCTCATGATGCGCTCTTTGGCGTGGGCGCCGGCTGCTTTGCCGAGTTGCTGGCCCGAACGTCCTGCCGGGTCACCACCTTAAACGGCCAGCACGATCCCAACTTTGGTGGAATCAATCCCGAGCCGGTGCCACAGAATTACGGCCCCTCTTCCGCCTGGCTGCGCCGTCATCCTCATGACCTTTGTCTGGTCACAGACGGTGATGCCGACCGGGTTGGGGGCATGGACGGCCGCGGCCGCCCCTTAACCACGCATCAGATCATCTGTCTGCTGCTTCAGCACATGCTGGTCAACCGCGGCGCGCGTGGGCGCATGATCAAGGCGCTGACCACCACGTCGATGGTGGACAAGATCTGCGCTGCCCACGGCCTGGAACTGGTCGAGACCGGCGTGGGATTCAAATACATCTGCGCGGAGATGCGCAAAGGCAACGTCGTCCTCGGCGCCGAAGAAAGCGGCGGCATCGGTTTTCCAGGCCACGTTCCCGAACGGGATGGCATTCTCGCCGGCCTGATGTTGCTCGAGTTGCTGGCCACGGAACGACGGTCTGTGAATCAACTGATTGCCCGGCTGGAAAAAATCTACGGGCCGCATCGTTATGCCCGGATCGACACCCATTTCCCCCTGGAACAGCGCACGGCGCTTATGGAGCTCTGCCGAAGCCGGCCGCCGGCCAAATTATTGCGGTCGCCGGTTGTCGAAGTGAAAACCTACGACGGGGTGAAGTTCGTGGCTCGAGATGGTTCCTGGTTGATGTTGCGGGGTTCAGGCACCGAACCGGTTCTCCGGATCTACGCTGAGGCCGGCACCGAGGCGGGCGCTCAGAGGTTGCTGCGCTTGGGCCTGCAGCTGACGCGCGCGGTCTAAGCCTTGCCTTGAGGTACGGCGCGCTACTGAGGCACGAGACGCAGGCGGAAGAAAGTCTGGTCGCAGCATTCTGGCACGGTGACACTCCGCGCCGTGGTGGGGGTTCCCACCGGGCGAAATGAGCTGGTCTGCAAGGTGGGCGAACTCTCCAACTGATACAGGTGCACCGGCCCAGTCTGGCCCGTGGACATATCGGTCAGCAGGGAACCGGGACCTTCCCAATCGATGGTGATCATGCCGTTGCTGCGATTGATACCCGTGATCTTTGGTTTGGGATGGAACCCGATGACTCCGCGGACGGGAAATAAGCCCAGCCAATCCGCCTGAGCCCAGGGCTGGATGCTGTCGGTGCCCAGCCCCCAACTGGTTCTGATCAACACACTTTCCGGGACTCCCAGGCTAGGTTCATCGATGTAACCGTAAATCATCACGCCGTGGATCTCCGGGTTGGCGCGCGCCATGGCAGGGGGGCCAGGGAGCGCGCGGTAAAGTTCTTTGGGTTGCAGAAAGCAAAGGACTGGATACCCGGCCTTGATCTCCGCTTTCACGTCGGCGTAAGTAAAGCCACCCGTCCCGGTGCGCTCGGGATTGAAGCTGGTCAGTTGCGTGAAGACATCGGCGTCGTAGCCTCTGGATTTGGCCCAGGCGCGGAAGCCGGATTGAATGTCGGGAATGTACTGGCCCGTGGTGTTGGTGTAGGAATAATTCAAGTGGCGTTGGCCGGTCTTATCCCAAAACACGAAGGAGTAAGCGTCGATATTGCCGTCGCATTCGCCGGCGAGGTTGTTCCACTTCTTCTGACTCAACCCGATGTAATCGCCGATGCAATCGGGAGCGTGTTCGGTGCGTCCCGCGGTCACATATGGATCGGCGGCTGTGCTTTCGTAGCTGTAACTGTTTTCGTTTGCATAGTTCACCCAATAATCATCGATGTGGCCGGGACGATTGGCCGGACGCCCGTCGAAGCCGGCTTTGGACGCCCACATCGAACGGATGCCTTTGTTCGCAGTGCTCCAGGTATCCAGCGGGGCCACGCCGCCACCGGTTGGGCCGGTGTAGAGATCGGGCAGCCCGTGGCGGTCCCAGTAACCCATCAGGTTGCCGCTGGCGGTTCCGAAACAACCCGCATACCAGGTGTAGTCGGGGACCTCGGTGAGCTGGACGTAGGTTTGAGCCTGGATGTGATCCGTTCCGGCAACCAAACCGCACGCCAGAGCGCTTAGGACCAACCCCCAGCTCCTCCGTCGGCGAGAGCCGCTGTCGGCCGCGGCCATTTCCCTCGCGCGATTCCAGTGCGTACGGACAGACGTGAACTTCATAAGTATCTGAAACAAATCGTGGAACCTATACAATGGTTCGCCGCCAAATGCCAGCCTGGGTTTGAAAGGCTGCCGGTAGGCCTATTCGCTCTACTCGGCGTAAGCATCCATACCCGCACAAGAACACACGACGTTACGATCACCGAAGACGTTGTCGATGCGGCTGACCGGCGGCCAGAACTTGAAGTCTCGTAGGCTGGCGAGCGGATAGGCGGCGGTGTGCCGTGAGTAAGGCCGGTCCCAAATGTCGCTGCAGACCGTCTCAGCCGTGTGCGGGGCGTTCTTGAGCAGGTTATTGGTCTTATCGGCCTGGCCGGTCTCAACGGCGGTCATTTCCTGATGGATTGCCAGCATGGCCTCACAGAACCGGTCGAGCTCATGCTTCGATTCGCTTTCGGTGGGCTCCACCATGAGCGTGCCCGCGACGGGCCAGCTTAGCGTCGGGGCGTGAAAAGAATAATCCATCAGCCGCTTGGCGACATCCTCAGCCGTAGTGGCCTTGAAGCCGCGCAAGTCCAGGATGCATTCGTGGGCCACCAGGCCGCCCGGCCCCTTGTAAAGCACCGGGAAATGTTTTTCCAGGCGGCGGGCTACGTAATTGGCGTTGAGAATGGCGTAACGGGTCGCATCGGTCAGCCCGTCCGGCCCCATCAAGCGAATATACATCCAGGAGATGATCAGGATGCTGGCGCTGCCCCAGGGCGCGGCGCTGATCGGCCCGATCCCAGTCGCCCCGCCCGTGTTGATCAGCGGATGTTTGGGCAGGAACGGCGCCAGATGTTGGGCCACACAAATGGGCCCCACCCCTGGCCCGCCGCCGCCGTGCGGGATGCAGAAGGTTTTGTGCAGGTTCAGATGACAAACATCGGCGCCGATTTGGCCTGGGGAAGTCAGGCCGACTTGCGCATTCATGTTCGCGCCATCCATGTAGACCTGGCCGCCCGCTTCGTGCACCAACGCGGAGATCTCGCGAATGGTCTCCTCGAAAACGCCGTGCGTGCTTGGATACGTCACCATTAAACAGCTCAACTGCTCACGATGCGCCGCGATTTTGGCCTTCAGATCCGGCAGATCAATATTGCCAACCTGATCGCAAGCTACCGACACCACCTGCATCCCGGCCATGACCGCGCTGGCCGGGTTGGTCCCGTGAGCGCTCGTCGGGATTAAGCAGATATGCCGGTGACCTTGCTTCCGGCTTTCGTGCCAGGCGCGGATAACGAGGAGCCCGGCGTATTCACCCTGGCTGCCGGCGTTGGGTTGAAGGCTGGTGGCGGCCAACCCAGTGATCTCCGCCAACCAGCCCTCCAGGTCCTTGAAGATCTGTTTGTAACCCTCGGCCTGAGGCGTGGGCGCGAAAGGATGCAGCCGGCCAAACTCGGGCCACGTGACCGGGAACATCTCCGCCGTCGCGTTAAGTTTCATCGTGCATGAGCCCAACGGAATCATGCTGGCTGTCAGCGATAAATCGCGGGACTCCAACTTGCGGATATAACGCAACATCTCCGTTTCACTGTGATACCGATTGAAGACCGGGTGGGTCAGGAAAGGGGAAGTCCGAGTCAGCGCGGATTCCAGTTCTGCGTCGACGTACTGATGATCGCCAGAGGCTGCCAGGAGCGTTTGCACCTGCGCCGCTGCGGCGCCTTCGCCCGCAAAAACCTTCAGCAGCGTTTCCAGATCGTCGATGCCGTGCGTCTCGTCCAGGGTGATGCCGACGTTCTGCGCGTCGATGACGCGCAAATTCACTCGATGTGCTTCGGCCGTTTTCATCAGATCCCGGGTAATGCGTGCCCCGAGGTTGACCTGCACTGTGTCAAAGAATCGCTCAGTTGTGACTGACAATCCCAATTTGCTCAACGCCTGCGCCAGCAGGACCGTCATCCGGTGAACGCGCCTGGCGATCTTGCGCAGCCCCTCCGGCCCATGATAAACGGCATACATGCTGGCGATGACGGCCAGCAGAACCTGAGCCGTGCAGATGTTGCTGGTGGCCTTCTCGCGCCGGATATGTTGCTCGCGCGTTTGCAAGGTCAGGCGTAGCGCGGGCCGGCCTTGGGCATCTTTGCTTACCCCCACCAATCGGCCGGGCATATGCCGTTTGAACGCATCGCGGGTGGCAAAAAAGGCCGCGTGCGGTCCGCCATACCCCAGGGGCACACCAAAACGTTGGCTGCTTCCCACGACCACATCGGCGCCGAATTCCCCGGGCGGCTTCAGGAGGGTAAGGGAAAGCGGATCCGCCGCGACGATCGCCAGCGCCTCATGGGCATGCGCTTGGTCGATAAACGCTTGATAATCGTGGATGGTGCCGTCGGTAGCCGGATATTGCAGCACCACCGCGAAAGGTTTTTGCCCAAAATCAAACGTATGATGCCGCCCGATGATGAGCGGAATGCCCAGGGCCTCGGCGCGCGTGCGGATCACGGCAATGGTTTGAGGGTGGCAGCTATCGGACACCCAGCAGGGACGTGTCTCGGCCGGATTTTTGATCCCATGACACATGGCGACGGCTTCGGCGGCCGCCGTGGCTTCGTCCAGCAGGGAAGCGTTGGCGATCTGCATCCCCGTGAGATCGATGATCATCGATTGGAAATTAAGCAAAGCCTCCAGACGGCCTTGCGAGATCTCCGCCTGATAGGGCGTGTACTGGGTGTACCAGCCCGGATTCTCCAGAACATTGCGTTGGATCACTCCCGGCGTGATGCAATCGTGGTAACCCATCCCAATAAATGAACGGAACACCTGGTTCTTGCCGGCGAGCCCGCGCAGCTCGTTGAGCAACCCATGTTCGCTGCGGGAAGCCGGCAGGTGAAGTGCGCCCTTGAGCCTGATCCCGGCCGGCACCGCCGCGTCCACCATCTGTTCCAGCGACTTAAATCCGCAGCTGGCCAGCATCGCCGCCGTGTCCTCGGCGTTTGGGCCAATGTGGCGATGCACGAACCGGTCCGTCCAGGGAAGGGGATTGACGTCAGAGGCGGGCAATTTGGTGTTCACAGGAATCTACTTCGGACTCTGGTCTGGCGTTGCGACTGGGTTCAAAATGGAGCGGTAAAGTTAAGGACCACGGCGCCACAGGCAAGGGGAAAAAGAAAGCGGAAAGGGGAAAGCGGAAAGCGGAAAGGGGAAAGCGCAAAGCGAAAACCCCCGGCCCGCAGCGCGTTGCCCCTTGCCCCTTACCCCTTACCCCTTGCCCGGGTGATTTCTACACAATTATTTGGTTTCAAGGCATCGGCGTAGTGCACAGCCCGCTAACGCCGGGCGCCCACACGCTCCGGCTCGACGCCAAGAACACCTTGCCGATACCTCCCAACTTCGGGGCCCCGGTGTATGGAGTGCACAATACATGGAACATCACCGTTCGAGCTGGGCAATAGGCTGCGGTGGGAACGTGCGATTCGGACCCAGTCAACATGAGCCCGAACCCAGCATGTGCATTGGCGTCTTATGCCCGCGGAGTTCTAGCCAATGGATCATCAGGGAGCGGCTACGGCGTGGGCTGCCTGGGAGGCGTTTTTGATCACCGTGGCGACGGCGTCTGGTTGCGACATGTAGATCGCATGGCTGCCACGGGCCTCAACCACGGTCGAACCGGCGCGTTTGGCCATGGAACGCTGAGCCTGAGGAGGAATCATCTTGTCCTCGGTGGCGATCAGGTACCAACTCGGCTTGGTTCTCCAAGCCGCCTCGCCGATCGTGCCATTGAGTGCTTCGAGCCCCCACGGAACTTGCGAGTCGGCCATAAAGGCGGCTTTCTCCGCATCCACGTCGGCCGCGAACGAGGCCGGGAACTTCGCCTGGTCGAGGAAAAGATAACCGTCCTGAGGCGGCAGGATGGGCGGCACCGGCGCCCCGGGAGGGGAAGCCTTGAGCAGCGACGAGACCGATTCGTCGTTGTCCAAGGCGAAGGCCGCAATATAAACAAGCCCCGCGACCTTGGGATCATTGCCGGCTTCGGTAATCACCGCTCCACCATAGGAATGGCCAACGAGAATCACAGGACCGTCCTGCTTTGCCAGCACCCGTTTGGTGACGGCCACGTCATCCGCCAGCGAGATCGTTGGGTTCTGAACGATGCTGACCGTGAAACCGTCTTGCTTGAGGAGCTTGTAGACTTCCTCCCATCCGGATCCATCCACAAAGCCGCCGTGGACGAGAACGATTGTGTTTACGGTCGAATCAGGCAGGCGAGATGTTCGAGGCATACTTAATCTCCATCATTGTTATAGGTAAGGACTGTGGTGGCCACGAGTCCTGTGCAGGATCTCTATCGTGGTCCATACTGCCTCTTAACTACGTCGGTCCATCGAAGTCTGAAAATTCTTTTTGCGGAACACTCCACTGTCCCGCGGCCGCGCATTTGGTCACTGCCCCGGGATCGCGGCCTTTTGGCCGCTTCGAGATGGGGATCGGAGGAAGCCCCTCGACAGGGCTCGGGGCGGGCTGTTGGGTAGTTCCTTGGTCCTGGAGCCGACGGACGATGAAGCGGTCCGCCTGCACGCGCGACCGCGCCCCGAGATGCCTTGTGCGGGGGCAGTGCCTGAATACGCCCCCCGCGGCCCCACCCCTGAGAAAGCGCTTTCCTCCTGGACTCCAGACGCGTTACAACCACGGCAACCTGTCCAAGACGGAGCACTTATATGAGCCATTCTATGCAAGCTGGGCTTTTCGGTTCTATTCTCGCCGTATTCCTCGGGGGCTGCGCCGCGCCGCCGGTGCGCGATCCGTTTCCGCCGCCCAAGACCGTCCAGATCCCAATGCTCGAAGGCAAAGTGCTCGTCGACGGCCGTTTCACGGAAGGCATGTGGGCCCGGGCGGCCCGGTTGACGGGCTTCGTTCAACACGACACTCAGGCCCCGGCTCGGGTGCGGACCGATGTACGGATCTGGTATGACTCGGCCGCGCTCTATTTGGGTTGGACCTGCGAAGACCCGGACATTCAGGCCACGCTCAAAGCGCGCGACAGCAAGTTCTGGGAGGAGGAAGTCGTCGAGTTCTTCGTCGCGCCCGGCCCGCTGGAAACCTACTACGAACTGCAATGGAACCCGCTCAGCGGCGCCTTCGACGCCATTATCCACAATAAGCTGGGCCCGGATGGGCGTTCTCTGGGAATTGACGGCGACTGGAGTTTTACGGCCGAGAACATGTCCTGGGCGGTGGAGGTGGATGGTTCAGTGCAGGATTCCTCGGATCGGGACACGCGCTGGACCGTGGAAGTGCGGATCCCATTTTCGGATCTGAAACAATCGACGCCGCGTCCGCACGAGATTTGGCGCGGTAACTTCTATCGCTACAACCGCGACACCGGTCACGACCCGGAACTGCTCAGCTGGTCGCCGACGATCTGGCCGGGGTTCCATCAGCCAAAACGATTCGGTTACCTGGAGTTCATGGGCAAGTAACGGGTGTCAGGTGTCAGGTGTCAGGTGTCAGGTGTCAGGTGTCAGGTGTCGGGTGTCGGGTGTCGGGTGTCGAGTGTCGGGTGTCAGGTGTCAGGTG
>DATLUX010000335.1:0-18889 GCA_035577805.1 Verrucomicrobiia bacterium
ACCCAGGATCGAACCGGGCCCCGGCTGACCGTGACCGTTCCCGCGCCCAATGCGCGCACCACGAGTCCGTACCTGCTGGCACAAGGAACGGCCTCGGACAACACCCGCCTGACCGCCCTCGAATATTCGCACAACGGCGGACCGTTTTTGGAAATTACCGGCGCAGTGGCGGCGGCGGAATGGAGTATCCCGCTGACCTTGACCGCGGGCACCAATACGCTGGAGGTGCGGGCCCTGGATGATTCCGGCAATGTCACCACCGTATCCCGCCGTTTTGTGCGTGCTGCGCTTGAACCGCTGCTGCTGGTGGTGCAAGGGCCAGGCACGATCGACGGCGTGCCCGGCGACCGACTGTTCGAAGTGGGTCGCCGCTACACCCTTACCGCCAACCCGGGCTTGGGGGCGAACTTCGCTTATTGGAGCGGTGACTTTGTGAGCGCCTTGCCGCAGCTAAGCTTCGTGATGCAACCGGATTTGATCCTCCATGCGATCTTTGTCACGAACCGCTTTTACCCCGCGCAAGGCACCTATTATGGGATTATCCAGGTGGCGTCGTCTCCCAACAACGCTCTCGAGAGCGGTTGGGGTCGCTTTACTCTCAATGATCGGGGCGCTTACTCAGCGCTTTGGCAGATGCCCGGGTCGCGCTTTGCCCTCAGTGGGATGCTCGATGCGAAGGGCAATATCAGCAGTTCGATCGCCCTTGAGGCAGGGATCCTGCGGCCGGTCTATTTCAATGTTGATCTCGACGACACCGAAACCATGAGCGGCAGCCTGCCATTGCCTGGGGGCCGCACAGGGTTTCTGTTGGCCTATCGGGCCCAGTTCTATAATCCATCCAATCCCAGTCCGTACCAGGCTCGGTATACCTGGAACGATCTCCAAGGCAATCGCCCCGCCGGAGGAGCCAGCTTCGGCACGGTCGTGATCGACCAATCCAACCTCGCGACCCTCACCGCTTTCCTAGCCGACGGAACGCGCTTCATCCAGCGCACGCCCTTGTCCCGTCAGGGTTGGTGGCCGATTTATTCCGAAGCCAGCCGAGGTGGTGTTTTCGCCGGCTGGCTGCAAACGCTGGCGTCTCCGACCAACACCCCCGCCCTGGTCAGTAGCAACCTGCTCTGGGTGCGTCTGCCGAACCTACGCGCTTCACGATACCCGACTGGCTTTGCGGACTATGTGTCGCTTCTCGGCGATCGTTACGAGGCTCCGCTCAACCCGCTCGAACCCGTTCTCGATTTTCATACAGCGGAATGGATCGCCAGTGGCGAAAGCTGGCAAACCAGCATCCCCGTCTCGCTTCTGCCCGGCAACCTCATGGCCAGTGATCCGCCAGGGACTCTCTCCGCTCGGTTCGATGTCAAACAAGGACTCCTCAGCGGCACCTTTGTGGCGCCAGACGGACGTCCGCGCCGCTTCCAAGGAGCAATCGACCAACCCAGCCAATCGGCCAGCGGCTATTTCCTGGAAAAGACTGCCAGCGGCTGGTTTGACGTGCACGCGAAGCATTAATGGCAGGATCGGGAGCGCCGCCGAGGATTTCCCGAATGCAGCGGGCTACCAGCCAAAGACCAAAGGCAACGTCGGACGGAAATCGACTTCTCGCCCGTTCGAACCATCGTCGAAAATTAACTTCACATGAAAGTCGGCGCCGGCGCGTACGCGAATGAGACCCGCGTCAATTAACGCTCGCAAGGCCGGGGAGGGCTGGTCCGCAGATGGACTGAGCAATTCGACAGACGTAACCTCCGCCAGCCCGGCATCATGATCCAGCGGCTGGACAGAAGCGCCAACCTGGCCTGGATGCCGGCTCATCGGAAACCAGAAAAGCAAGGGCTCAGTCAGAACGTCGGCGTTGTTGGCGACCGCCAACGTCAGGGGCTCCGGCAAATAAGGAGGGTGATACGGCCACGTGACAAAGGGAGGAGTCCCTTGACCGGATGCCGTCGGACGAAAGATCCAACCGAATGGACAGGCCCCGCTTTTTCGGCCCTCCCATCGGTCCCATAAACGCGTCGGACGCACCAGTTCGGATTGCGCTTCCACTGGATGGTCGACCCACAGCAACTCGAGATACGCATTGCGAAAAAAGAATCGGCGACAAGCCGTCCCCTGACCCGGATGGGTGTTGGGCGATCCTTCGCTCAAGCCAAAGTCGATCAACGTCGCCGCCTCCACCCCATCCTTGGCCACGCAAACAAAGAGATGATCCAGTTCGATTGACATGAAATTCCTCTCTTTACCTTCGCCCGCAAGCGTTGGGAAGGGGATCTTCTGCCACGGACCCGATCACCCGATCAGGCTACCGAGCGAGGGCTTCGTTACTCTCCAAAGACCAGAGAAGATGCGTGAGCAGAGACCTGGAAACCGCGCAACGGGATAAACTCAGCCGGTTCGCCTCTGGGATCTTTGGAGTCATTGCGCCATCCACTGTGCGGTGAGGGCTTGCAGGGCCGCGTCGCGGAGCTTGGTTTGCTGGCGGGCCTGCCGCACGGCTTGTCGCACGTTGCCCGCAAGCTGCGCGACAGACGTTTTCAAAACGTTGCCGCGGCGATGACGTTCCACCACCTGGCTGGCAGCGGTTTCCTCCTCGGATCCGATGACAAAAATGAATGGCACATCGGGACGCTTGGCTGTGGCAATGGAAAGGGCGGCCTGGCCCTCAAACGAGGGCAGCTGGAAATTCGATAGGATCGCATCGGGGCGATGACACTTCAATTCGTCAATCAAGGATTCGCGACTGGCGATCAGCCTGGAGCAAAACGAAACGCCCGAACGGCGCAATTGTCGGTCGATCTGGCCAAAGGACTCAGGGGTGTCGGCGAGGATCACGATTCGGAGAAAATTCTTCATATTGCAAGTGGCTTGCCGCCGAATTCTCATAAGATAGTAGCGGGGGAGATCCAGCTTGGGCCATGCCGATGGATTACGCGAGTGCTGATCACTCGGCCCACTTGCCCTCCAGACTACCGAGGAGTTGCCGCCGTCGTGTCCGGGTTTTTACACAAAACCGTTGGAGGATGCGGTCTCGAGGAGCTCTCTGCGCCCAAAAAACCGGATGGCCGCTTGGCCGGATCTCCCGCTCATAACCGCCACAGAGAACTGCAAAAGTGGAGTGCAGATCGCACGATCAACCTTTCGAAGCATGCAATCCGCAACTGAGGATGCTCCGGTTGCCTGCCTAAACCCCACCGCTCACTTGTCCGGGGTCAACTGCCACAATCGCACGGCGTCATCGATTCCTGCACTGGCTAAGGTCCGAGCGTCCGGAGAAAAAGCGATGGCTGAGATTCCGCTCCGGTGGCCCCGCAGCGTGGTCCGCTCTTTCCCCGTCAGCGCATCCCATAGTTTTACCGATTCATCCAGGCTGCCGCTGGCCAGGATCCTGCCATCAGAAGAGAAGGCCAGGCATTGCACAGCGCCACGGTGCTCTTTGTGAATCTCCCGTGATCGCGAAGTGGCCACGTCCCACCAGCGCACGGTCCAGTCCGCGCCGCCGCTGACCAACGTTTTGCCATCCGGGGAAAAAGCCACGGCACGCACCTCATCTTCGTGACCGCTGAGAGTCTGGCGCAACTCGCCCGTAGCGACATCCCACAATCTCACCGTGCGGTCCGCGCTTCCAGAACAGACCGTTCGGCCGTCCGGCGAAAAAGCCACCGCCCAAACGGCGTCCCTATGGCCTGCCAGCAAGGTTCGTTGTTTGCGCGTCGACACATCCCACAAACGCACGGTCTGATCCGCGCTGCCCGTGGCCAGGGTCCGGCCGTCCGGCGCAAACGCAACGGTGAAGACTTTGTTGGAATGTCCGATCAGTTCACCGAGTTCCTTGCTGGCCGCGACGTCCCATACTTTTATTTGCCCGCTCGTCTTGCCGCCGTTGCGCTCCGGCTTGAACTCGCTGCCTCCGGCAGAAACCAGAATCTTGCCGTCCGGCGAGAAGGCCACCGCACAGGCCCAATCGCGGTGCGGCGCGGGCGCGGGCAGTTCACGGGCCGTCGTCGTGTCCAGCACTTTGACCAGACCCTGCCAGGTGGCCAGAGCCAGCATCTTGCCGTCGGGCGAAAACGCCAAACCCAGGGCGGCATTCTTATCAAATTCCGACAGCGTTCGCTCGGCGACGATTGGGCTTGCGCTCGCGGTCTCTTTGGCCGAATGCGCGGCCAGCGACGCGCAGACCAATTCCCGGTCGTTACGCGCAAAGACGCACTGCTTGGCGTACGCCGGGTGCGCCCAGGTAATCGGCCCCTGCGCGCGGTAGCCGGCCGTGGGTTCGACCAGCAAGCAGCGGCCCAGTTCGACGTATTCCTTGGGTGTGAGCCGCGCCAGGATGAGATGGCCGGTGTGATTAAAGAGGAAGACGCGCTCGCCATTGGGCGTCAAATGCGCATTGCCAAAGCTCCCGCTGGTCGGCTCGCGGGTCGCCCACACTTCCTTGCCGGTGTCGGCTTCCAGGCAGGCCAGACTGCCGTTGCCGAGGATCGCATAGAGAAAATGGTCGTCCTGAAACAGCGGCGTGGAAATGGTGGTGCTGGGTTTGCTGGTGGTTTCCCACAGAACCGTGGCTGCGGGTTTCTCGGCATCGAGCTTCAACATCTTTGAACCACGGCTCCAGGCTCCCATGAACAGCAACATATCCTTGTGCCGGACCGGCGTCGCGACCATCTGCGCCGGGTCAAACGACGCCTTCCACGGCACTTGCCAATAAACTTTGCCTGTCTCGGGCGCCAGGGAGGATATCGAATCGGCGGTCCAAACAATCAATTGTTGCACGCCACCGGCATGGATGACGATGGGCGCGCTATAGGCAGGTCGATCCCCAAGGGCGTGCCACCGCAACGCGCCCGTGTTGCGATCCAACCCGACCACACTCGCGTCCGGCTGGGCGCCGGCGCAAACGATGAGCAGATCGCCCACGACCAGCGGTGCGGCGCTGGCTCCGTAACGAGGAATCCGGCCCTGAAAATCCTCGACCAACCTCTTTTTCCACACGACTGCGCCCGTGGCGGCATCCAGACAACGCAGGTCTCCTTGCGTGCCGAGGGTGTAGACCTTGCCGGCATAAACCGTGGGCGCGGCCCGGGGACCATTACCGTATTCCATGTCCTTGTAATCGGTCGGGTAGGAATCGGCCCAGAGCACTTGACCCGTGGCGGCGTCGAGACAAAGGACACGCTCGACCTCAGGATTCAATTGGTGATCAGTGACGAACACTCGGCCCTGCGCGGCCACCGGTCCCGAGTAACCGCTGCCGACTTTCGCCCGCCAACGAACCTCCAGGCCCGCCGATGGGATGCGCTCCACAATGCCGGTTTCGCGCCAGACCCCGTCGCGGTTTGGTCCGCCCCATTGTGGCCAGTCGTCGGCGCGCGCCGTGATCAGGATCAAAAACATGCCGGCCAAGGCAAGACCCAAGCAATGCAGACCGGCGATGACCCTGTTTGTCTTGTGCTGGCGCTGCATGAATGAGCATGCCGATGGCTCGTTTCGTTCCGGGCCACAACCGGACAGCAATCTCAACCTTCCAGTTCCCACGGTGAACTTACCTGGCGAGGGCGGACGTTTCCCCAGGCCAAACCGGCGCGTGCCGCGGAATCTCCGATCGGAAATCACCCAGGCTCGACCAATACACGCGTTTGTTCAGGTCGACTTCCGCCACGCTCACCGTGCCCCAATCTTTGGCCTGAGCCAGCACGCTGCCTTCGCGGTCGTAAACCGCCGAGAGCATCCAGTGACTGGCAACATCCGTATAGGTGCTGCTGACCACAAACACGTGGTTTTCACAAGCGCGCGCGGCGGCCAGCATCGGATTGCAACCCCAGACGGGAAACGCGATCACTTCCGCGCCGGCCATGCGCAATTGTCGCGCGACCTCCGGAAAGAAGCCATCGTAACAAACCATCAACCCCAGCTTCCCGAACTTCGTGTCAAACACGGGATATCGATCTCCCGGTGTGACTCCCGCTTCGATTTCGCTTCTGGGCAAGGTCGCTTTCCGATACTTGCCCTGCACCTTGCCGTCGGGACCGATCAGGACGGCCACGTTGTAGATCAGATGCCGATCCCGTTCGACCAATCCCGCCACCACGTACAGATCATGGCGCTTGGCCAACCCGCCAAAATACTCCGTCGACGGCCCGGGAATCGGTTCCGCCGCCTCGGCGTAAGATAATCCGTTGCCCACCGCGGTCAGCGTTTCGCCCAGCACAACCAAGTCCGCCTTCTGTCGCGCCGCGTCCTCAATCAAGGGGGCGAAGAGCCGGCAGTTGTCGGCCGCCGTCTTCTGGCCGCTCGGCCGGAAATGGACGGCGGCCAGGCGGACTTTCCGCGCCGGCAAAGGATCCGTTTCCGTGAACGAAACCTCGCTCCATTCCACCCGCGCGTTGGAAGCCCAGCGCAGATACAACTCCACCACCGCACGCGTGGCTTTCGACGGGACCCGATAAGTGTCCCCCACCTCAGTCCACCCATGGGCATCAGTGTCGCGTTCGGACGGATATTCCGGCTCCGCCACAGGAGCCTCGCCCGGCGCGTAGCTTTTGGCGCTCGGCTCGTCATGGCGCACCGGCCGGCCTTGGTCATCGCGCCACAAAATCCGCACCAGCACGCTGCGACGCGGCGAGGCCACGTGTTCGATGCGGCGCAGAGCACGAAAACGATAAGATTGACCGCCCTTGGCCGGAAACGTTTTGGTCCAGTGCCCATCGAGGCCTTCGCGGTCGTCCGCCCGGATGAGCAAACTCCCATGACCGGCGGGCCCGCCGCCTTTTCTGAACTCGAAGGTGGGGCTGATCTCCTGGCGCGGGGCAGCGTTCGTCCAACCATCGGCGTCGAGACGTGATTCGGAACCGTCCGCCTTGAGGATCGATCCGGTTCCCAGCAGTGACAAGGTCACCAACAGTGGTAAGCGCAAGCTTTTCATAGGCCGATCGGGGGCAACAAGGTTAACCATTGCGCCATCAGTTCACTGCGTTTCGACAGAAAAGGCGAGTTCTTGTTTTGCCGAGTTCTTGTTTTGCAGGACCGCATTTACGTATTGCCCTTGGAGCGGCGCGATCTCGGTACCTGCCTCTCCCCTCAACGGGGTGAGGTCCAGCCAATCATTCCACCACTGTCGGATAGGGGAGTGGGACCGAGTAATGATCCAAGAACGGGCCTCCCAAAAGGTCGATAGGCGCCCAGCCCGCGTTGAAGTGGCCGGTCATGGATTTCTGGGCGGTTGCGGGCAAACCACCGATCACAAGATAATCGGACACATGCGACCAATCGATCGTGCGCGTCTCCGCTAAGCCGTTCCCAAAAGGCAGGCGCTTGGTTAGCCACGCCGGCAGGTGGCGCCAAATGACGCTCGGTGCCCACGTCGCCTCGTCATGACACTCGAGTAAAGGATCGCAACTTGCGTCGCGAAAAGCAATCTGACAGTTCCAGCAGCGGATCGTTGGGCACGTCGAAGAGCAGCCCAACGGGCTGCGCCATCGTAGACGAGGGCAACGCCCTCGGTAAGGACACATCAGCGTCATTCGCCCTGAAAGGGCATCCCAGCAACTTTTTGCAAGAATCTAACGAGATCATCCGTGTGTATCCATGATGTAACCGACCCTGATACCGATCATCATTCTAGCATGCCCCAATCCCTGCACGTCCTCACCAGCCATATCATCTTTTCGACCAAAGAGCGGCGCCCTTGGTTGACCCCAACCATTCGTCGCCGCGTGTGGGCTTACTCGTCCCGCATCCTGCAGAACCTCGAATGCTACTCGATCACGGTTGGCGGCGTAGCCGATCACATTCATGTGTTGTGCAACCTCACAAAAAAGCATGCCCCTATGAAAGTGTTGGAACTTCTCAAGAAGGATTCCTCCAAATTTGTGAAGACTCTCGATAAATCGTTATACGGCTTTCATTGGCAGAATGGTTATGGTCTCTTCAGTGTAAGCCCGTCCCACGCCGCGGATGTTCACGAATACATCTTGAACCAGGAAGAACATCACAAGAAAGAGACGTTTCAGGAGGAATACTTGCGGATCCTGAAGAAATACCAAGTGGCCTACGACGAGAAATATCTTTGGGATTAAATGGGGAGTTGGAATATGGTTCGGCGATGCGGTTGACGGGCCGGCCATCGGTTTGGAGCGCCCTTTCAGGGCGAGGGAATCTTTTCGCTGGCCGTGCCGAGGGCGTTGCCCTCGTCTACGATGGCGCAGCCCGTTGGGCTGCGGAGTTGCATCAGTGAGTGCGACCCTTCCCGTCCAACGTAAACGTGCCTTTCCATTCCACCTGGTAGCCGCGGCAATGGCCGAGGAAGGTCGAGGACAATTTGACGGTATCGCCGGTTTTGAATCGCTTTTGCCCAAACGCTTTGGCGGGCAGTTCCAGGCACGCGATGTTCCGATAATTCCCATTCAAGCCGGAGAGGTTCACCACGCGGACGGTGGGATCGTCGATGATGGGTTCGAGTCCGGCTCCAAGTCGGGTGCGGATGGGGTGAGCCGATTCGCCCACGGCAACGATCCATTCGGCGCGGTCGCTGGTGCGCACGATTTTGTCTTTGTAGAAGGTGTCTTCCGTGACGTCCTGGGCATAGAGCCCTAGGTAAATGGCCTTTGAGTTCCAGCAAATATACAAGTCGGCCAAGGGAAACTCCGAGGCTGCCGGAATGAAACCGCGTTCGCGATCCCAGTCTTTGAGGGCCAGGTTGGGTTGAAATTGGGCGGTGGGATTGCGTGGCGCGGGCGGCACGCCTTGCCGGGCGTCTGGGCGCACGCGCGCAGGCTGCGTTTTGAGCCCGGCGAGATCCAGACTGAGGGCCGTGGCGGTGAGCGTCTCGTAGGGTCGATCGTGAATGTCCACCAGGCCGAAGTTAAAATTCTCCCCGTCATAGCGGCCATGAGTTGGTTCGTCGTAATATTGGAACCAGTCGGCGCCGATCACGTAGGGGATCTTCAGCAACGCTTCCAGTGTGGTGCGGAAGCCCACCGCGCGTTCCTTCTGTGTGGACACGACCGGGTAAACGCCGCGACTGTTTTTGTTTCCGCTCCGATTGTCGCGGGCACACATGTAAAACTCGCCAATCAGAACCGGTTTGCCGGCCAGCCGATGGAGTGTCTCCACATAAAAGCGCGCGAATGTGCCATCACTCCAACTCGCATTCAGATTGCTGGAAACCGCATCCACATGGCGCGCGCAGGCCTGGGCGACTTCCGGATAATAAAAGGACTGATAACGTTCGCCCAGAATGAGGGCGCGCGGGTCGTACTTCCGAATCATGTCATGAACCAACGAGTAATAACGATCCGCCAGCAATTCGAGAAAGCGGCGCTGAACGCGGATGCCCTGGCCGCCCGGCCGCAGAAAGAGCAGGCCGTGCCGGCTCAAGGTGTCCCAGTTCTCCACGTCAGGAGCCGGCTCAAAGTCGCGGAGCAAGGCCGCCCAGTCGTTCTGATAGGTTTGGCGAAGCAATTCCATCAGGCGCTGGCGTTGCCCGCTGGTCGACGCTTGTTCCATGGTCATCTTGAACAAGATCGCGTTCCACCAGCCCATCTCGTTGTCGCTGTAATAGCCGAGCACCCGCGGGTCATCGCGCAGGGCCAGGATTTGTTCGCGCGCCACCGAGTCCATCCGCCCGATAATCTTCGGGTCCCACATGTCCCACCACGGGGCGCCGGCGGTCGAGCCGATATGCAGCACGGGGGCAAACGCCACCTTCTGCTCTGCGCTGCGTTTTAAGGCCTGGAAATCACTCCAGCCGCCCACGGTGGTGAAGCCCCAAGTCTTGAGTCGCGCGAGCGTGGCCTGCGCCCACGCATTCGAGTCAGCATAATGTTGCCACGCCGCATAACCCGGGTTGGCCGGGTCAAACTCCGCGCGTGACGCTCCCTGGCTGACCACACAGACGCCGAGGGAAAAGAACCGTTCTCCGTTGGGCCGCACCAGCCAGGCGGTGTTGTCCTGGTGCTGAATGGAGAAGGGCGCGTTGGAGGAGATCGACACGTCATGAACCACTTTGCCGCCGACCACCGTCGCCACCGCCTGGATGTCCTTGATCCGTTCGGCATCGCAGGTCAGCAAGTCGTCCGAAAGCAGCACGAGGTCGCCGAGTTTGCCGACTTCGATGGAGCCTTTTCTTTGCTCATCGAAACTCAAATAGGCCGCGTCGATGGTCGCCATGCGCAGGGCTTGTTCGCGCGAAACCCGTTGCTCCGGTCCGATCACTCGGCCCAACTCCGTCCGGCGCGTGACCGCCACGTACATGGCCAGAAACGGGTTGAACGGGTTGAGCGATTTGTTGGGGTCAAGGCCAAGCATGTGATCAGAATTGATCGCCACCTTGAGGCCGCCCCGCCGCCAATCCGACAGCCCAATGAAGTGTTTGAGCCGCTCTTCACCCAGAGCTTTGGCCAGCGCATCCCCGTCCTTGTAGTACCAGGCAGGCTGTGTGTCCACGCACACACCCAAGCTGGCCGCCCGGCTCACTGCCGTTACATTCGGGAAATAAGCGTGAATGAGCGTGTAACGCCGATCCTGGACGGGCATATCCCGATTGACCCGCTCCAGCGCATCGAGGATCAAATCGACTCCCGCATCGCCCGTGACGTGCGAACACATCTGCCAGCCGGACCGATAAGCCGCCCGCATCATCGCCTCGATCCGATCCGGCGTAAAATTCACCGTGCCCCGGTGATCCGGGTCCGTGAATCCATAGAACTGGTTTGCTTCCGGACCGTACGGCTCGCGCATATAGGCCGTGCCGTAAAGGATGCCCCCGTCCACGAAGATCTTGAGCGGACCCACCCGAACCCAATCGTCGCCATCGCCAAAGCGGAACGGCAACGCGCGAATCGCTTCTTCCGCTTCCTCGAGCGTGTTGTGTGACCCGAAACCGATGGTCACCGTGACGCGCACCGTCAGCTCTCCAGCGTCTTTGAGCTTCTCGTAGGTGCGATACCCTTCCACATTGCTGTTGCGTTCGGTGATGCTGGTGATGCCAATCCGATTATAGCTGCGCTGAACTTCCTGCAGGGCGGCCAGCAAGGCCTGGTCAGAGACGGGTTTGGACGGCTTGAATTTCGAAGTCAGATTACCTGGATTTTCCAGAACGCCGGTGAGCTCTCCTTGAGCATCCTTCAGGATCCTGGTCTTTCCGCCCGCTGGTTCCGGGGTGTCCCGCGTGATCTTCGCCGCCTGCAAAGCCGCCGTGGTCAGCACCTGAATCTGGCGTGAGCCGTACTGCCAGTTGAAGACGACCGGATGCCCCGCCGCGGCCGCGTCGAGTTCCGCTCGCGTGGGCAACCTCCCTTCCCGCAGCCGGGTCAAGTCGACCCGAGGAATTTCAATCCATTCGTCTGCAAGGACAGTCGCGGCCCGCTGCCGAACCCACTGCTGGATTTCCGCGATCGATCCGAGCTGCACGAAGGGTAGCACCGCTTCGTCCCGTGCCACGCCAATGGCGTGCACGTGAGACTCGATCAAGCCTGGCACGACTGTCTTTCCGCGAGCATCGATCACGCGCGTCTTCTTGCCGATCCATTTCTTGATTTCGGCATTGGCGCCAACCGCCACAAAACGGCCCTCGCGGATCGCAGCGGCTTCGACGATCGCGGACTGCGGATTGACGGTCACGATCTTGGCATTCCATACGACGAGATCGGCCGGTGGCTCGGCCGAGCGCGCGCTTGGGGCGAAGGGGATAAGAGCCAGCGTCAGGGCCAAACCGGCCATGCGCAGGGGTGGACAAATGCCATTCGTGAGTCGAAGCGGATGCGCAAATCGCGTGGTCAGCCGGCGCATAGTTTCGCGTCCAGCATGATGGGCCAGCCAGCCCGCGACAAGATTAACCTGAAGCGGCGCGCGATTCTATGTTGAGAGATACCAAGCCGGCGATTAGCATGCGCTTATGGCCATCCCAATGAACTCCGCGCGGGTTCTGTGCCCAAAGGAAAGGAAAATCCCATGACCCTATTTGCTCCTGGAACCCTTCAGCGCCGGCAATTCCTGGGAACCGTCGGCAGTCTGGCCGCAGGCGCGTTTAGCCTGGGGCTGACCCGGGCGGCGGATCTGCCCAAAAACACGAACCCGCGCGCGATCTTCGGCGATTCGGCTGAACCCGATTGGGAGCAACGCCTCACCGTCACCGTAGGCGCGAAGAAAGGGGACCTGGTCGGCACCACCGATCGCGTGATCCAGGCCGCGGTGGATTATGTCGGCCGCCGCGGCGGGGGCACCGTCCGCGTTCTGCCGGGCACCTATCGTCTCCGCAACTCCATCTTTCTTCAATCCAATGTCCGCCTGCTGGGGAGCGGGACCGATTCGGTGTTGTTCAAGGAACCATCTGTCACCACCAAAATCATTGTCGACGGTGATCATTGGGATCAGGAGATCACGGTGGCCAATCCCCAAGGGTTCGAAGTCGGCGACGGTGTTCGTTTGGTCAGCAAGGATCCTTACGGCAAAGGCACCAACATCATCCAGCGTACGTTGATTGCCGCCAGGGGTAATCGCTTCAAACTCGATCGCCGGTTGGAGGAACGTTTTCATCTGGAAGGCGAGCCGGAAATCGCCACCAACTTCGCGTTAATCCAATGCACCAATGTCGCTGACGCCGTGATCGAGAGCATCGCGGTGGACGGCAACAAGGCCCACAACGAGATGATCGACAAAGGCGCTTTCGACGACGGCAGCGTTCGCCTGGACGAAAGCAATCGCATCGTCGTGCGCGACGTGACCGTGCGCAACTTTTATTGCGACGGGATCGTCTGGGGCATTTCGCACGATGTCCTGGTCGAGAATTGTCATGTGCATGACGGCGCCCGGCTGGCGTTGCATTCGGGTTCGGGTTCCCAACGCTCGATCGTGCGCGGCAATCGTATGCAGCACAGCGCCGAGGGGATTTACTTCTGCTGGGGCGCCCAACACGGGCTTTATGAGAAGAATGTGATCGAGGATTGCAATTATGGCATGACCTTCGGCCACGCCGATTCAGACAATCTCATTCGCGACAATGACATCCGGCGCAGCGGCGAAACCGGCATCCATTTCCGTGGCGGGAACAAGGCCTTCGCGCCGCATCGCAACCGCATCGAACGCAATCGCATCGTCGATAGCGGCGCAGAAAAGGGCGTGGCCATCGATATCAACGGCGAAACCGAAGCCGTCGTCGTGAGCAACAACGAACTGCGCGAAACCCGCAAGCCCCTCTCACGGATCGGCATTCTGATTGGGGCCGAGACGCGCGATATCCGTTGCGTGGACAACCAGATCGAGGGCTTTGCCAAGGCCATCTCGGATTTGCGTAAAGGATGAACATTGGCGCGTTGCTTTTGGTAGTGCGGTATGAACTCCTGCACCCAGACCATTGGTTGTATTGGAGTGTTCCTCCACACGATGCTGGCCGTGCTCCGGGCGGCGGGGGCCACCGAGCCGTGGCCGATCTTCGAACAACCGGAGCTCCGAGCAGCGCTTGAGCAAGCGCCGGTGTTGCGGACCGAATCGTTGGGCGATCCGGCGCGTGGGGTGAACGTCTGGGAACGCTGGTTTGTGCCTAACCCGGACGGGAGCTCGTGGGATGTTCTCGAAGTTTATTTCAAGGAATATTACGGCCCAACCTGGCTGCACGCCATTGATCTAGGCACGGGCGAAGTGAAGCGGCAACGGCTGGCGGATGGGCACCAGTTTTATCTGTCCGGACGCGCCCTGGGCTTCGACGGCAAGTATTACATCGCCACGCCGTCCCGGCGCACCTGGAGCATGGACTTGTTCGTCTATGATCCGGCCACCAACACACTCGAGGAACGTGGAGAGATTGTTTCGGGGCTCGGCGGCGAGGTTCGGCCGCTGGTGGTCGGGCCGGACGGTCGCATCTACGGGACAGGTACGCGGGGCAATCAAGTCGGGCTGTATATTTACGACCCGAAACCGGGCAAGGTGGTGAAGGATTTCGGCGCCATCGGTCCGAGCCATCCCAACGGCGCGTGGAGCCGGTACGTTATGGGGGTGGACGACACGCACGCCTACATCGCCAGCGGCATGGTGCCGGCGTGGTACCTGGTGGCGGTGAACCTGCAAACCGGTGAGCAAAAGGTCTTGCTGGAGTCGCCGACGGAACGGGTGATGGATATCCTTGAGGACTTTCCCGGATCCTACGCGCGTCTGCCCCAAATTGCCGGCGCGCCGGACAAGGAATATTGGCTCTACCACGGCGAGGCGATTCCGCGCGTGAACGATACGCGGCCATGGCCCAAGCAGGCTTCTCCGTGGGCCAAAGCGGTGCCGAAACCGGACGTTTACTTCGGGCAGATCGATCCGGATGAAAACGGCAACGCCATGCTCTGGCATCGGTCACGCGAAGAAGCCAAGGCGCAAAAGCTAAAGGCAGAGGATGGCCAAAATGATAAACGCAATCCCGAGGAGTTGGGCTGGAAATCGATTCGCCTGCAGAACGTGGAGACGTATCCGCACCGCATTAACCCCTTGTCCGTGTTGCCGGATGGCCGGCTCTACGGGACCGGCGACGATTACGCAGGCACCTTCATCTTTGATCCCAAGACAGATCAGACCCTTTATTGCGGTCCTCGCACCGGACTGGCTCCGTACACGACGATTCTCTCCGGCGGTCGGCTCTACTCGAGCGGTTACGCAGGTGGCCCGCTCTTCGTGTATGACCCCGCGCGGCCATGGACCTTAGGCAAGGGCGGCCCGCCTACACGCCCTCCGCCCGGTGAAGGCAGCGCCTCCAGCAATCCTCAGCGCATCGGCGAGTTCCGTTCCACCCGCGTCGCGATCATGCATAGTTCGGCTCTCGGCGCGGATGGCCGGATTTATTTCGGCGGTTTCGGCGAACGCAACTACACCGGCGGTGGCCTGGGCTGGTACGATCCGAAAACCGGCCAACTCGACGGCGTCTGGAAACCCCTCAGCGGCTATACCGTCCATTGGATCACGCCTGCGCTTGGCGGGAAGTTGATCGTTTTATCCACCTCCACCGCGGCCGATGAACAGGACAACAACCGCCCGACTGAGCAGGCAAAGCTGTTTGTCTACGACGTGAGCGAACAAAAGATCGTGCGCGACATCGTGCCGATAGCGAAAGCGCGGGCGAGTGGGTTGATCACCGAAGTCCCTCCAGGACGCCTCCTGGGATTGACCGTAGATACGGTTAATCCGCGTCAGCCGGGCCGCGGCGTGCTTTATGGCGTGGACGTGCGCTCGGGCGAAGTGCTTTTCCGAAAGGTCCTGCCCTGGCGCGTTTCGACCGACGACTATTGGCCACATTGGGTGGACCCTTCCTATGAGTATCTCTCACTCGTACGCGGCCCGGATGATTTTATCTGGACTTACCTCCGGAACGTGTTGGTCCGCATTGATCCACACGACGCGCGCATTCATGTCGTCGGCAAGATCGATCCGGTGGGTTCTCCCTGTTTTGTGGGCAAGGACCTTTATCTCTCCGGCTCGGAGCAGCTCCGGCGCATCCGCCGTGTCACCCCCTGATTCCAGTGCGGAATGCGGAGTGCGGAATGCGGAATGCGGAATACGCCAAAACGCCTCTGGCCGCGCTGGGCTCGAATCCGCGAAGTCGGGCTAACGCTCAATTTCCTCTGACGGTGTAGGTCACGTCATCAAGGGCAACGTCAACGAAATGTCCGCCCTCCTGCAGGTTGAAGAGGCCGAAGCGGTCAAAGGTCGCGCCCTCCTGACGGTGCTCCGGCTTCATGGCCAGCACGCGCGTGTCCGCGTCCAGTTGCACCGTGATCTGACCCGATTGCGGCGAATAACGGACTGACCATTGATGAACCCGGCCGTCGGGACGGATGATTGGGCCGCTATCCTGAAAGATCCCGTGGCCGCGCGCATTGCTGTAAGCGGCGCGAAGATAGTGGCCGATGCGGCTAGGGCCTTCGAGCAATATGGCCAACAGATTAGCCTGCGGCTCCTTCAGATCGGGTAACGACTTATTGGTCTTTGACCTCGAATCGAACCAGCCCAGATACACGCCGCTATCGGAGCCCGCGCCGTTGAATGCGATCTTGCCCGAAGCAAATAATTCTTGTTCGAGATGGAGTGGGCCGACTTTGGCAGCGTAAAAGGCGGGGACTTCATCACGCCAGATAATACCCCCGATTTCACCCGCTTTTCCACCTGCTTTGCTGGTCGAGAGCCAGCCGAAATCATGGAACGGCCGCATATGCCGGTCTGGAAACTCGACTTTGTTTCCGCGCGCTTCCCAGTCTGGACGGTTGCTTAGATCGATGGGCTGCCCGTCGAGATGCAAGTCGTAGAAACTGACCTCCATGCCACTGCCGGTGTTTTGCACGTTGAATACTCCAAAGCGGTTGAACTCCGCGCCATCAGCGCGATGACCTGGGGCCAGTGCGTGCGTGTAGGTTTTGCCGTCGAGCACAAACCGGATTAACCCTCTGCCGCCGGCTTCGGCCGGGTCGTAAGACAACGACCAGGTATGCGCTGTGCCATTAGCCGGGAAAGGCTTAGTCGGAGTGGTTTGATAACGGTCTCCTTCGAAACAACCTTCCCCACCGGTCAGCCAATGACGTGTGCCATATTCGTAAAAGACCCAATACTTGCCGCCATTGCCGTCCAGGCGGAACACCAGCGAGTTCGGTGTTCGCCAACCGCGCGAGGTCTCGTTGAACCAGCCGAACAACGTGCCGCTGCTGCTGTCGTCGCGACTCACGGCAAACTTTCCTGAAGCGGACAATTTGTCATCGAGCGTTCGTCTGGGGATGATTTTGGCAAACCAAGCGGGAGTCAGCGACCGTTGGATCCAACCGCCGATCTCTTCGTGTGCACCATCGGCCTGCTGCACGTTACGCCAACCGAAGTCCTGTCGGGTGATGGGCAATGGATTCGGCAATAATCGGCTGCGATAGCTTTCCCAGAATGGATCCGTGGAGAAATCCTCACGGCGCAAGGAAGCATCTTGCGCGGCAAGGCCAATCGACCAACCGGCGATCACAAGCAGACCAACGCGCGCGCCGATGCGTTCCAACATGCCACCACCAGAGGACCTATGGCCGGGTGCGTCGTTTGACTTTAAGCTGGGCCAGCGAATGGGCCAGGGCAGCGCTGACCATGGCGGCATCTTCAGCACCAAGCCTCTCGCTCAGACGCGCTTCGGCGCGGCGCCGGGCTTCTTCGGCTTTGGCTTCGTCGATGTTCTCCGCCTTGATGGCCATGTCGGTCATGATGGCCACACGCTCCGCGGTGATTTCCACAAAACCTTCACCGACGGCCAGGAAGTAGTCCCGGCCGCCTTTGCGGGCCGCGACTTCCCCCGCCACGATCTGGGTCATGAGCGGCACGTGCATCGGGTAGATGCCCATTTCGCCTTCGATGCCTGGGAGAGTGACCATCTCCACATCCTCGGAGTAGGTCAGGGCCTCGGGGGTGACGATCTCCAGTTTCAGGGTGGCCATGCGGATCGTTTTGGGTTCAGGTTACGCTTTGTCTCGTCAGATGGGCCTTGCGGAGGCGAGTGGCGATCAGTTACCTGGCCTCCTTGTCCTTGGGCTTGCTCTCGGTCTCTTTGGGTTTGGCTTCTTTGCTCGGCGTTGCCGTGGCCTTGGCGTCTTTGCTCGGCGCCTCTTTGCTCTCCTTGGCCCCTTTGCCCTCACCGTCCTCCTTGATCTCGTCGATGCCACCTTTCATGTAAAAGTTGATCTCGGGAACCTCATCATATTTGCCCTCGAGGATCTCTTTGAAACTGCGGACGGTTTCAGCAACCGGCACCTGTTTGCCTTCGCGGCCGGTGAAGACCTCGGCGACGGAGAAGGGCTGGCTCAAGAAACGCTGGATCTTGCGGGCGCGAAACACGGTGAGTTTATCCTCCGGGTTCAGTTCATCCATGCCCAGGATGGCGATGATATCCTGCAGGTCCTTGTAACGTTGGAGCACGCGCTGGACACCACGAGCGACCTGGTAATGTTCTTCGCCCACGATGTCAGCCGACAAGGCGCGGGAATTGGACGCCAGCGGATCGACGGCAGGATAAATGCCCAACTCGGCGATGGATCGCTCGAGCACGATGGTCGCATCCAGGTGCGCGAAGGTGGTCGCGGGCGCGGGATCGGTCAGATCGTCGGCCGGCACATAGACCGCCTGGAAGCTGGTGATGGACCCTTTCTTGGTCGAAGTGATGCGTTCTTGCAAGTCACCCATCTCGGCGGCCAGCGTCGGCTGATAACCGACGGCCGAGGGCGTGCGCCCGAGCAGCGCGGAGACTTCCGAGCCGGCTTGAGAGAACCGGAAGATGTTGTCCACAAACAGGAGCACGTCCTGGTTATGTTCATCCCGGAAATACTCGGTGACGGTCAGGGCGGACAAGGCGACGCGAAGACGGGCGCCGGGTGGCTCGTTCATCTGGCCGTAAACGAGGCCGATCTTGGAGCCGGGCTCGATCACGGGCAACCCATTGGGGCCGGGCACCGGGTGCCCTTTCTCGTCGCGCTTAACCTTAATGACGTTGGCTTCGATCATTTCGTTGTAGAGATCGTTGCCTTCGCGGGTGCGTTCGCCTACGCCGGCGAACATGGAAATACCACCATGCAGTTTGGCGATATTGTTGATCAGCTCCATGATCACCACGGTTTTGCCGACACCCGCGCCGCCGAACGCGCCGACCTTGCCGCCTTTCAGGAAGGGACAAATCAGGTCGATCACTTTGATGCCGGTGGTCAGGATTTGGGGGCTGGTGGACTGGTCGATCAAGGCAGGAGCCGGCCGATGAATGGGCAGATATTTATCGGCTTTGAACGGACCTTGTTCATCCACGGGGGCACCGGTGACATCGAAGACCCGGCCCATGACGCCTTCCCCGACGGGCATGGAGATGGGACCGCCGGTATCGGTCGCTTCATAGCCGCGTTTGAGTCCTTCG
>DATLUX010000336.1:0-11542 GCA_035577805.1 Verrucomicrobiia bacterium
CGTCATCCACCGCGACATCAAGCCTTCGAACGTGCTGGTGGCGAGGCACGATGGATCCGCGGTGCCCAAGGTGATTGATTTCGGCATCGCCAAGGCCACTCACGGCCGGCTAACGGACCAAACGCTCTTCACGGCTTTTGAACAATTCATGGGCACGCCCGCCTACATGAGCCCTGAGCAGGCGCAATTGGGAGGGCTGGATATTGATACCCGGACCGACATCTACAGCCTGGGCGTGCTGCTCTACGAGTTGCTCACCGGCACGACACCGTTTGACACAAGGAACTGGTGGCGGCGGGTCTCGACGAGATGCGGCGCACGATTCGCGAAGTCGAGCCGGTTAAGCCCAGCACACGGCTCACGCAACAGCGTTCGGAGAACCGCTCTCCAGAATCGGCCAAATCCGAAATCCGAAACCCGAAATCCGAAATTGACAAGGACCTGGACTGGATCGTGATGAAGTGCCTGGAGAAAGAAAGCGCGCGCCGTTATGAGACTGCAAACGGATTCGCGCTCGACATCGAACGGCACCTGAACAACGAGCCGGTGGTGGCCAGCCCGCCGAGCAATCTTTATCGGTTTCAGAAGTTCGTTCGTCGGAACAAACTGATCTTCACAGCGGCCACGGTAGTCATGACGGTTCTTTTACTTGGCGTGGCAGTCAGCACCTGGCAGTCGGTCCGCGCCACGCTGGCGGAACGCGAACAGATCCGTTTGCGCAAGCAAGCGCAGAATGCGCAGGCCAATGAGGCGCGCGAGCGCGCGAAAGCTCAGACCGAAGCCGCCAAGAGTCAGCAAGTGGCGCGATTCCTCGAGGACATGCTCGGGGGGGTGGGGCCGTCGAAGGCCCTGGGTCGCGACACGACGATGCTGCGAGAGATCCTGGACAAGACCGCCGCGCGCGTGGGCAAGGAACTCACCAATCAGCCGCAGGTGGAGATCGAATTGCGCCACATTTTGGCCGAGGCCTACGAGGAACTCGGGTTGGCCAACGAGGCAGATGCGCAGGCTCGCGAGAACCTTCGCCTTGCCCGATCCCACTTCGGCGAAGAGCATGAACGAGTGGCCTTGGCCCTCGATATGTGCGGCAAAATCCAAGCCCACCTCGGTAACTATCAGCAAGCAGAGAAGTTTGCTCGCGAAGCACTGGCGATGTACCGAAAACTCTTGGGGAAGCAGGATCGGAGCGTCGCCACGGTCCTCGCCAATCTCGCCTACATAGTGCAAAAAGAAAGCAGGCTGGCCGAGGCGGAAACGCTGCAACGCGAGGCGCTGGGGATGTTGCGAAAGCTGTTGCGTAACGAGCACCCGGACTTGGCCGCGCTGCTCAACGGTCTGGCCCTTACGCTGTCAGATCAGGGAAAGTTTGTCGAGGCGGAGGCCACTTACCGCGAGGCGCTGGCGATAACCCAGAATCCTTCGGGCGATGACCCTGGAATGGCCATGATACGTTACAATTTTGGCCTTCTTCTCGGTGAGCAGAAAAAGCTGGTCGAGGCCGAGGCGATCCATCGTGATGTGCTGGAGAAGCGGCGGAAGCTCCTGGGCAACGAGCATCCTGATGTGGCGATGTCTCTGGACGCCCTCGGCGACGTTCTCCGGGAGCAAGGCAAGTTGGCCCCGGCTGAGTCGATGTTGCGTGAGGCTCTCGCCATGCAGCGCAAACTCCTGGGCAACGAGCATCCTCACGTGGCGGCCTCCCTCTTCCATATGGCGTCCGTGCTTAGAATGCGAGGCCAATTGGCCGAGGCCGAGGCGATGTGTCGTGAAGGACTGGCGATCGGGCGGAGAACGTTGGGCCCCGTGCATGTGATGTTGGCCACTTTCCTCAACGATCTTGGTCTGGTCCTGCAGGCCCAAGGCAACCTGGCTGAGGCAGAGCCGATGTATCGCGAGGCTCTCGAGATGCAGCGCAAGGTGCTGGGGAATGAGCATCAGTATCTGGCCACCACTCTCAACAACCTTGCCAACCTCCTCCGAGAAGAACGCAGCCTGCCTCAAGCCGAAACGATGCATCGTGAAGCAGTGGCGCTGTTGAAAAGGTTGGGCGAAGAGCAACCGCTACTGCCCGCCGCGCTCAACAATTTCGCCCTCACCCTCCTGTCCCAAGGCAAGCTGATCGAGGCCGAGGCGTTGCACCGTGAGGCGCTGGAACGGCAGCGGAAACTTCTGGGCAACGAACATCCCGAAGTGGCCAGATCACTTGACTATCTTGGCACGGTGCTTCGCCTTCAAGGCAAGCTGGCCGAGGCCGAGGCGGCGCATCGTAAAGCCTTGGAGTTGCGCCGGGAACTATTTGGCGACGGCAACGAACATCCCGATCTAGCCCGCTCACTGGAGGACCTCGCCATGGTGTTCCAAGACCAGCGCAAGCTCGCCGAGGCCGAATCCCTGTTTCGTGAGGCGCTGGCCATCGACCGCAAGGTCCGAGGAGCTGCGTATCGCGAACCGGCCCACACGCTCGGGCTGTTGACGGTCGTCCTCCAGCAACAAGGCAAACTCGCCGAGGCCGAGGCGATGCAGCGTGAGGCCGTCGAGATGCTCCGGAAACGGTTTGGCAACGCGCATCCGGAGCTGGCCAAACCACTGCACAACCTGGGTTTTGTCCTCCGGCAAGCTGGGAAGCTGGCTGAGGCCGAGGAGAACTTTCGCCAGGCGCTGGCGATGCTGCGCAATCCGCCGGCCGCCGACCCCTCAGCCGCCCAGATGCTAAGTACGGTGTTGTGCCACCTCGCCGAGGTCCTACGCCAGCGCCAGGCCTTGGCCGAGGCCCGCCCTTTAGCCGAGGAAGCCCTGGCCTTGTCTCAGCGTCATCCGGAATGGCCCAAGGACGAATTGCAACGTGCGGTCCGGAACCTCGAAGCCATCCTGGGGGACCTGGGCGATTGGACCGGGCTGGAGGCAATTCACGTGGAGCAATTGCGGGACTTGCGCGCCCGGTCGCCGGCGGACGACGGTACGTTGGCTGGGCTCCTGTCCCGATTCTCGACGACTCTGCTCACGGAGAGAAAGTTTTCCGAGGCCGAACCGCTGGCCCGCGAGTGTCTGGCCATCCATGAAAGGAAGTGGCCGGATGACCCGCTGACGTTCAGCACTCGCAGCCTGGTGGGCGCCACGCTGCTGGGCCAGAAGAAATACGTGGAGGCCGAACCACTGCTGCTCTCCGGCTACGAGGGCATGCACCAACGCGAGGCCAGGATTCCCAGTCAAGGCAAACCACACTTCAGGAAAGCGCTCGAGCGTTTGGTGAGGTTTTACGAAGCCACCGGAAAATCGGACCAGGCCGCTGAGTGGAAAAAGAAACTTGAAGAATTCGACAAGGGACATGCCAACAACCTGTAGCTGCCCTTCCTAGCCCGATGGCAAAGTCAACAACAGCAGCGATTACGGACAGCTTTCAATCCCTCGCGGCGACGGTCGCTTGGAATTCCGACTCAGTGGGCAACAGCTCATTCCACCATCTGGATTGGGCGCCCGATTTGGGCAATGGCCAACTCGTATTGTGCACGTGGTCGGCTTCGAGTGATTCCGCGTGTTCGTGTCCGTAAAAACTGTGGAGCAGCCTGGTTCGGTACTGAACGTGTTCATGTCTGACCAACCAAGCTTTTCTCGACCGGGCAGGGATCCTCAGCCGTTTCCTTTCAGGAAAATCCGCTCTCAATGTCGAGGGCCGGCCTGCAACGTGAATGTAATTCCCTTGCCCCAAATTCCTTTGCCAAACCACCGCGGCAACAACTGAAGGCGACCAGACATTACCCTTGCTGCGCATCTCGCTGTGGGCCTGGATGCCGCCCGCTTGGGGCAAAGGAATTGAGGGCAAAAGAATGGGGAGGTCTCGAATCTTCAGTTGAAAGGAGCGCGCGCGACGCTATCGCAACTGAAGACACCTCGGCACACTTTGCAAAGTGTGCCGGTGGGCTGCCGAGCCGATCCACGGAGGAGGCTTCGTCGATCATCCTGAGCGTGAGTGGCGATGAGGTGGCCTTGCGTGGAATCTCCGAAATCCGGCAAGCCTCGTGGAAATGGCCTATTGTAGAGGTGATCGCTTGAACACAGTCGCACAACCGGCGGACACGGCGATGGAGCAGCCGGACACAGCGATGCAACGGCGCCCGAATTCTACTGGACCTGACCCAATTCCTTTGAACAAATTGCCGTTCAGTCGACACTTGAGTTCAAGCAACACATTGACGCGAGACTATGCGACCACAGGATTCCGGACACGCTCAACAAGCGGCTTTCACGAGCACCCATTGGTCCGTTGTCATTGCGGCGGGCGACACGTCCGCCCCAGGCGCCCGGGAGGCGCTGGAGAAGCTGTGTCGCACATACTGGTACCCAATTTACGCCCGGGTGCGTCGCAAAGGATGGATCCCGTCCGACGCTCAGGATCTGACGCAGGCGTTCTTCGCGAGGCTGCTGGAAAAGGAATACTTCAAACTGGCCGATCCCGAACGCGGACGTTTCCGGGGCTTTTTGGTTACCGCCCTTGACCATTTCCTCGTGAACGAATGGAGGAGGGCCAGCGCGGAGAAACGTGGCGCCGGCCAGTCGCCCGTCTCGATCGATCAGCAGGATGCCGAAGGCCGTTATCAGGCAGAACCGGCAGCGCCCGACCTTTCGCCCGATAGGCTGTTTGAGCAGCGCTGGGCTCTGGCGCTCCTGGATCAGGTTCTGGCCGGTCTCCGCGCCGAATACGAAGCAAACGGCCGTTGCGAGCTGTTCGACGAACTGAAAGCCTTCACGTGGGGCGAAAAGAGCGCCATGAGCCAGGCGGACATTGGCGCGCGGCTGGGGATGACGGAGAACGCCGTCTCCCAGGCCGTCCATCGCTTACGCAAACGCTACGGTGAACTGCTCCGCGCCGAAGTGGCGAATACCGTCGCCACCAACAGCGAGGTGGAGGACGAATTACGCCATCTCCTGCAAGCCATCAGCACTTAAAGTTTGCCTGACGCCAATTGGTCCCCCGGCGCGCCCGGCTCGAACGACTTCATCTTCCTGGCTGCGGACTGCCTCTGGAGGAGCGCAATCGCGCCCCAGCCGCCGCGCGCGAAAGCTCGACACCCCACCGCAACTCAGGTCAAGCTGCGGCGCGCGATACCAAGCCGTTGAGGCAGCCTATGCCGAACCTGTCCCGCTGCGGTCGATGTGGCAAAGCGCTCGATGCCAGCGCTGCGGGTGGCCTCTGTCCGGCCTGTCTGATTCAGGATGGGCTCGACGCGCTGGCGCAATCCTTCGAGCCGGTCACGCGCCAGGTCCGCGTCACCCAAACTCATTCCTCCGTGCCTCAACAGCGCGCCTTCGGCGATTATGAGCTAATCGAGGAAATCGCCCGAGGCGGCATGGGGGTGGTGTATCGGGCCCGCCAGCTCAGCCTGAACCGCACCGTGGCGGTGAAGTTAATCCTCTCGGGCCAGTTGGCGGGGCCGGCCGATGTGCAACGCTTCCGTCGGGAAGCCGAGGCCGCGGCCAACCTTCAGCACCCGAATATCGTCGCCATCCACGAAGTCGGCGAGCATCAGGGGCACCAGTATTTCTCGATGGACTACGTGGCAGGCAACAACCTTGCCGCCCTTGTGCGGGAAGGTCCGTTGCCTGCCGCCCGCGCCGCCGGGTTGGTCAAGACCATCGCCGAAGCGATTCACTACGCCCACACGAAGGGCGTGCTCCATCGCGACCTCAAACCGGGCAATGTTCTTCTCGACGAGCACGGTCAGCCGCGCGTTACCGATTTTGGCCTGGCCAAACGCCTTTCCGATCCAGAACTCGCAACCCGGAACTCGGAGCTGACTGTGTCCGGCCAGGTTCTGGGCACTCCCAGTTTCATGCCTCCGGAACAAGCGCTTGGCAAACGCGAGCAGATTGGCCCTGCCTGCGACGTCTATTCCCTGGGCGCGATTCTCTACTGCCTGCTCACGGCCCGCGCGCCATTCGTGGGCCAGTCGCTGGAGGAAACCCTGGCCTTGGTGTTGGGCGACGACCCCGTCGCGCCGCGCCGCCTCAACCCCGCCGTGGCGCGCGACCTGGAAACCATCTGCCTCAAGTGCCTTGAGAAGGAACCGGCCCGCCGCTACGCCACGGCGCAATTGCTTGCCCAGGACCTCGGGCGCTTCCTCGACCACGAACCGGTGCAGGCTACGCCGCCGACTGCGATCTATCGCTGGCAGAAATTCTCGCGAAAGCATCGCACGGCCGTCGCTGCGGCGGCCCTCATGGTCATGTCACTCGTGACGGCTACCGTGGTCAGCATGTGGTTCGGTCTGTGGGCCAACCTTGAGCGCGAGCGGGCCATCGATGCCAGGAAGGCTGAGTCCGCCCAGCGCAAGCGCGCCGTGGCGGCAAAAACCGAGGCCAACGAAAGGGCGGCCGACGCCCAGGCAGTGATCGCATTTTTGCGCGACAACATTCTGGCTGCGGCACGGCCCGAAGGGCGCGAAGGCGGCTTAGGCTGGAACGTGACGGTGCAGCGCGCGGTGCAAGCGGCGGAGCCACAAATTGCGTTGCTCTTCACCAACCGGCCCGCGGTCGAAGCGCAGATTCGGGATGCCGTGGGAGCAACGTTGCTTTATCTCGGCGATGACACCAATGCCATCCGACAGTTAGCACGGGCACTGGCTTTGAGAGAGAGCAGGGTTGGGCCTTGTCATGCCGACACACTGACCTCGATGCACAATCTCGCCAACGCCTATCGAGCAAGCGGCCAACTCTCCAACGCCATCCAACAGGGGGAAACGTTGCTCAATCGAAGCTCGTCGCTCCTCGCGGCAGACTCTCCAGAACATCTCACTTTCATGAATAGCCTAGCGGTTTCGTATCGAGAGAAGGGCCAATTCACCGAAGCGATCTCGTTGCTCGAGAGAGTCGTGGTCCTGCGCAAGGCCAGGTTCGGGCCGGAGGACCCCGCCACTCTCAACTCGATGAGCAACTTGGCGGAGGCTTATCGGGCGGCGGGCCAGTTTACGAACGCGCTTCCACTGCGACGGGAGATCTTCGAATGTCGCGTGAGGACCCGGGGGCCGGAGGATCTGGACACTGTAACGGAAATGAGCAACCTGGCCTTGGTCTACCGGGATCTCGGCCAAACTTCCAATGCTGTGCCCATCATGGAAGAAGTACTCAAGCTCCAGAAACTCCGGTTGGCACCGGACCATCCGCACGTCCTCACCACCATGTCCAGCCTCGGCACGATGTACCGCGAGTCGGGCCGGATCCAGGAAGCGATGCCTCTCCTCAAGCAAGCATTGGAGCTGGCGCTGGCCCAGCGTGGTCGCGAACATGTCAACACCATCGGAGCGATGAATAGTCTGGCCTTGGCCTATCTGGATAACGGGCAGGCTTCCAATGCCGTGCCGCTGCTCAAGCAAGCCGTTGAGTTGCAGTCAATCCGGATCGGACCGGACAATCCTGATACGCTCGCGATGAAGAATAACTTGGCCAAAGCATACCAGGCCAACGGCCAATCCTCAGAAGCGATGGCACTCTTGTCAGAGACTTTGGAAGCGACGAAAGGCAAGCTCGCGCCCGAACATCCGACGTCGCTCATTCTCATGAACAACTTCGCCTCCTTGCTCCAGAAAGCCGGGGGTTCAGCGGACTCAGCGCCCCTGTATGAGGAGCTTCTCAGGCTCGCCCAAGGCGCGTTGGCTCCGGACCATCCGAGCACGCTCGCGATCATGAACAACCTTGCCTCTGCTTATGCCAAGGCCAAGAAGACTGCCGAAGCTTTCTCCTTGTGGGAACAAATTCTGCCACTCGCAACAAATCGACTCGAACCCGGGCATCCTTCCCGCCTTGCGTTTATGAACAACTTGGGAACCGCTTACATGGAGGCTGGCCAGTTATCCAAGGCGATCCCGCTGTTCGAGCAGACCCTGAACGAAGCCAAGCTCACTCCAGGGCTGGAGAACAAGGATGCAGAGTCCTTCATCAGAAACCTTGCCCTAGCCTACGTCGCGACCAATCGCTTTGCAGAAGCGGAACCCCTCCTCCAACGCTTGCTGACTGCGCAGCGCAGAACCCATTCCGCCGAAGGCGCGACCATCGCTACAACTTTGGGACAATTGGGTGATGCCCTCTTGCGCCAGGAGAAATATGCCGACGCCGAAAAGGTCCTGCAGGAACGGTTGGATATTCTGAAGAAAAAACAGCCGGGACTTTCGGTCACGTTCGTTGCCCAAAGTTCTTTGGGCCTGGCATTCCTTCGCCAGAATAAGCTCACTGAGGCCGAGCTACAATTGCTGCAAGCCTACGAAGGCTTGCAGCAACGCGCCGCGAAAAAACCTTCTGCCGCGCGCGCCCAGCCCATTCAGGACACTGCCGAGCGCCTCGTCCAACTCTACGAGGCCTGGGGCAAGCCAGAGCAGGCCTCCGAATGGAGGAGAAAGCTGTCTCAATCCAAAGGCACCTCCCTGGACGACGCTCGGCCTCCCGCCGACTAACCCGAGATTGGACGGCTCTCGGCTCCAAGGTCACCGCGACTGCAGTGGGATTGACCCGCCGTTCCCATTTTCACCGGCACTGACGCAGGCCAACATCTTCGGCGTTTCGAAAACGTTCCAATGTTCCCGTTCGGAGCCGACTAATTCCCGTGGCGCAAAGAAAACCTGCGTTCGCTCGTCAGGTTCGCTCGCACGTTGTGGATCTGGAAGTGAACGGTGGAGTCAGTCATCTACGGTCGGGACGGCCTTAGGCATTGTGATAAACGGAAACGCGTCGGGCGCGTGACAAGATTCCTCTAAGGCTGCGAATACGCTTTGTTTATGCCGTAAAGCTATGCGTGTCGCAGATATTCAAGGCCTACGACGTTGAGGTTCATCGAGGGCTCTTTGCGACAGTCTGTCTCTCCGCCCTCGGAGGGGGGAGAGGGCCGGGGTGGGAAGCGGGCAAGTTCGATCGCATTCGATTCGGATCTAGATTTCAGCGAGGGCGAATCCACTTTCTGTCCGAGGCAGGACCGAAGATTTTTGTCGTGCACCCAAACGCGTCTCGGAAGCGAGATCTGGCTTGCCTGGCCCCGGCCAAAGGATACCATTGAGCGCTCGAAGGAGTTTCAGGCTGCCAACAATCGAGACTATCATGAGGTGGATTCGTCAGGAATGGATCGCTTTGGTTTTAGGATCGTTCTTTGCCGGTGCCACACACGGGGCCGTGCCGATCAACGACCAATTTGCGAATGCCCTTAACATCGCGTCGGTCAACAACCTGGTCACAGGCACGAACACATCGGCGACAAAGGAGGTTGGCGAGCCTAACCATGCAGGAAATGCTGGAGGCAAATCGTTGTGGTGGGCCTGGACGGCCTCGACCAGCCAAACGGTTTTCCTGGACGCCCTCAACAGCACTTTCCCCACCCTCCTGGCTGTTTACACAGGAAGCTCCGTGACGAACCTAACCCTAATCGCCAGCGACGCGGACGGAGGAGACCTGACCAATCGGCTCAGCTTTTTCGCGACGGCAGGAACAACTTACCGGTTAGCCGTCGATGGCCGTGACGGAGCCAGTGGCACGATCTTCCTTAACCTCCGTTCCGAGCCGCCTGCCAACGATGACCTGGCCCGGGCGATCCATCTGGTGGGAATCGTAAGACCGGCAAACGACGACTTCGCCGCTGCGTTCGTCCTCGTGGGGGCAGACGTTACCACCAGCGGTTCCAACATCGGCGCCACCAAAGAAACCGCGGAGCCGAATCATGCAGGAAACCCCGGGGGGCATTCCGTTTGGTGGTCGTGGGCCGCCCCGATGGATGGCCAAGCCGCCGTCGACACAGCGACGAGTTCCTTCGACACCACGCTCGCCGTGTACGTTGGGACGGCGCTGGCGGATCTGGCGCTGGTCGCATCTAACGACGACGACTCTGGGACCCGCTCGAGCCGGGTTACTTTTCCCTGCCACACCGGTGAAATTTTCCACATTGCCGTGGATGGGTTCAACGAAGCCAGCGGGAGTATCGGGCTCCATGTGGTCGTCAGGCCTCCAGTCAACGACAACTTTGCCGAGCGGACGCTCTTGACGGGGTCGGAGTTTGTTGCGAGTGGATCGAACCTCGGCGCCACGAAAGAAGCAGGCGAGCCGAGACACGCGGGCGCGGAGGGCGAGCACTCAGTGTGGTGGAGCTGGACCGCACCGATAGATGGTCACTTTGCCATATCGGCATCATCAGTCGACTTTCCGGTCGCCCTGGCGGTATACACCGGGGACGCCCTGACCAACCTGAGGCTCGTCGCCAGCGACTCCTCGTACACCCATGCGAGCTCGGTCGGCTTTCCGATCCGCGAGGGCACCGTTTACGCCATCGCGGTGGACACGCTGACGTCGTGGGTCTGGGCGAGTGGATCCGTGGAGCTATTGGGTCGGCTGGTGGAGCGGCCAGTGAACGACAACTTCGCAGAAGCATTTACCTTTCCGGCCGGGGCCGTGGAGGTCACAGGTTCGAACTTGGCCGCCACTGCAGAACCAGGCGAACCCGATTATCCATTGCAGCCGGCCCGGCACTCGATCTGGTGGAACTGGACCGCGCCGGGCGATGGGGTGGTCTTCGTGGACACGAGCGGAAGTTCGCTTTACACGGTAGTCGGAGTCTACACGGGGGAGACGGTTTCCGATCTGGTGAACGTGGTGGAGGATAATGGAGGCTTTGGAGGCGTTGAGTCCTGGAGTTGGGCCATGTTTCCGTGCCGCGCGGGCGCGCTGTATCACATCGCAGTGGACGGGGACGGTGGCACGGTCAAGCTGAGTCTAACTTTTGGCCTTCCCCCACCGAACGACAACTTGGCCGATGCCGCCGTGCTCACGGGGCCGGACCTGACGTTCTCCGCATCGTTTTATCGCGCAACTCGGGAGAGCGAGGAGCCTTATGGGTTTCATTCGGTCTGGTACGCTTGGACGGCACCCTTCGATGCGAAGGCCCGGGTCGACGCAAGCGGGGCCTTCGGGACCTTCCCCTTCGTCCAAGTCTACACCGGGACGTCCATCCCAGAGTTGCGTCCGGTGACGCTTCAGGAAGTCGAGTCTTCGGGTCCTACGGCCATTTGGCGGGCAACCAATGGAGTGACCTATTTACTGCGGGTGTTTGGTCCATGGAGTGGCTATTCCTTCACGGATTTTAATTTTGATCTTCGGCTGAACTTGGTCCCTCTCCCTCCCAACGATGACTTCGAGGCGCGTATTGCACTCGACAGCACCGATATCACTACGGAGGGAAGCAATGTGGGTGCGACGCGCCAACCCTCTGAGCCCGCCGCCTTGGATCAGCGCGCCGGAGGAACCGTCTGGTGGTCGTGGAAAGCTTCGCACTCCGGAGAGGCCAGCATCTCTACATTGGGGTCGGACTTTGACACGATGCTGGCGGTCTATACCGGCGACTCGCTCGACCGACTGCGCTGGGTCGCCGAAGACGACGACAGTGGCGGATTTTTGACCAGTCGGTTGGTGTTTCCCGCCGTAGCGGGGCAAGTTTACCAAATCGTCGTGTCGGGGTTTGGGGGATCTTCGTCGCAAGTTCCGCCCCAGGGCCGCATCCGGCTGCGCGTGCATCTGGGTG
>DATLUX010000337.1:0-4794 GCA_035577805.1 Verrucomicrobiia bacterium
TGCAATGCCGGTGGTACGCATGGGCGGCTGAATACCCTCAAACGGCATTGCACAAGCCATAAACCTGCCATCGAAATCGAAGTCGGAAACGGAATGAATCGGATCCATCTGCTGCCCGACCATGTGGCCAACCAAATCGCCGCCGGCGAGGTGGTCGAGCGGCCCGCCAGCGTGGTCAAAGAACTGGTGGAAAATGCCCTGGACGCCCAGGCCGCCCGCATCCTCGTGGAGGTGCAGGCCGGCGGGCGCAGCTTGATCCGAGTGATCGACGATGGGGTGGGCATGAGCCGGGATGACGCCTTGCTTTGCCTGGAACGCCATGCCACCAGCAAGATCCAGCGCGCGGAAGATCTCGGTTCCATTGCCACGATGGGCTTTCGCGGCGAAGCCTTGCCCAGCATCGCCAGTGTCAGCCGCATGCATCTCACCACCCGCGAGCGCACCGCGGAATCTCCGGCCGCAACTCAAGTCGTGATCCACGGTGGAAAACTCCTCGAAGTGAAGGAAGCCGGCGGCCCCTCCGGGACTACCCTCGAAGTGCGCCAGCTGTTCTATAACCTGCCCGCGCGCCGCAAATTTCTGCGCAGCGAAGAAACCGAGTACGCGCATATTCTGCATTACCTCACGCTGGCCGCCCTGGCCTATCCGCACGTCGGATTCACCTTTGTCAAAGACGGCCGGAACGTCTGGCAGTTGCCCGCCGTGGTCCGAGACAGCCAGCCGGCCGGTGCCCTCGCCGCGTTGCGCGAACGCATGCGCGCCTTGTTCGGCGATGAACAAAAATTGATCCCCGTGGATTTTCAAGCCCACTTCGCCGCGGCCCCCGACGACAGGAGCGAGGTCGCCGACGCCGACGTTGGCCCCGCCACGGACGAAAGCGAATCCGCGGCGGCCGCCTCTCCGGACCCGACGCGATTCCGCTTGTGGGGGTTTATCGGACAACCTGGCGTCTCCCGCTCCAGTCGCGAAGATCAACATCTCTTTGTCAATCGGCGCCCGGTGGAAAATCGCGGCCTGAACTTTGCCTTGGTGGAAGGCTATCACACCGCGCTCATGAAGGGCCGTTACCCGGTTTGCTGTCTGTTCCTGGAAGTGGATCCAGCCACCGTCGACGTGAACATCCACCCGGCCAAACGCGAAGTGAAGTTCCACAACGAACGCGCCGTGCGGCAACTGACCACGCAGGCCATTCGCGAAGCGCTGCTCCACTTTCACGGCGGGCCAAAGGACCTGAGTCCAAGCACAAGCAGCAGTTCCGCCGCCGCGCCAGGCCACGCCGCGGCCATGACGCGAAGCCCGGACCCTGCCTCCCGCACTGGCCCGTGGCCTGGATCAGCAGTCCATACCGTGACCAGAGAGTTTCCCGGGTTTGACCCGCTCACCGGCACACCGCTCAGCGCGCCGGCGCGGCCGCAAGCCCGGCCCATGCCGGCATCCCTGCCCGGATCGGCAGAGACCGCAGCACCAATTGGTCCGGCCATCGACGCAACCTCGCGCACACGTCCAACCGAGGCGGGGCCGGCTCGGTCGTGGTCTGCCAGGGCCACGGTCGGGCCCGCGCCGGCAGCCGTGGAACTCCCATCGCCGGAGGCCGCGTCGACCGCGCCCAATGTGTCAGGCGAACCCACCCCATTGCTGAATGTTCCGCTGCGTCTGGTCGGCGTGATTGGGCGACTTTATGTGGTGCTGGAATCTGACCGCGGCTTGGTGTTGATGGACCAACACGCCGCTCACGAACGAATCTTGTTCGAGCAGATGATCGACCGCGTGGAACGCGGTGAGGTGCCGTGCCAAAGATTGTTGCTTCCTGAAACCGTCGAGTTATCCATCCGCGACGCTCAGTTCCTGCGCGAACAATTGCCGGCGCTTACCCGGCTCGGGGTGGGGTTGAGCGAGTTCGGAGAAAGAACGTTCCTCCTGGACGGCCTTCCGCCCATGGTCAAAGCCAGAGAACCGAGACGTTTCGTGCTCCAACTCGTCGATGAACTCAAAAGCGCGGGCCAACAGGTCAATGCCCAACGGCTCGGCGAACACACCATTGCCAAAACCGTCTGCCGGCATGCCGTCAAAGCCAACGACCCCTTAAGCGGTCCGGAACTGGAAAACCTCGTCAGCGATCTGCGCCATTGTGCCATGCCTTACACCTGCCCGCACGGCCGGCCTACCCTGATCGAAATGAGCTACCGCGAGCTGGAAAAGAAATTCGGCCGCCTGAGCTGAGCCCGACCCTCAGGTAGCAGCCGACGTCAGGAGGCCTGCCCTGAGCTTGTCGAAGGGGCTCACTCTACCCCAACGCGTTCTCCGGGAAAAAGATCAGAGCCCTTCGACAGGCTCAGGGTGTACCTCGTTACCTCGGCTGCTACGTGAGATTGGGTTGGGTTCATCGGTTCAAGGTGCGTCCGAAATTCGGAGGTCGAAGGTCTCCATGTGCAGGGGTGCAGTCAGCTCGCTAAACAGGTTCCTGGCTCCCCAATCACGGCGGATAAGTCGCTTCGATGGCGCGGATCTCTTTTTTAAGCACGCTGGTCACTCGGTGTTTGGCCAGGTAGACCTGCGCGCGGCGCACGCCGAGTCCGGCCGCGATCTTGGTCCCAGGCCACTGACGAAGCACCAGGAGATCGAAGATCTGAAAGTCTTTGGGAGTGACTTTGGCCTTGACGCGTTCGAGCGCGGCGGCGATCAGGCTCTTCTGCCATTCTTCTTCCCAGAGTTGTTCCATCCGGACGGAGGCCATGCCAGCTCCCGTGTTGATCGTTAGCTGCGCCGAAGGCTGCTGCGGCGACCAGGGCCGTTGGCGCCGCTGTTCGAGGACATGCCAGCGAGTTGTCCGAAACAGCCAGACCTTGAAGGGAACACGCTCGGCCCTGGATTGACTGGCGGTCAGATGCCTGACGGCCGACAGGATGGCTCGTTGGAGCACCTCTTGGGCTTCGAGGTCGTTGAGCCCAAGCCGGCGAGCCGTGGCGTAGATGACGCGCCAATGACGATCAAACAGGCTGCGCCAGATGACTTCCTGAGCCTGCGGCTGGAGCCGCCGGAGGAGGCTCCGGCGCGTGGCCGTCCATTCCGCAGGTTTGCCTAGCTTCGGGATCTTCACGTGCGCTGCCCATACACACGCAGGAGGAGCGCACGTTCTTGCAAAGAAGAATTCGAGAGAATTCTGATCTTTTCTGAAAGTTTTCAGGCGGCTGGCGCGTGTTAGTGAATGCGCCATAACGCCAAGGAAGTGGGATGCACCCCACGACTCAGCCACGGGCCGGATTGGATGGCCGGCCCGTGTGCTGACCGGCAGAAATCGGCCGCGGGCGCGCCTGTCAATTCGAGGCCACGCCTGAATGCGCCGGCTGCGGTTCGTAGAGACTTTCGGTTGAGTCGCGCTCCGGCCGGGCTGGCAGGCCCACATTTTGTTCTTTCAAATACAGGAAAACCAGCAAGGGCGGCCTTGTGGAGGTCTCCGCCCTACGTTTTCTGGAGGAAAACCGTTGACCGGTCTGGTAGCCATTCCTAAATTGCTGATGACTTTTGGCATGAGCAATCCCGCAGGCACCGCAAAAGGACTGGAAGGCGTCGTGGCCGCGCAGACTCGTTTAAGCGATGTCCGCGGCGACATTGGCCAGCTGATTTATTGCGGATACGACATCAACGAACTGGCCGGCAAAGTCAGTTACGAAGAGGTGGTTCATCTGCTGCACCATAACCATCTTCCCAATCGCAAGGAACTGGCCGAGTACAGGAGCACGCTGGCGGAATTCCGGGAATTGCCCGAGGGGGTGCTGGATATCATCCGCGAATTGCCCAAGGACACTCCGCCCATGCACGCCCTGCGCACGGGGGTGTCGGCCTTGGGCTGTTTCGACAGCAGTTGCGACGATGATTCGCATCATGCGCAGCGGCGCAAAGCGTTGCGCTTAATCGCGCAGATCCCCGTAGTGACGGCATATTTTCATCGGTTGCGCCAGGGCAAGCAGCCGGTGCATCCGGACCCCACGTTGGGCGAGGCGGCCAATTTCCTTTACATGATCAATGGGGAGAAGCCGTCCAAGGAAGCCGAAAGCACGTTGGATCTTTGTTATGTATTGCATGCCGATCATGGCATGAACGCCTCCACCTTCAGCGCGCGTGTGACCATCGCCACGTTGAGCGACATGTATTCGGCCATCACCACCGCCATCGGCACCTTGAAAGGACCGTTGCATGGAGGCGCGAACGAAGGCGTGATCAAAATGCTGAAGGAAATCGGCGACCTGGACAAAGTCGACTCTTACATCGAGGAAGCGCTGGCCAACAAACGCAAGATCATGGGCATGGGTCATCGCATCTATAAGGTGCTCGATCCCCGCGCCCCGCATCTCAAACGCATGGCGCAAGTGCTGTCCGCCAAACTCGGCGATGCCACCTGGATCCAGATGAGCGAGCGCATCGCGGAGATCATGCTCAAGAAAAAGAACCTCAACGCCAACGTCGATTTCTATTCCGCCACGGTTTATTATTCGCTCGGCATTCCCACCGATCTGTTCACGCCAGTCTTCGCCATCGCCCGCACCAGCGGCTGGACCGCCCACGTCCTCGAACAACTCGCTGATAACCGCCTCATCCGACCCCAAAGCGTCTACACCGGCACCGTCGGGTTGAAGCTTGTCCCCCTCGAACAACGCTAGTGATGTGTCTCACAAATAGCTGGTGTTTTGCCGCAAGGGATTTTGGCCTCCCGCTAGGCGCGAGCGACGAGCATACCCTTCCGGGTCTGTGAGGAACGAGCAACGACGCGGGAGGCTAAAGGAACTGCGGCCCGAA